>NZ_JBGFGM010000121.1:0-144987 GCF_041224635.1 Leisingera sp. XS_AS12
TCAGGATCTGCCCCACCGGCAGCGCGGCGGCGGCGGATTTGAGGAACATGTCCTCCAGCGCGAAGGCCCCCATCGCCAGCACCATCAACAGGCTTCCGCGCAGCGTATCCATGCAAGACCTTTCCGCAAAAATCACTTCAACTGAATGTCTGCACCGATTGGTAGGCCCCGCGCAGAAAATTCACAAGTGAAGCGATGTCAGCCCGGCTGCGGCAAACCCGCCTGGCGGTAGTGGTGCATGTTCAAAAACACCGCGCCGGTGGTTCCGCTGCGGTAGCCATGCGGCTGGTCGGCGGCAAAGCGCAGCCCCTGGCCGGTGTCCAGCGCCACCCAGGCGCCATCGCGCAGCAGTTCCATCCGGCCTTGCAGCACGAACACCTCTTCGGTGACGCCCGCGTCATGCGGCTGCGACTGGTGGCACTGGCCCGGCTTCAGCGTCACCTGAAAGGTCTCGGCCCCCAGCAAGGGGTCGAAGGGGAACACCATCTTGACCGCGATGCTGCCGGGGAACTGCACCGTCTCGTAGACCCCGTCGCCCTCGCCCGCGGGCCGGGTCGCCTGGCCGATCAGCGCGGTCAGCGGCAGGTGAAACCCCTTGGCGATCTTCCACAGGGTGGCGATGGTCGGGCTCGATTCGCCGCGCTCGATCTGGCCCAGCATCGCCTTGCTGACGCCCGTCACCTCTGCCGCCTTTGACAGGCTCAGCCCCGCTGCCGTGCGAATATCCCGCAAATTCAGGGTAATGCTGTCGTCACTCATGGTCCTTGCCTGCCCCCAACCGCCGCCGCCAGAAAACGCTTGTGCGTTATAACGCACGTGTGCCAGTGTGCGCTATAACGTACGGCCACCCTATGCCACCCGGCAGCCAAGGAAAACCCACATGCTCAAGGATCTGAAACTCTCGCATCTTGTCTCCGGCACGGTGGCGGTGCTGGTGGGATATACCGGATCTGTCGCGATCATTTTCCAGGCGATCGAGGCGGCGGGCGCCAGCCAGGCGCAGGCCAACAGCTGGATGCTCGCGCTGGGGCTGGGCATGGGGATCACCTGCCTGATCCTGTCGCTGCTCTCCCGGATGCCGATCCTGACGGCCTGGTCGACACCGGGCGCGGCGCTGCTGGCGGTCAGCCTGCCCGGAGTGCCGATGGAGCAGGCCGTGGGCGCGTTCCTGCTGTGCGCCGCGCTGCTGGTGCTGACCGGCGTGACCGGCTGGTTCGCCGCCCTGTCGCGGCTGATCCCCGACAGCCTGGCCAGCGCGATGCTGGCGGGCATCCTGTTCCAGTTCGGCCTCTCGGCCTTTACCGCGCTGCAGACCGACACGGCGCTGGTGGCGGTGATGGGTCTGACCTTTCTGGCAGGCCGCCGCCTGTTTGCCCGCTACTGCATCCCCGCCGTTCTGGCCGCGGGCGTGCTGTACTGCGCCGCCACCGGCAGCTTTGGCAGCCTGGAGGCGCTGGACCTGACGCTGGCGCGTCCCGAGTTCGTGATGCCCGCCTTTTCACTGCCGGTGCTGATCGGCATCGGGCTGCCGCTGTATATCGTCACCATGTCCTCGCAGAACATGCCCGGCGTCGTGGCGCTGCGGGCCGCGGGCTACCAGCCGCCGGTCTCGGCCTGCCTGACCGTGACCGGGCTGGCCTCGCTGCTGCTGGCACCGTTCGGGGGCTTTGCCTTCAACCTTGCCGCCATCACCGCTGCGATCTGCGCCGGGCCCGAGGCGGATGAAAACCCGCGGACGCGCTATCTGGCCGGGGTGATGACAGGGCTGGTCTACAGTCTGGTCGGGCTGGGCGGTGCCACCGTCATCAGCCTGTTCCTGATCGCGCCCGCGGCGCTGGTGGCGACGGTCGCCGGGCTGGCCCTGCTGTCGACCATCGGCAACAGCCTCTCCGCAGCACTGGCAGAGCCGGACGGGCGCGAGGCCGCGCTGGTGACCTTCATGGTCACGGTGTCCGGCATCAGCTTTGCCGGTATCGGCGCGCCGCTCTGGGCGTTGCTGCTGGGGCTGGCGGTGAATCACTGGCTACGCCGCCCCGTCCCTGCGCCAGCACGGGCCTGAGCCGCCAAAATCACCCTGAAGAGAAACCATCAGACCCTCCAAATCCGGCGCAAAATACGCCATAAATTACCCAACCCACCCCTGGCCGGTTGCCTTTATTGCGCAAATCGTGTCCCTAGGGCCAAATTCAAAGGGAAGCGCTACCATGCCGATGTACCGATCCAGAACCTCCACCCATGGCCGCAATATGGCGGGCGCGCGCGGACTGTGGCGCGCGACCGGCATGAAGGACGATGATTTCGGCAAGCCGATCATCGCCATCGTCAACTCCTTCACCCAGTTCGTACCCGGCCACGTCCACCTCAAGGACCTCGGCCAGATGGTCGCCCGCGAGGTCGAAGCCGCCGGCGGCGTGGCGAAGGAGTTCAACACCATCGCGGTGGATGACGGCATCGCCATGGGCCATGACGGCATGCTCTACTCCCTGCCCTCGCGCGAGGTGATCGCCGACAGCGTCGAATACATGGTCAACGCGCATTGTGCCGACGCGATGGTCTGCATCTCCAACTGCGACAAGATCACGCCGGGCATGCTGATGGCCGCCATGCGCCTCAACATCCCGGCGATCTTCGTCTCCGGTGGCCCGATGGAAGCGGGCAAGATCGACATCGCCGATCTCGACATGAAGAAGATCGACCTGGTGGATGCGATGGTTGCCGCCGCGGACGACAAGTTCACCGACGAGCAGGTGAAGCACATCGAGGAAAACGCCTGCCCCACCTGCGGGTCGTGCTCGGGCATGTTCACCGCCAACTCGATGAACTGCCTGGCCGAGGCGCTGGGTCTGGCGCTGCCGGGCAACGGCTCGACGCTGGCCACCCACGCCGACCGCAAGGAGCTGTTCCTGGAAGCCGGGCGCAAGATCGTCGAGATCACCAAGCGCCACTACCAGGACGAGGAAAAGGGCTTCCTGCCGCGCGAGATCGCCACGTTCGAAGCTTTCGAGAACGCGATGAGCCTGGACATCGCCATGGGCGGCTCCACCAACACCGTGCTGCACCTCCTGGCGATTGCCAACGAGGGCGAAGTCAACTTTACCATGGCCGACATGGACCGGCTGAGCCGCCGCGTGCCCTGCCTGTGCAAGGTCGCGCCGAACATCCACAACGTTCACATGGAAGACGTGCACCGTGCCGGCGGTATCTTCTCCATCCTCGGCGAGCTGAGCCGTGCGGGCCTCCTGCACGAGGACTGCCACACCGTCCACACCCCGACCATCGGCGAAGCGATCGCCAAATGGGACATCAAGGTGACCGACAACCCCAAGGCGCTGGAGCTGTTCAAGGCCGCCCCCGGCGGCGTGCGCACCACGCAGGCGTTCAGCCAGGCCAACCGCTACAAGGAGCTGGACACCGACCGCGAGAACGGCGTGATCCGCGCCAAGGAACACGCCTTCAGCCAGGACGGCGGCCTGGCGGTGCTGTTCGGCAACATTGCCCGGGACGGCTGCATCGTGAAGACCGCGGGCGTCGATGAGAACATCCTGAAGTTCACCGGCTCGGCCTATGTCTGCGAGAGCCAGGACCAAGCGGTGAACGACATCCTGACCGGCAAGGTCAAGGAAGGCGACGTGGTGGTGATCCGCTACGAAGGCCCGCGCGGCGGTCCGGGCATGCAGGAGATGCTGTATCCGACCTCCTACCTGAAGTCGAAGGGGCTGGGCAAAGCCTGCGCGCTGCTGACCGACGGCCGCTTCTCCGGCGGCACCTCGGGCCTGTCGATCGGCCACGTCTCGCCCGAGGCGGCCGAGGGCGGCGAGATCGGCCTGGTGCGCAACGGCGACACCATCGAGATCGATATCCCGAACCGCACCATCCACCTCGCGGTCTCCGACGAGGAGCTGGCGGCGCGGCGCAAGGAGCAGGACGCCAAGGGCTGGAAACCCGCCGAGCCGCGCAAGCGCAAGGTCTCCAAGGCGCTGAAAGCCTACGCCATGCTGGCCACCTCCGCCGCCAAGGGGGCCGTACGCGCGCTGCCCGACGAGGACTGAGGCCGGACACGCCCAGAAAAATGCCAAACCCGCCGCCCTCACGCGGCGGGTTTTCTTGTAGCGCCCGAGCCTGAAACCGGGTCAAGGGCCGCGCAGGGCGCGGCGGCGCAGCCGCTTGCCCTTGAGGCGGTTTCAGGCGCCATACAATGGACCAGGCGCGTTCAGGGCAGACCTGCCCCTGAACCGCTTCTCAGCAAACTTCCTTCATCTGCGCAGCTCTCCCGCCCCCGCTTCGGCCCGCTGGCTGGCGCCAGCACGCCACGCGGCGTTGGGCGTGGCGCCGTGCCGAGGCACGGCGCGCCTCCGGCGGGAGTATTTCAGGAAAGGAGAAGCTGCTCTGCCAGATGACACACCCACCCGCGCCGCGCCAGCGGCGCCCGGCCCAAGGCTTTACGCTGCATCTTTGATGCTGCGCAAAGGCGCGGGAGCTCTCCCCGGTGCGCCGATCCACCTACTCCCCCAGTTTGGCGTGGACCTCGTCCAGGTCGATCTCTCCGACCGGCATCTTGTTGCCCGGGTTTTCGAAATCATATTTGAACAGCTCGAAATCGCGCTTGTAGATCTCATAGACCAGGTGCATCGACAGGTCGTCGAAATAGTCCTCTACGGCGTGCGCGCGCTTGGGGCCGTGGCCTTCGCTTTCGTTGAAGCGGGGGATCGCGGCCAGGTCCACCGGATGCGGCGTGTCGATGGCGTCCAGCACCTGCTGCATCCCGTCATTGAATGCCTCTGTCCAGAAGATCTTGTTGTACCGGCCGCCGTTCAGGATAAAGGTCGAAACATGTCCCGACATGGCCGACCAATGGATGTCAGGGTCCATCGGGCGGCGCCAGCGGATGGTGTCGCGCGCGAACAGCAGGAATCGACGGAAGCTGGCGATCTGGTCGAAGTCCTGCTTGCCGTCCTCGCCACCGACTTCAATGCCATAGTCATAGGCCAGCTTTGGAACCAGGTTGCCCCGATAGCGTTTGCCGTTGCGCTGGATGCCGCAGATCTTGTCGAAAAACGACGACAGGATACGGGTGTAAGGGTTGCGCACGCAGGTGAAGGCATAAGACCGTTGCGCCTGCACGTTCCGGGTGATCGGCTCCTGGCTGTGCTCCTGCGCCCATTTGTGCAACCCGGTCGTCGAGTCGTGAATGTCACCTTCGTAGAACCTGCCATGGTCCGAGTAGTAGAGGATCTGCCCGATCGTCGAGCAGGCGCATTTTGGCACCACCCGATACACCACGCTCTCACTTTCCGTCATCCAGGTGCCCGGGAACCCCATGTGCTGTCTTCTCTCTGTTGCACTGTCATCGGCCCCAGTAATGGCACAAGTTTACGAAAACCGGAACTATCTGGTTTATTCGCAGGGATTGCATGCGTATCAAGAGATACAATCAGGCAAGACAAGGCGGACCGTCACGAGTATGGCAAAAATCGCGTACATCCTGCTGTGCCATAAAGACCCGGAGGCCATCATTCAGCAGGCGGAACGGCTGACGGCCGTCGGCGACTGCGTGGCCATCCATTTTGACGGCCGCGCCGCGGCGCAGGACTATCTACAGATCCGCGCAGCCCTGGACGACAACCCCAACGTGACCTTCGCCAATCGGCGAGTCAAATGCGGCTGGGGCGAGTGGTCGCTTGTCGAAGCCACGCTACACGCCCTCCGCAGCGCTGTTGCCGCCTTCCCGCGCGCCACGCATTTCTACATGCTGTCGGGCGACTGCATGCCAATCAAAACCGCCGAATACGCCCACCGTTTTCTGGACAGCCACGACTGCGACTTCATCGAGAGTTTCGATTTCTTCGAAAGCGACTGGATCAAGACCGGCATGAAGGAAGACCGGCTGATCTACCGCCATTATTTCAACGAGCGCAAACACAAGCGTCTGTTCTACCTGTGCCACGAGGTTCAAAAGCGGCTGGGGTTGCAACGCCGACTGCCAGCCGACATCCAGGTACAGATCGGCAGCCAATGGTGGTGCCTGCGCCGCAGAACCGTCGAAACCCTTCTGAAGTTCATTCGGCAGCGCGAAGATGTGCTGCGCTTCTTTCGCACCACCTGGATACCGGACGAGACGTTTTTCCAGACCCTGGTGCGCCACCTGATCCCGGAAGCCGAGATCGAGTCTCGGACGCTTACCTTTCTGATGTTCACCGACTACGGCATGCCGGTGAATTTCTACAACGACCACTATGATCTGCTGCTCGGCCAGGATTTCCTCTTTGCCCGCAAGATCAGCCCGGAAGCCCGCGAGCTGAAATCGCGTCTGGGACGGCTTTATGCGGCCGAGGACGTGGACTTCCAGATTTCCAACGAGGGAAGCAACCTCTACAAATTCCTCACCCAGCGGGGCCGTGTCGGGCGCAGGTTTGCGCCCCGGTTCTGGGAGACCGAAAGCAGCCTGGGTCGCGAGCGCGAATTGCTGGTCGTGACCTGCAAGAAATGGCATGTCGCCAAGCGCCTGCTGGAACAAATCCGCCACGCGACGAACATCCCCGCCATCGACTACCTGTTTCACGAGGAACACACGCCGCTCCCGGACCTGGGCGGCATCGAAGCCGCGTTGTTCAAGCGCACACGCCACCGCCGGGCCCTGCTGCGCATGCTGTATGACTACTACCAGTCAGACAGGTTGCTGATCTGCCTCGACCCTTCGGCGATCGAGTTGATGCACGACTTCCATTCCGACCGCTGCACCACCCGTTTCCTGCATATCGAGTGCAATTTCAGCGACGACTATCTGGTCGGCCATGCGCAACGGGTCGGGCTTGCCGGTGAGCGCACGCCGAAATCTGCCTTGAACAATCTGCTGCCGACCATTCGCAACGACATTACATACGAGGCCGACAGCATCCGCGATGCCGGGTTCGATCATCTTTCGCAATTGAACGAGAATGCGACGACAGAGCAGAACGCTGCCCAGCTTGCCCGGTTTCTGAGTGTTCCGCAGGAACAGGCGACAGAGATACTTCGCGTCGATCACCTGTTCTGCGACTGATCGGCATCTGACAGCCACAGGCCAGGACAAGTCGACGGCGCGCAACCACTTGGATGCGCGCCGCTCAGCTCAGATGTCCACTTCGACGCGGCCGATGGGGTTGGAGCAGCACGCCAGGATATAGCCTGCCTCCACGTCCTCCTCCGAGATGCCGCCATTGTGCACCATATGCACATCGCCCGCGGTCTTCTTGACCTTGCAGGTGCCGCAGATGCCAAAGGTGCAGCCGGAGGGGATGTTGAGGCCGGACGCCTTGGCCACGGCCAGAACCGTATCGGTCTCGGTGCAGGCGGAGGTGACGCCGGAAGCGGCAAACAGGATTTCTGCGGCGGCGGTTTCCTCCGGCACCACATCGTCCAGTTCGGGCGCATCCGCAGCGGTTTCCACCGGCGCGCCAAAGCTTTCCTGGTTGTAGTTTTCCATGTCGAAGCCGAGGCCGTTCAACATGTCGCGCACAGCCTGCATGAAAGGTTCCGGCCCGCAGCAATAGACCTCGCGCTCCAGGTAATCCTGCGCGATGAGGCCCAGCATGATCTGGTTCAGCTGCCCGCGATACCCCGTCCAGACCTGATAGGGGTCGTCCTCCTCGACCACGAAGTGCAGCTTGATGCCCGGCACCCGCGAGGCCATGCTTTCCAACTGTTGGCGCGCGATGATCTCGCTCGGGCGCTTGGCACAGTTGATAAAGCAGATGTCGGGCGACTGGCCACGGTCAAACAGGTACTGTGTCATCGACAGGCTGGGCGTGATGCCGGAGCCGGCCGAGATGAACAGGAACTTCCCGCTGGGGCGTTTGGGCAGGGTGAAGACCCCCGCCGGTCCGGAGGCACGCAGCTTCATGCCGGGGCGCAGATGGTCCAGCATCCAGCGGGTGCCGATGCTGTCTGCCTGCGCCTTCACGGTGACCGAGATCGACAGCGGCCGCGACGGCGAGGAGCTGATCGTATAGGTGCGCCAGACGGTTTCCCCCGGCACCGGCAGTTCCAGCGTCAGGAACTGGCCGGGCTGGTACTTGAACCAAGCGCCCGAAGGCGCGCGGAAGCTGAAGGTCGCGGTGTTCGGCGCTTCCGGCACCACCGAGACGCATTCCAGCATCTCGTCGTCCTTCCACGCGAGGGTTTCATCGAGGGTCTCGAAGTTGGCCTGCAGTCCCATCGGTTTACTCCGCCGCCACCAGATGGCGCCCGGTCAGGGCGCGGGTCAGATGCTCGGCATACCAGTTGGAGAACTGGATCACGCCGCTTTCCTGCACCTTGGAATACGGGCCAGGCTGGTACGCGGGCGAGTTGATGCCACGCTGGTTGTCTTCGACCACGATGCGGTCCTCGTCATTGGTGGCGATCCAGACCTCGGTCAACCGCTTCAGGTCGTAATCCTGACCTTCCACCGCATCCTTGTGGACCAGCCACTTGGTGCTGACTTCGGTTTGCGTCGGGCTAATCGGCGTGACGCGGAAGACGATGGAGTGATCCGGCAGGAAGTGGTTCCAGGTGGTCGGATAGTGGAATTTCAGCAGCGTGCCCGCGTCCGCAAAGGGCACCCGGCCCAGCGGCTTGGCGACGGCGGCCTTGCCGTCCATGGTGTAGCTCTCGGCGCCCTCGTTCAGCGGCATCCGTGCCAGCCGGTGCTGGCCGCGCGCATCGATGCGGAACTGCGCCGGGCAGCCTGCGGCCTCGATCCGGTCGAAATGCTTTTGCAGATGCGGCGGGGTCTCGCCGCCCTCCACCCCGGTGACCGAGGGATCCTCGGGGAAGGTGCGGCACAGCGACGGGTGGTTGCCACCGCAGTGATAGCACTCGCGGTTGTTTTCCCAGACCAGCTTCCAGTTGCCGTTCTCGATGATCGCGCTTTCATGGGCGATCTTGGCATTGGCCAGGTCGTGCGGCTCCAGATAGGGGCGTGCCACGTCGGCGAAGGCGTCGAAATCCGGAGCCTCATCCGCGAGACAGATGTAGATCAGCCCTGCGAGGTCGCGGCAATGCACCGGCTTCAGCCCGTGCTTGGAGGCGTCGAAATCCGGCCCCATGTCGCGCGCCCACAGCAGTGAGCCGTCCAGTTCATAGGTCCACTGGTGGTAGGGGCAGACCAGTTTCGGCGAATTGCCCTTCTTGGCCTTGCAGACCACCGAACCGCGGTGGCGGCAGGAGTTGTGGAAGGCCCGCACCTCGCCGTCGGTGCCGCGCACGATGATAACGTTGTAGCTGCCGACCTGGTGGGTGACGTAATTCCCGGGTTTCGGGACTTCACAGGCGGGGATGGCAAACAGCCACTCGCGGTAGAAAATCTGCCGCATGTCCAGATCCAGAACACCCGGATCGGTGTAGAACGCCTGTTCCAGGGAATGATTTTCCTGCCGGGCCATCAGCTTGGCCAGAATTTCGCTGTCCTGAAGCATCTGTCTCTCTCCTTCGCCGCGGCCCCGCGGCGGGTTGGCTTGGGTGCGGGCACGACTGGAGAGATTGCTGGCCACACGCCCGCAACCGCCCTGCCGCATCCGCGGTTGACGTTTCTGGCAAGGCTGGAGGTCGGACGGCCCGCAGCGTTTCGACCGATGGCGCATGGCAGCTGCCTGAAGGCTCCTTCAGCGGCTTTCAGCCATGCCCCAAACAGGGTCTCCGTTGCGCAGGCAGTGTCGTTGTTCCACCAGCTTCCCAATTTTCCGCCCCGGAGGACGGCACCTTGCTGAAGCGGAAATTGCCCGATTTGCGACTATCCAGCGGAACCAAAACCGACCCGCAAAAACCGGAAAAAGACATGCATGCCAGAACCCTTGGCGCGGACAAACCTGTCCAATGCCGCAAAACGTGCGACGCGTTCGAAATGCGTCAGGACCTGTATCTGGCCAAGGGGACAGCCGCCTGCCCTGCAGCGAATCCCGACTGCACGGCGCGTTGCATTACCGGCCCGGAAACCAAAAAGGGCCGCCTCGACGGCGGCCCTTGGTCAATTTGATCTCCAGCTTTGCAGCCAGCGCCGGAACCGACCGCGCCGCTCGGCGATGGCATCGCCCGCGGCATACAGGCTGTCCTCTGCGCTCTCGAGCATCGGATCGATGCGCGCCCGGCGGAAGCGCCGCCAACGCACCCATATCGCCCAGAGGAACCCCGCCAGGAACACAAGGAAGATGATTGTGAACCAATTGGTTGGCTTGTCATCCGGACCGGCCACCGGTTTGATCGAGACCGCATTGGGAAAGGCCGACAGGAACTCGTTGCGCCAACCATAATGCAGCACCGCCACCCATTCCGGGTTGGCCTTGGTCGAAATACTGTCGTTGGCGTCGGTGTAGAGGTTGGCGGTGTCGAACTTGAAATACGGCGGCCAGTTCCAGCCGGTATCCTCGTTGCGGTAGACGATGGCGCGGCCATTCGGCCGCACGCCCTGGATAAACTGCACGTCGCGATTGATCAGCTGCGCCGAGCGATCATCCGGGCTGGACCAGAAAATGCGTGTCCAGTCGTTCAGCTCCTGACGTTCCTCGTAGGTGTTGACGATGCGCACCACATCATACTGCGGCAAGGTATAATGCAGGAAGGCGCCAAACAGCCCCCAGAAGGTGATCAGAAATGCCCATTTGATGAAACGCATGGGAGGAGCCTCACATGAAGTTAATGACGTAGATCAGGAGCGCCAGCGCCCCCAGCGGAACGATGTAAACCAGCAGGATCAGTCGGCGACGAAAGGACCGGTCGTATTGTTTCAGCCCTCGCTGGATGAAGGCCGCGCGGTCTCCGGTCAACCCCTTGTCTTTCCAGCGACGCTTCAGCTTCGCCCGCCGCGCTTCGCGGGAGTAGAGCGACACCGCCCCGTAGACCAGGGTCAGAACCACCAGCAAAATCAGGACCAGGCGCAGAAAACCGAACATTCAAAAGCCTCCCAGCGTGCAGGCATCACAGTGCCCTGACGCGGGCGCGCGCGTCGGCCCGCCCAGGGTCAGCCGTGTCCGTTCAAACCTGGTAACGCTCATATGCCCGTCCCATCATGCCAAGATGCCATATAATGATATGGGCATGTGAACGCGACTTACATCCCCTCCCCGCCCAATCTTCGGCACCACGAACCGCCCTTCGGCAAAATCGCCGGGGGCTTTTCGAGGACAGAGACAAAGCTCGCCGCCCGCAACCGACAGGCTGGGGCGGCGACGAGAGGTCAGTTGTTCTGATGCTTTTCCAGCACCAGAAAGGTCATCATGCCCAGCGGCGGCAAGCTTTCCTGCTGCTCGATGCGCAGCCGGTCGTCCTTCAGGATGGTTTCCAGCTCGAAATCGGAATGCCAGCCGATCACATTGGCCAGCGGGGCCGACAGCCGCTCCAGCGATGCACGCACCCCCTTGCCGCTCTTGAAATGGTTGGTGACGACCAGTTTGCCGCCGGGCTTCAGAACGCGGGCGATCTCGCGCATGACCTGTTCCGGCTCCGGCACCACCGACAGCACGTGCATTGCTGCAACCGTGTCGAAGGCATTGTCCGGGAAATCCAGTTGGCGCGCGTCCATCTGGCGCAGCGCCTCGACGTGGCTCAGGTTCATCTCCTGTACCTTTGCCTCGGCTTTTTTCAGCATGTCATGGCTGAAATCGATGCCGGTGACCTTCAGATGCGGCGCATAATGTTGCAGCGACAGTCCGGTACCGACGCCGACCTCCAGCACATTGCCTTCGCGCGCGTTGATGAACTGCACTGCGCGCCGACGACCAGCGCGGGTCACCGCGCCGAATGTTCTGTCATATACCGGCGCCCAGCGCGCGTAGGATTCCTCGACAGCCTTGATATCCAAAAGTACCTCCTCGAAAAATTGTCATTCGCGCGACTGAAAGATCAGCCCCCAAATCACGATGGCAACATACCCAAGACACAGAACCACCAGCACGGTCCACGCATAGGTCAGCAAGGCCGCAGCCATGAACGCGAAGCCCACCAGCAGATATTTGACATGTTCGCGCGAAATTTTCATGGCCTTGGGCGACCAGGTCGGAATGTGGCTGATCATCAACAGACCGATCACCACCATGTTCAGGCAAATCAGCAGCCCCGGCAGGACCATTTCCCCGTCGAAGGCAAAAGAGATGAACATCGGCAGCAGCGCCAGCAGCGCGCCGGCCGGGGACGGGATGCCCTCGAAGAAGCCACTGCGCACCTTGGCTTCCTCTTCGGACTTGGCGCTGACATTGAACCGGGCCAGGCGCACCACGCAGCAGACCGAGAACACCAGCACCGAGATCCACCCTGCGCCGCGCACGTCCTGCAACGCCCACAGGTAGATAACCATCGGCGTCGCCACCCCGAAATTGAGGAAATCCGCCAGCGAATCCAGCTCCGCGCCCATCTTGCTCTGGCTGCGCAGCGCGCGGGCCAGCCGCCCGTCCAGACCGTCCAGAAGCGCGGCCAGAATGATCATCAGCACCGCTGGCATGAAACTGCCGAAGATCGCAAAGCGGATCGCCGTCAGACCGGCGCAAATGGCGCCGATGGTCATCATGTTCGGCATCAGCTGGATCAGCGCGAACTCCGATTTCTTTTTTTCCTGGGCGTCATACATGGCGGTGGCTCTCTCTTGCTCGCCGAGCATTTCCTGCCGGGCGCAGGGCACGGTGCGGCCAGTGACAAGCAGGAAGCAGACTTTCGGCCTATGGGCACATATGCCCCAAGACCCGCTCCGGCGCAACGTCCCGAACACCGCCTGCGCGCTGGCCTGTCCTTTACCAATTCTTAGAGCCGTCCGGTGAATAGTCCAATCAGCAGCATTTGCTTCAAATGAGGAAAACTAAAAATTGCCTGACCGCCAATCTCCCGTCTCCGACCGCACATCCCAGCCTCAGGCAGCGCCGGAGGCCGAAGGCTTTGTCACCCTGGCCAAGTCCGAATCCCTGGCCGATGGCGGCATCCGCACCGCCCGCCTGCTGTCGCGGGCGTTGCAGCAGGACCCACACCACCACGAAGCGCAGGTGCTGCGCGAGCGCCTGCACCAGACCTTCGTGCCGCGGTGGCATTTCCCGATGCTCGCCGACACCGCCCGCAATCGCGCCTATGCCGAGGCAATCGCCGCCAAAGTGCGGCCCGGCGACATCGTTCTGGACATTGGCTGCGGGGCCGGGCTGACCGCAATGCTGGCCGCGCGCGCCGGCGCGAAACATGTCTATACCTGCGAACAACAGCCGCTGATTGCCGAAGCGGCACGGCGGGTGATCGCCGACAATGGCCTTGCCGACCGGGTTACCGTCATCTCGAAGTGGTCCCATGACATCGTCATCGGCGAAGATATGCCGGAACCCGCCGACGTGGTGATCTCGGAGATCGTGGACACGGTCCTGCTGGGCGAAGGCGCGCTGGCCACGTTGGCCCACGCGATGGCGGCCCTGGCCAAGCCGGGGGCCCGCGCGGTGCCGGAACATGGCACGCTCCGCGCACGCCTGGTGCAATGCGACGGGCTGATGAACCAATGGCGCCCGGCGCAGGCAGAGGGGTTCGACCTCAGCGCATTTCACCAGTTTGCGCGGGTGGCTCAGATCACGCCGGGCGACTTTGCCGCCAGCGGCATGCGGGCGATCGGGCCAGACTGTGACCTGTTCCGCTTTGATTTCACCCGCCCGACCATCGATCCCGGTCGCATCACCCGCGAGCTGGTCTGCGACCTCGGCGGTACACTGCAGGCGGTGCTGGTCAGTTTCGAAATGCAGCTGGCCGCGGGCATTGCGGTGGACAATGGCCTCACCTCAGACGGCCATTGGGGGCGCACGGCGTTCCTGCTGGACCAGCCGCGTCAGGCCCTCCCCGGCGACCGCGTTACGGTCACCGCGCAGCATGACGCCGCGAATCTCAGCCTTTCGGTACATCCCGAAATCGCAAATGCGCAGTCCACGGCAATGCGCATGAACCATGCCTGGCTCACCCGCCAGCCGCACCCAACGCCCGCAGCGCCGGAGGCCCCCGTTTGGCTGCCTTCAGGCGAGACGGTCACACCCCCGGTGCAACCCTACCACTAGGTGCATGTTCGCGGCGCGGTATTCGCGCAGCAGCAGGGGGACGCGTCCCCCTGCTCTTGACCGTACACAGCCATCACCCCACCACGTTGAACGCCGGGCCGTAGGGATACTTGGTGATGTTCTCGTTTCCGTCTTCCTGAATCAGCAGGATGTCGTGCTCCCGATAGCCACCGGCCCCCGGCTGCCCTTCCGCCAGTGTCAGCATCGGCTCCATCGAGATTACCATGCCCGGCTCCAGCACCGTGTCGATGTCCTCGCGCAGTTCCAAACCAGCCTCGCGCCCATAGTAGTGCGACAGCACGCCAAAGGAGTGGCCATAGCCGAAGGTGCGGTACTGCAGCAGATCGCGTTCTTCGAAGAAGGCGTTGATCTTGTGGGTGATCTCGGCACAGCTGGCGCCCGGCTGCAGCAGCGATATGCCATATTCATGCGCCGCCACATTGGCCTCCCAGATCTCGAGGCTGGCATCATCGACTTCGCCGACGAACATGGTCCGCTCCAGGGCGGTGTAGTAGCCCGAGATCATCGGGAAGGTGTTCAGAGACAGGATGTCGCCGCGCTGCAGGCGGCGGCTCGTCACCGGGTTGTGCGCCCCATCGGTGTTGATACCGGACTGGAACCAGACCCAGGTGTCGCGGTATTCCGCATCGGGGAAGCGTTTGGCGATTTCCAGTTCCATCGCGTCGCGCCCGGCCATCGCCACGTCGATCTCGCGCACGCCTTCCCTGACCGCATCACGGATCGCAAAACCGCCGACGTCGGCCACCGCGGCACCGGCGCGGATCAGCTCGATCTCGGCCGCCGACTTGCGCATCCGCTGCTCCATCGTCGGCAGGTAGAGGTCAACCAGTCTCGAAGGTTTCAGGAAACTCTCCAGCTTGTCCTTTTGCAGCAGCGTCAGGTGATCGCTCTCGTATCCGACGACGGCATTTTCACCGCTGACCGATTTGATCGCACGCCAGAAATTGTCGCGCTGCCAGTCGGTATAGGTGATGTTGTCGCAGAACGACCGCCGCCAGGGCTGGCCCGCATCGATGCCGGCACTGATCGTCACCGCCTCGGTCTCGGTCACCACCAGGCCGTAGGGGCGGCCAAAGGCGCAGTAGGTGAAGCCCGAGTAATACGAAATGTTGTGCATCGAGGTGAAGACCGCAGCCGTCACCCCAGCGTCCGCCATGATCTTGCGCAGGCCCGCGATGCGCGCCTCATACTCCGAAACGGAAAACTGCAACGGCGCCTTTTCGCCATTGTGAAAACGGTACATGTCAGGACGTGAAGTCATATCAGACCCTTCCTTCTTACAAGAAAGGTCCCGGCGTTCAGGACAGTTTTTGGAATGTCAGGGCACCATGAATCCCATGCGGCGACGCCATCGCCCGGCCCATGCCGCGAAGATGGGGCGGAATCGCGTGGCTGGCAAGAAAAAAGACGGACGGCTTCTGCAGATCTTCGCCAAGGACCGCGCCGCAGTCTACGCCGTGAAACGAAAACGCCCTCCCCCATGCGAGGGAGGGGCGCGTGCTGTCCGGTCTGACGGGTGGAGGGGGCGGCTCAGTTCACGATCAGCGCCACCAGATCGCTTTCGGGGTCCGCCAGCGGCTCGATCACGTTGAAATGATGCTTGCCGAAGGCGATGACGTGATCCGCGTCCCAGGCCTCAACCAGCCAGATCGCCTGGTCCAGAAACGCAGGCCGTTCCTCGCCGCCGACCCAGACGGTGACCTCCGCCGGGTAGCGGTCCTGCATCTCCACCGGGCTTTCCGCGATCGCTGCGGCGGAATCCATCTTGAACTTCTGGTTCATCGAGGTGCGCAGCAGGGGGCGCAGGTCGGACAGCGGCGAAATCGGGATTACCGTCTTGATCCGCGCGCCCACCTCCGCCGGCAGCAGGGTCTTGTCCAGCATCCGCGCCACCAGATGGCCGCCGGCAGAATGCCCGGCCAGGGCGATTGGCCCCTCGACCTCAGCTGCGATGCGGGTCACTGCAGCAGCAATTTGCCGGGTGATGTCGGCGATCCGCACCGAAGGGCACAGGTCATAGGACGGCATCGCCACCGCCCAGCCGTGCTTCAGCGCGCCGCGGGCCAGGTGCGACCAGCTGCTTTTGTCGAAGGCCAGCCAATAGCCACCATGCACAAAGATGAGCAGCCCCTTCGGCGTCCCCTCGGGCAGGAACAGGTCGAACTTGTGCCGCTCGCCTTCGCCATAGGCTATGTCCAGCCGGGCCCGTTCATGCAGGCTGTTGCGGAAATCCTCGGCCGACGCCGCCCAGCGCGGCGGGTAGTCCGCCGCATTTTCGATATACGCGCCATTGGCATAGGCATCATCCAATTCCATGCCCGGTCTCCCTGAAGTTTTTATTTGCGGCTACCTGACAGTGTCGCACAGCCCGTGTCAAATTCCGCATGGTTTTCGCGCGCCCATCATTTGATCAAATTCTGGACTTATGGTTCCCTCTGGACATAACTGGGCGCAGCTGATTTGCATTCCAGCGACACAGAAACCCGGGAGGCCTGCCATGCTTGACGCAACCACTGACCTGAAATCCCTGCTGAACGATCCCAGCCTGCTGGAAACCCGCGCCTATGTCGGCGGCAAGTTCGTCGAGGGCGGCAGCACCTTTGACGTGACCAACCCCGCCCGCGGCGACGTGATCGCGCAGGTTGCCGATCTGGACCGCGCCGCGGTGGCCGGCGCCATCGCCCAGGCCGAAGCCGCGCAGAAGGACTGGGCCAAATGGACCGGCAAGGAGCGCGCGGGCGTGCTGCGCAAGTGGTTCGACCTGATGATGGAGAACCAGGAAGACCTGGCGGTGATCCTGACCGCCGAGATGGGCAAGCCACTGGCCGAGGCACGCGGCGAAATCGCCTATGGTGCCTCCTTCATCGAATTCTTCGCCGAAGAGGCCAAGCGCGTCTACGGCGAGACCATCCCCGGCCATCAGCGTGACAAACGCATCACCGTGCTGAAGCAGCCCATCGGGGTTGCCGCCTCGATCACGCCCTGGAACTTCCCCAACGCGATGATCACCCGCAAGGCGGGCCCGGCGCTGGCGGCGGGCTGTTCCTTTGTGGCGCGCCCGGCGGAGCTGACGCCGTTGTCGGCCACCGCGCTGGCGGTTCTGGCGGACCGCGCGGGCATTCCCGCAGGCGTGTTCAACGTGGTGCCCTCCTCCAACGCGTCGGAGATCGGCAAGGAATTCTGCGAGAACGGCGCGGTGCGCAAGCTGACCTTCACCGGCTCCACCGAGGTCGGCCGCATCCTGATGCGGCAGGCGGCGGACACTGTCATGAAATGCTCGATGGAGCTGGGCGGCAACGCGCCTTTCATCGTGTTCGACGATGCCGATCTGGACGCTGCGGTCGAGGGCGCGATCATGTGCAAGTTCCGCAACAACGGCCAGACCTGCGTCTGCGCCAACCGGATCTACGTGCAGGCCGGGGTCTATGACGAATTCGCCGCCAAGCTGAAGGCCGCGGTCGAGAAGATGACCGTTGGCGACGGGCTGAAAGAGGGGGTGCAATTCGGCCCGCTGATCAACCAGAAAGCGGTGGAAAAGGTGCAGGCCCATATTGCGGACGCCAAGGAAAAGGGCGCAGAGGTTATCCTCGGCGGCAACCCGTCCGAGCTGGGCGGCACCTTCTTTGAGCCCACGATCATCACTGGCGCGACCACTGACATGGTCTTCGCCACCGATGAGACCTTTGGCCCGATGGCGCCCCTGTTCAAGTTCGAGGACGAGGACGAGGTGATCGCGATGGCCAACGACACCATCTTCGGCCTCGCCTCTTACTTCTATGCCAAGGATCTGAGCCGCGTCTACAAGGTGGCGGAAGCGCTGGAATACGGGATCGTCGGGGTCAACACCGGCATCATCTCGACCGAGCTGGCGCCGTTTGGCGGCGTGAAACAGTCGGGCCTCGGCCGCGAAGGCAGCCACCACGGCATCGAGGACTACCTGGAGATGAAATACATCTGCATGTCGGTCTGACCGCGCTTGCACGGGGGGGGGCGGGCCACGGCACCGCCCCCGGTGTCATAAAACCGCAACGCCGCCGTCATGCGCCTGTGACGCGCAGCGGGTCTGTTCCGCCCATCAATTTTGACTGGGAGACACCCGATGCCGCTGCGCATGATCTGCCTGACCTCCGCCCTCGCCCTGAGCGCCGGTCAGGCCTTGGCCGAGATGAATTTCAACCGTATCGCCTCATTCCCCGTGGTCGCCAACATGGCCGCTGGGGAAGACACCAGCCGCGAGACCTCGCCCGAGATCATCGCCGCCACCGCGGACGGGCTGACGCTGGCCTATACCGACAGCCCGCTGAAGGCACTGGGCCGCATCGACATCACCGATCCCGCCAATCCCAAGCCGCTGGGCAACATCACCCTGCCGGGAGAGCCGACCTCGGTTGCCATCAAGGGCCAGACCGCATTTGTCGGGGTAAACACATCGGAAAGCTATACCGCGCCGTCGGGGTTGCTGATGGCCATTGATATTGCCAGCGGCGACACGCTGGGCAGCTGTGATCTGGGCGGTCAGCCGGACAGCGTGGCACAGGCGCCGGACGGCAGCTTCATCGCCGTGGCGATCGAGAATGAGCGCGACGAGGATCTGAACGGCGGCCAGATCCCGCAGATGCCTGCGGGCAATCTGGTGATGCTGGATCTGACCGGGGACAGCCTCGACTGCGCGTCGATGAAGGTGGTCGGCCTGACCGGGCTGGCCGAGATTGCGGGTTCCGACCCGGAGCCGGAATATGTCTCGATCAACGCTCTGGGTGAAACCGTTGTCACCCTGCAGGAAAACAACCACATTGTCGTGGTCTCGCGCGATGGCAGCGTCGTCAGCCATTTCTCCGCCGGGGCGGTGGACCTGGAGGGCATCGACGCCACGGACGAGCGCGGCGCGCTGATCTTTGACGAGAGCCAGAAGGGCCGCCTGCGCGAGCCCGATGCGGTTGCCTGGATCGATGACGACCATTTCGCCACCGCCAATGAAGGCGACTACCAGGGCGGCTCGCGCGGCTGGACGATCTTCCGCAAGGACGGCACCGTGGTCTACGACAGCGGCACCAGCTTTGAACATGCCATCGTGCAGATCGGCCACTACCCGGACAAACGCTCGGACGCCAAGGGCGTGGAGCCGGAATCGGTCACCTTCGGCAAGTTTGACGGCACGCCCTATGTGTTTGTCGGCGCCGAGCGTGCCTCGGTCGTCGGCGTCTATGACGTGAGCGATCCTGCCGCGCCGGTGCTGAAGCAGCTGCTCCCTTCGGGCGTCGGTCCCGAAGGCTATGCGGTGATCCCCGAGCGCAACCTGTTGGTTTCGGCCAATGAAAAGGACCTGATCGAGGACGGCGGCGCGCGGGCGCATGTCAGCCTGTTCGAGCTGCAAAACGCACCGGCCGCCTATCCGCATCTGACCTCCGCCGGCGCGGACGAGCTGATCGGCTGGGGCGCGATCTCCGGCATGGTGGCCGATCAGGACGGCATGATCTGGGCGGTGAACGACAGCTTCTACGGCTTCCAACCCTCGATCTTCAAAATTGATCCCAGCCAGACCCCGGCCCGCATTGTGGATGTGATCCGCATCCACCGCGCCGACGGCAACCCGGCGCAGAAACTGGACCTGGAAGGCATCACCCTTGATGGCGAAGGTGGTTTCTACGTGGCCTCGGAGGGGCGCAGCGACCGGCTTGTCCCGCATGCGATCTACCACGTGGACGCAAACGGCCTGATCAAGGCGAAATCGGGCGAAATCGCCCTGCCGCCGGAGCTGCAGGCGGTGGAGCGGCGCTTTGGCTTCGAGGGCATCACAAAGGTCGGCAACACCCTGTGGATGGCCGTCCAGCGCGAATGGAAGGATGATCCGAAGAACCACGTCAAACTGGTGGCCTACAACCTCGACACCAAGGAATGGGGCGCGGTGCATTACCAGAAAGCCGAGCCGCAGACCGGCTGGGTCGGCCTGTCGGAAATCGCCGCCCATGACGGCTATGCCTATGTGGTGGAACGCGACAACCAGCATGACGTGCGCGCCGTGACCAAGAAGGTCTACCGCATCCCGCTGTCGGAGATGGTGCCCGCACCGCTGGGCGGCGAGCTGCCCGTGGTTTCCAAGGAGCTGGTGCGCGATCTGCTGCCCGATCTGAAATCCACCGGCGGCTATGTGCTGGACAAGGTCGAAGGCCTGGCGATCCTGCCCTCGGGCGAGATCTATGTCTCTACCGACAATGACGGCGTCGATGACAGCTCGGGCGAGACCATGTTCTTTTCCATCGGCGCGGCGGGCCAGCCCAGCTAAGCCCGCGCAGAAACCGCAAAAAGCAACAAAGCCCGCCATCTCTGGCGGGCTTTTCCGTGCTGCATCGACCGGATCAGTTGACCGATTTGGCCTCGATCTCGGGATGCTTGGTGCGGGACGAGGCAATTTCGATCCGCCGCGGTTTCAGTGCTTCGGGCACCTCGCGATACAGGTCGATATGCAGCATGCCGTTTTCATGGGTGGCGCCTGTCACCCGCACGTGGTCGGCAAGGGTGAAGCGACGCTCGAAGGCACGGGTGGCAATGCCACGGTGCAGGAACGTCCGCTCTTCGTCGTCCGTGTCAGCCTTCTTGGCCGAAACAACCAGCGCGTTTTCCTTGACCTCGACGCTCAGGTCATCTTCGGAGAAACCGGCAACGGCCACCGAAATGCGATAGCTGTCGGCATCGGTCTTTTCGATGTTGTAGGGCGGGTAGCTGGACTGGGTGGAATCGGCGCTCAAGGCGCGGTCCATCAGATTTGCGATCTGGTCAAAGCCGATGGTGGCCCGGTGCAGCGGGGTAAAATCGAAGGTACGCATGTGTCATCCTCATAAGTTGAGCGATTTCAACGGTGCCTTCCCTTTTGGGACAGGCGGGTCACGTCCGGGCCCCGATTAGCGGCGGCCCCGACAATGCTGAGATAGGAAAGCAGAAGAGGGGTTCAAGGGGGGTGTCAGCCTTCGGGGCGGACAAATTTTGCGCCGCCCGCGGATAAACTTCCATTGCCGACCCGGATACGCTTGATCGGTGGGCCTGGCGGTTTAACCGGGTTGCGGCGCAGCTGCGCCTTCAATTCCGCCACGCGCTCTGGCAGCTTCATGCCAAAGGCAACCTTTCGGCCATTGTAGCTGCCGCCGCCCGAAACCAGCGCCAGGATGCGTCCCCGCCCGCCCACCTGCGAGAACACCGGCGCACCAGACGACCCGAAGGTCACGTTGCAATCGACCACCATCACGTCGTCCTGCTCCCCCAAGAGGTTGCAGTGACGCTGCCGTGACGGCGCTTCGGCCCGCCCCATGCCATAGGAGGTAACGGATATGTCCTGGCCATAATCTCGCGCCGCATGCAGCGCAAAGGCATCGGCCTCGTGGCTGTGAATGGGCTGCACCAGACGGATCAATGCAACATCGTGGCGAATGTTGTTCATGTCCAACCGACGCTGTGGGTCAAACCCCGGATGCGCGGCGATCTGCAACGCCTGCCGCTCGGCAATGGCCACACCGTCGCGCAGCCCGGCGCGAAAGATGATCTGCTCGGCCGGTCGCAGCATCCCGTCGCGCCCGTAAACGCAATGCGCCGCGGTCAGCACCAGTTCCGGCGCAATCAGGGTCCCGGTGCAAAACCCCTGCCCCTTCAGCTCCAGCCGCCCCACGGCTTCCCAGCCCAACACGTCCTCGCGGTCTGTCAATCGCCGCAGGCCGGTGTCCTGGGCCATCGCTGCCGCGCTGACGCCGCAGGCGACAAGCGCCAGCATCAGCCCCCGCCAGCTCATTGCCGGATGAACTTGGCGCCGGAGGTGCCACGCCCCTCACCGACCCGTACCCGACCGACGCCGGGCGGCATGCGGCTGCTAGTGGCAACGCCGGTCAGCTGTGCCTGCAACAGGGCCAGCTCCTCCGCCAGCGCAGAGCCAAGCGAGACCCGCTTGCCACTGACCTCGGCCTTGGCCGACACCACCGAAACGATCCGCGGCTTATCCCCGTCAAAGGAAAACACCGGCGCCCCGGAGGAGCCAAAGTCCACATCACAGGACATCACCAGCACCCCCTCCTGGCGCGCCATCACCGCGCAGACCTCTTGCAGGGAGGGCGCTTCCGAGCGGTCGTGGGCATAGGACACCACGCCGATCCGGGCCCCCTTGCGCGGGCGGGCGTCGGTTTCAAAGGGGGTGACGGTGGTATTTCGAATCGGGCGTTGCAATTGCAGCAGTGCCAGGTCATTGCGCACGCGATCCGTCGAAAGGGCACCGTCAAACACGTAGGAAGGATGCTCGACCGCCCGGCGCACCGAGCGGTACGCCGAGGCGCGACCGTTGCGCCAGCCTGCGAGAAATTCGATCGTCGAGGGGTCGATCCGTTCCTTGGTGCGGCTGTCGTAAAGGCAATGCGCCGCGGTGAGCACCAGATCGGGCGCGATCAACGCGCCAGTGCAAAAACCTTCGCCATTGACGTCCAGCCGTCCGACGGCTTCCCACTTTCGGCCTGCGTCCAGCGTATCCATCCGCTGCAGACGGCTGTCCTGCGCCAAAGACACGGCTGGCAGCACCGCTGCCAGAACCGCCAGAACCCACTGCCTCACTCGCGTCTCCTCTTGTCCACCAACCGGGAGATTACCTGTCTCTTCAGGCGAAATTACGGCAAGCGGCGGACAAAGGCAGCCCCGTATGGGGGGATTCTTTTCATTTGTTCAGCGCAAGATCGGCACCTCCGGCACGATCTTGCCGGGCGCAGTCAACGCGGGTGGTTGCGGCCCGCCGGTGGCCCAGTCCAGCAGCTCGACCGTGTGGACAATCGGCAGCTGCGTGCCGGAGCCGATCTGCATCATGCAGCCGATATTGCCCGCGGCGATCAGGTCGGGCTGCTTTGCCTCCAGCGTCTTCACCTTGCGCGCCTTCAACTGGGCCGAGATTTCCGGCTGCATCAGGTTGTAGGTGCCCGCCGAGCCGCAGCACAGGTGACTGTCAGCCGGCTCCACCACCGTAAAACCGGCGCGTTTCAGCAGCGTCTTGGGGTGGGTCTTGATCTGCTGGCCGTGCTGCAGCGAGCACGCCGCGTGATAGGCCACCGTCAGCCCCTTCTCCGTGCCCTCCGGCAGTTCCAGCTGCATCAGCAGCTCGGAAATGTCCATGGCAATCCCCGACACCCGCGCGGCATCCGCCGCCAGCGCGTCATTGCGGAACATATGGCCGTAGTCCTTGACCGTGGTGCCGCAGCCGGAGGTGTTGATGACGATGGCGTCCAGCCCCTGCCCGTCCATCTCGGCGGTCCAGGCGCGAATGTTTTTCGCCGCCGTTGCGTGGCTTTCCTCCTCGCGCCCCATGTGGTGGGTCAGCGCTCCGCAGCAGCCCGCGCCTTCGGCCACCACCACCTCGCAGCCCAGCCGGGTTAGCAGGCGGATGGTGGCGTCATTAATGTCGGTGTTCAGCGCCTTCTGGGCGCAGCCGGTCATCAGGGCGACCCGTTTCCTGCGCGGCGCGGCGGCGGCAAAGCTTTGCGGATCGTCATTGCGGCTGACCGGCGGGATCTGTTTCGGCGCCATGTCCAGCATCGCCCGCAGTCGCGCATCCGGCATCAACCCGCGCAGGGGCCGCGCCAGCTTTGCCCCCAGAAGCGCCAGCCGGAAGCGGGTCGGATAGGGCAGTATCCGCGCCAGCAGCCAGCGCAGCGCGCGGTCGCTCCAGGGGCGGTCGTAATGCTTCTCGATATAGGCGCGGGCGTGATCCACCAGATGCATGTAATGCACGCCAGAGGGGCAGGTGGTCATGCAGGCAAGGCAGGACAGGCAGCGGTCGATATGCTTGACGGTCTTGGCGTCCGGCACCCGCTCGTTTTCCAGCATGTCCTTGATCAGGTAGATCCGCCCGCGGGGGCTATCCAGCTCATCCCCCAGCACCTGGTAGGTGGGGCATGTGGCGGTGCAGAACCCGCAATGCACGCAGGAGCGCAGGATTTCATTGGACCGCGCGATGCCGGGATCCTGCAGCTGTTCTTCGGTGAAAGTGGTCTGCATGTCCTACTCCATCAGGCCTGAGTTCAGAATGCCGCGCGGATCGAACTGCTGCCGCAGTCCCGCCGACAGTGCCGCCAGCGGCGCGGGCTGCGGCTGGAAGACCCCAAGCCGGGCGCGGGTCTCGGCGCTGGCGCGCACCAGCGTTGCATGGCCCGGCACGGTGATGCGGGCGCGCAGATCGGTGCCTTCCGGCACCAGCGCCCAGATCAGCCCGCCGCCCCAGTCGAACTGCAGCGCCTCGGCCTGCAACTGCGGGGCCAGCGCCACGGCATCCGACGGTTTGACAGAAATCCGCCAGACATCGCCCGCGCGCCCGTGGAACGCCACCACGTCACGGATGCCCTGCCACACTGCCTCGCTGTCCTCCACCAGCCTTGTCGAGCCGAACCGGCCCAGTTCCGCCACCAGCCGTTCGGCCCGGTAGGCCGCCGAGGAGGAAAAGCCTTCGACGCGGACGTAAGCGACCGACCGATCAGGATCATAGGCCGCCCCGGTCACATCATAAGGCGACCCCAAGGCCGCCGACATGGCCGCCACGGCAGACGGCAGATCGCCGCCCTCGACAGCCACAGTGACGACAGCTTCGGGCCGCGGCAGCACCTTCAGGGACACCTCGCTCAGCACCCCCAGCGTGCCATGGGCACCACACATCAGTTTGACCAGGTCATAACCGGTGACATTCTTCATCACCCGGCCGCCGTTCTTGAGGACCTGCCCGCTTCCGTCGACAAACCGCACCCCCAGAAGATGGTCCCGTGCAGCCCCCGCCTGAATGCGGCGCGGACCCGACACATTCGCGGCAATCACCCCGCCAATCGTCGGCGTACCGGCCTTGCCCAGAAGACCACGATGATCCATCGGCTCAAACGCAAGTTGCTGGTTCTCCGCAGAAAGCAGCGCCTCGACCTCGGCCACCGGCGTTCCCGCCCGCACCACGAGCGTCAGCGCGCCCGGCTCATACAGCTCCACGCCGGTCAGCCCTTGGGTGCTGAGCACATCGCCCGCCACCGACAGCCCGCGGCTGCCACCGCCCTGAATGGCCAAAGGCCCCTCGGCGTTGGCGATCGCTTCGGCCAGCTCCGCCTCTGTCTCTGGTGTCATCATCTTCATCTTTGTCCAAATACTCTGGGGTTTGGGGCAAAGCCCCAATTATGCAGCGGACATCACCACGCCGCGGCGGCTTTCTGTCACCGACAGGGGGAAGACCTTGGCCGGGTTCAGCAACCACTTCGGATCGAACACGTCCTTGACCCTCAGCTGCGCCTCCAGATCGGCAGCGCTGTACTGATGCAGCATCAGGTCGCGTTTCTCGATACCGACACCGTGCTCGCCGGTCAGGCAGCCACCAACCTCGACACAAAGCTTCAGGATCTCGGCACCAAAGGCCTCGCAGGTTTCCAGATCACCCGGTTTGTTGGCGTCAAAGAGGATCAACGGGTGCATGTTGCCGTCGCCTGCATGAAAGACGTTGGCCACATCCAGCCCGAACTCCTTGCTCAACTCTCCAATCCGGCGCAGCACCGTCGGCAAGGCCGAAACCGGAATCGTGCCGTCGAGGCACATGTAATCGTTGATCTGCCCCATCGCTCCGAAGGCCGACTTGCGGCCCAGCCAGATGCGGGCGGCCTCATCGGCATCGCGGGCTTCGCGCAGCTCCACCGGGTTGTGCGCGCGAGCGATCTCCGCGATCAACGCCAGCTGGTGGTCGATCTCCGCCGCGCTGCCCTCCACCTCGATCACCAGAAGCGCCTCGCACATCGGATAGCCCGCCTTGGCAAAGGCCTCGCAAGCCTCGATGCAGGGGCGGTCCATGAATTCGATCGCAACCGGCAGGACACCCGCCTTGATGATATCGCTGACACAGGCTCCGGCCACTTCGTTGCTGTCAAACGCGATCAGAACCGGCCGCGCGCCCTCGGGCTTGTGCAGGATGCGCAGGGTGGCTTCGGTGACCACACCCAGCTGCCCTTCGCTGCCACAGATCACGCCCAGCAAATCGAGACCGCCTGCATCAAGATGCGCACCGCCGATCTCGACCACCGAACCGTCCATCATCACCATGGTCACACCCAGCAGGTTATTGGTGGTCACGCCGTATTTCAGACAATGTGCCCCGCCGGAGTTCATCGCAATATTGCCAGAAATCGCGCAAGCCAGCTGCGAGGACGGGTCCGGGGCGTAGAAGAACCCCTCTTCCTCAACGGTGCCGGACACGCTGAGGTTGGTGCGGCCCGTCTGGACCCGGATGAACCGGTTGTCATAGTCCGTCTCCAGCACCTCGTTCATGCGGGCAACGCCGAGGATCACGCAGTCGGCCGTCGGCAAGGCCCCACCCGCCAGCGAGGTGCCTGCCCCGCGCGGCACCACCGGCACCCCCTCCTCGTGGCAGATCCGCAGCACGTCCGAAACCTCCCGAGTACTGCGCGGCAGCACCGCCAGCAACGGCGGACACTTGTAGGCCGTCAGCGCATCACATTCGTAGACGCGGGTCTCGGCCTCATCCTGGATGATCGCATCGGCAGGCAGCACCTCTGCCAACCGCGCCACAAGCGCGTCCTTGCGGGCCAGAATGGCGGGGTTCGGGGATGGCATCTGCATGGGGCTCTCCTCTTTGGTCAATTAATATTACCAATTTACCCCATCTGGCAAGTGGCGGATTGCCGCGCTAGGGTGCGCTCATGACCTGGATCGACCGTTTGACACTTTTTTCGCTCTTTGACCTGGCCGCGCTGGCGCTGCTGGTCTGCGGCTGGCTGTGGATCGGCTGGCGGATCGAAAACCCGCCCAAGGGGCGACCTTCGGTGTCGTGGCTGATGGCGGATTTCCGGCGCGACTGGATGAAACGCATGGTCGAGCGCGACCCGCGGATCTTTGACGCCCAGCTGGTGGGCAACCTGCGCCAGGCCACCGCATTTTTCGCGTCTGCCGCGATGATCGCCATCGGTGGCGGGCTGGCGCTGATCGGCAATACAGAGCAGCTCGCCGGGGTGGCCGAAGACCTGATGCAGGACAGCGCCCCCGCTTTCGTCTGGGAGATCAAGGTGCTGCTGGTGGTCCTGTTCCTTTCCAACGCCTTCCTGAAGTTCGTCTGGTCACACCGTCTGTTCGGCTATTGCGCGGTGCTGATGGCGGCGGTGCCGAACGACCGGGCGGATCCGCAGGCCTATCCGCGGGCGGCACAGGCCGCCGAGATCAACATCACCGCCGCGCGCAGTTTCAATCGCGGCATGCGGGCCACCTACTTTGCGCTGGCAGCCGTGGCCTGGCTGGCCGGTGCAGCCGCGCTGGCAGCCGCGGCTGTCATCACCATGGCAGTGTTGTACCGGCGCGAGTTTGCCTCGCAATCGCGCAGCATCCTTTTGCGCACCCCGCCCGAAAGCAAGGGTGACACGGCATCGTGACTATACCAATGCGCTGAGCCAGTGTCAGACTGGCACCATGATCCTGCGACTCGCCACCCTTGCCATCTGCCCGCTCTGTCTGGCGCCCCCTGCCGCCAAGGCGGATCCCCCGGTGATTGAGGACGCAAGCGCGCGCCCATCGGCAGATGGCTGGACAATCAGCGTGACCCTGTCCCATCCCGACACTGGCTGGGACCATTATGCCGATGGCTGGCGCGTGCTTGACATGGATGGCAACGAACTGGGCCTGCGGGTTCTGGCCCATCCGCACGTGCGCGAACAACCCTTCACCCGTTCGCTGAGCAACATTCAGATCCCGGCCCAGACCACTCAGGTACAAGTCCAGGCGCGCTGCCTGATCGACGGCTGGGCGCAGGCGACCTATCTCCTCAGCCTGCCCTAGGCCGCTGGCACGTAGTGTGAAAAAGGTCGAAACGACGCGATCCGGGTGGCGTCACACCCGATGGTACGGGCTACCGCTCAGGATTGTCGCGGCACGGTAGACCTGTTCGGCTAGCATGACCCGAACCAGCATATGCGGCCAGACCATCTTGCCAAAGGAGATCGAGAAATCGGCCTCGGCGCGCAGGCCGGGATCGATGCCGTCGGCACCGCCAATGATCAGCGCCAGATCCTGCCGCCCGCTGTCGCGCCAACCGGCCAGCCTGTCGGCAAAATCCGGGGAGGAAATCATCTTGCCACGCTCATCCAGGGTGCAGATCACCGCGCCGCGCGGCAAGGCCTTGCGCAACAGCGCCGCCTCGGCCGCCATGCCGCCGTTCTTCTTGTCCTCGACTTCAACCACACGGGCCGGGCCCAGGCCAAGGGCGCGGCCGGTCCGGTCGAACCGGGTAAGGTAATCATCGATCAGGGATTTTTCGGGGCCAGCGCGCAGGCGGCCAACCGCACAGATATGCAGACGCATAGAGGCTCCACACCATATGGCCCGCACCCTTTGCGCGGGCCGCAATCAGAGGCAAGTGCCCCGGCTCAGTCGTCGCCGGTCTGAGCGGCGGCGGCAGTGCCTGCGGGCATCCACATCTTTTCCAGCTGATAGAACTCGCGCACTTCCGGGCGGAAGATATGCACGATGACATCGCCGGTGTCGATCAGAACCCAGTCGCCGGCATCTTTGCCTTCGACCTTGCTGACAATCCGGTACTCCTGCTTGAGCCGGTCGGTCAGTTTTTCAGCCATGGCCGCAACCTGACGGGTGGAGCGGCCCGAGGCCAGCACCATGTAATCCCCGATCGAAGTCTTGCCGCGCAGGTCGATCTGCACAACATCTTCGGCTTTGTCATCGCTGAGTGAGGAGAGAATCCGCTCCAGCAGCTGTTCGCTGGTGGGCTGGGACTGGGCGGCCATCACGGCTGCCCCAGAAACAGCGGCATCCGCCGCTTGAGGTACGGGTGACAGGACATAGTCCTCCTTACAACGCGCCGCCAAGCCCCGGCGCCGGGCCTGTTAATAATGTAGCAACCAGTGGGTAAAATTTCAATGAATCCCCCACCTGTGATGCAAGCCATGTGCTTTATCCCTCCTTGCCCGCAGGCGCAACCCTGACCGGAAGTTCGTCGTTCAGCATCCGCACCTCGCGCTGCGGGAAGGGGATGGAAATGCCCTCGGCCTGGAAGGCGTCCCACAGCGCCAGGTAGACATTGCCGCGAATATTCGTCAGCCCGCCGGTGGGATCGTCGATCCAGAAGCGCAGCACGTAGTCGACGCTGCTGTCGCCGAAGCCCGTGATATGGCAGACCGGGCGGCGGTTGCCCGCCTGCAGCACCCGGTCCACTCCGAGCGCGGCCTCGATCGCGATGTTGCGCACCCTGTGCGGATCGTCGCCATAGCCGGTGCCGAAATGCAGGTCGAGCCGCACGAACTTGTTGGAATGCGACCAGTTCACCACTTGCGAAGTGATCAGATCCTCGTTCGGAATCAGGTATTCGCGCCCATCGCGAGTGACCACGGAGACATAGCGCGCGCCCAAAGCGTTGATCCAGCCGAAGGTGTCGCCCAGCGAGATCACGTCGCCGGGCTTGATCGACTTGTCCAACAGGATGATCAGGCCCGACACCAGGTTCGAGACCACCTTCTGAAGGCCAAAGCCAAGCCCCACGCCGATGGCCCCCGACAGCACCGCCAGCCCTGTCAGGTCGATACCGATCGCCTTCAGCCCGATGAAGAACGCCGCACCGAACAGCAGGATCTGCGCCAGCTTGGCCCCCAGAACCTGCATGGACGGCGAAATGTCGGGGTTGCCACGGATGCGGTTCGCCGCCACCGAGGATATCACCCGTGCCAGCGTCAACATGACCCCCAGGATCACCGCCGCCTGCACCACCAGATACAGCGAGATCCTCAGGTCTCCGAAATCGATGGCGACGCCATCCAGCAGGGCAGTCGCCTCCTCCGTGACCCCGAGGATGCGCAAGGTGATCCAGATCCAGGCGCCGTATTTGACGAGGTTCCGTAGCAGTGGATTGGCCACAAGCCGGGTGGCGAAAGACACGATCAGCCAGGCCAGGGACAGGTTGGCGATCACCGTCAGCAACCGCGAGCGGCTGGGCCAGGTGACCTCCTGCATGATCAGCACCACCAGCCAGATCAGCACCACGAAAACGATGCCGCGGATCCGCTTGTGCAGCACCAGCCCTGCCCGCATCCGCCAGCGCGGCCAGCCTTCGCGGCTGCGCAGCCAGTTGTGGAACGCCGCGCTCAGCGGGCGCGCGACCAGTGTGGCGAGGACAAACAGCCCCACCGCGATACCGATCTGGTAGGCATTCCACGGCCGCAGCAGGTGCTCGATCGTGTCGATGGCGAAGGTCCACAGCTGCTGACCAAGCGCAATCGCCTCTGCTGCCCCCTCTGCCAGGGCATCCTTGGGTTGGACCTGCTCCTCGGGCTCCATCATGCCTCCCCTTTTCAGACAGTCTGCCGTTGTGACCGGTCGGGATCAAGAAAAGACGGGGACAGGCCGCGATGGAACGGAACCGCCGAACGGGCGTCAGAGAGAACGAATCTTGATTGCCGGCCCGCGCGGATGTATCTGACAGCCATGACCCTCGTATTGGCCCAAAAGATTGAACTGCAAGACCGCGCCCGGCTGCGCGAACGGTTCTTTGGCGCCGCCCGCACGGTCCTGGCGCGCCTATAAGGCGTTTGCCCAGCCCAACAGCCAGCATACCCAATACATTACGGGAGTGGACCCATGTCCCCCAAAACACTCTATGACAAGATCTGGGATGCGCATGTCGCGCATGAAGCAGAGGACGGCACCTGCCTGCTCTATATCGACCGCCACCTGGTCCATGAGGTGACCAGCCCGCAGGCCTTCGAGGGTCTGCGCATGGCCGGCCGCAAGGTGCATGCCCCGGACAAGACCATCGCGGTGCCGGACCACAACGTGCCTACCACGCTCGACCGCGCCAAGGGCATCGAGAACGAGGAAAGCCGCATCCAGGTCGAAGCGCTCGACCGAAACGCCAAGGAGTTCGGCGTGCACTACTACCCGGTGGATGACATCCGCCAGGGCATCGTGCACATCGTCGGCCCGGAACAGGGCTGGACCCTGCCCGGCATGACCGTGGTCTGCGGCGACAGCCACACCGCCACCCACGGCGCCTTCGGCGCGCTGGCGCATGGCATCGGCACCTCCGAGGTGGAGCACGTGCTCGCTACCCAGACGCTGATCCAGAAGAAGTCCAAGAACATGAAGGTGGAGATCACCGGCAAGCTGAAGCCGGGCGTCACCGCCAAGGACGTGACGCTGGCCGTGATCGGCGCCACCGGCACCGCCGGCGGCACCGGCTATGTCATCGAATACTGCGGTGAAGTGATCCGCAACATGTCGATGGAAGGCCGCATGACCGTCTGCAACATGGCAATCGAAGGCGGCGCCCGCGCGGGCCTGATCGCCCCGGACGAGACCACCTTTGAATACGTCAAGGGCCGCCCGCACGCGCCGAAGGGCGCGCAGTGGGAAGCCGCGCTGAACTGGTGGAAGACGCTCTACACCGACGAAGGTGCCCATTTCGACAAGGTCGTCACCCTGAAGGGCGAAGACATCGAGCCGGTCGTGACCTGGGGCACCAGCCCCGAGGACGTTCTGCCGATCACCGGCGTGGTGCCGAACCCCGAGGACTTTACCGGTGGCAAGGTCGAGGCGGCGCGCCGCTCGATCGAATACATGGGTCTGACCCCGGGCCAGAAGCTGACCGACATCGAGATCGACACCGTGTTCATCGGCTCCTGCACCAACGGTCGCATCGAAGACCTGCGGGCCGTGGCCGAAGTGGTGAAGGGCAAGAAGATCAAGGACGGCATGCGCGCCATGATCGTTCCCGGCTCCGGCCTGGTGCGGGCGCAGGCCGAGGAAGAAGGCCTGGCCGAGATTTTTGAGGCCGCCGGCTTCGAATGGCGCCTCGCGGGCTGCTCCATGTGCCTCGCGATGAACCCCGACCAGCTGGCCCCCGGCGAGCGCTGCGCGGCCACTTCGAACCGCAACTTCGAGGGCCGCCAGGGCTACAAGGGGCGCACCCATCTGGTCAGCCCGGCAATGGCAGCCGCAGCAGCTCTCACCGGCAAGCTGACGGACGTACGTGAGCTGATCTGAGCAGGAGAGGCCAGACCATGGCGTCCAGCACCTCTCTTCCTGCGGTAGCCAGCCTGTGGATCGGGGATCGCCTCAACTGGCTGCACGAACTGTCTCTGGCCAGTTTCGTGCAGCGCGGCCACGAGGTTGTCCTGTTCCACACCGCCCCTTCCCCGCCGCCGGTTCCGGCAGGTGTCCGCACCTGTCCGGCGCCAGAGATCTGGGATGCGGCTGCCGCGGGCCATGGAGAGGCGCCTGCCTCGATGCTGTCGGATCTGTTCCGGCTCTATCTGCTGAAGCAGACAGAGATGATCTGGATCGACACCGACATGCTCTGCTACCGGCCACTGCCGGACGCGGACTACCACGTGGGGTATGAGCCCACGCGGTCGATCAACGGCGCGGTGCTGCGTCTGCCCAAGGGGTCGGCGACGCTGAACCATCTGCTGGACTGGTTCGAGGATCCCGAGTTCGTGCCGCCATGGCTTCCCCGCAAGATCCGCAAGGAAGTGGAGGCCGCCCCGCCCGGCAAGCGGCTGCTCAAGGCCTTTGAGCTGCAACGCCCTTCGCTGGGGCCACGGGCGCTGGATCACACGCTGAACCTGACCGGCGAGGTCCAGCACGTCCGCCAGCCGGACGTGTTCTACCCGATCCGCGGCGTACTGACGGACGTCTTCTTCAGCGGCCATTGCCAGGAAGACGGCTGGCTGACGCAGAATACCCTGGCCATCCACCTCTATGCCTCAATGGTGCGCCGCTATCACAAGGCGCACCGGCCCGAAAAACACAGCTTCATTTACCGCTTCGCACAGGAAATCGGTTTTGACCTCAGCGGATTGAAGCACCAGAAACAAGGAAACGAGTAATGGAAAAGTTCCAGAAACTTCACGGCATCGCCGCGCCCATGCCGCTGGTGAACATCGACACCGACATGATCATCCCCAAGGTGTTCCTGAAGTCCATTCAGCGCACCGGCTTTGGCAAGCACCTGTTCGACGAGATGCGCTATAACCGCGACGGGACCGAGATCGAGGATTTCGTCCTGAACAAGCCGCAGTACCGCAACGCGGAGATCCTGATCGCGGGCGACAACTTCGGCTGCGGCTCCTCGCGCGAGCACGCGCCCTGGGCGATCGCCGATTTCGGCATCAAGTGCATCGTGTCCACCTCCTTTGCCGACATCTTCTTCAACAACAGCTTCAAGAACGGCATCCTGCCGATCGTGCTGCCGCAGGAGCAGGTCGACATCCTGATGGCCGACGCTGAAAAAGGCGCCAACGCCCGCATGACCGTGGACCTCGAAGCACAGGAGATCACCACCTCAGACGGCGTGGTCATCACGTTTGACGTCGACCCCTTCAAGAAGCACTGCCTGCTGAATGGCCTCGACGATATCGGTCTCACGATGGAGAAGGCCGACGCGATCAAGACCTTCGAAGAACAGGCGTCGCAGGCGCGTCCCTGGGTCTGAGAACAGAGGTGGCCGCCCTGTTGATCGGGGCGGCTGCCCGCCATCGCAGTTGATTCTGCCGCAGTTCTGACACAATCCGGTCGCCGCGCCCCGGCATCTGGTCCATTGTGGCGGAAGCCCGACCACCCACACTATCTAGTATCATAGCCGACGCAGCCGCGGGGCTGACGCTGGATATTGATGCAATCTCGCACCAGTGCTGACACCAACCTGCGCCCTCCATCCCGTCCGCCTCTTGAGCGGAAAGCCGCCAAACGGCAGATTGGGGCAAAAATGAGGCAGAGCCCCCGGCAAGTTGGACCGGGAGCTTCACAGCCGGACACAGAGGTACAAATGCCCGTTCCGGTTTGAAGGGATGACAACGGTGATTGCACGTATCACAGGCGCGGTTCTCCGCGGATCAATGGTGGCACTGCTGTTTGCCACGCCGGCACTGATCCTGCCTGCCAGCGTTACCACGTCTCCGGAAATCACCCTCTTTATCGCCTTGCTCGCGGCGGCGCTGGTCGTGACGGAATATGCCGCCCATTTCCCCAGCTTCGTGGAATTCCGCAACGCGCCTCCCATAAACCGGCTGCGGTTTGCCATGGCGGTCGCCGTCATCGGCGGGCTCAGCCTGCTGATGGCCCATCCGCTGGCCCCGACCGGCCTGACCGCGCTGGTCCAGCAGCTTGCCCATTGGCTCGGCGGGCAGCTGGATTTTGCCTATTCCCCGGTGCAGCTGACCATGTTGATGCTGCCACAACAGGTGCACCTCGACACGGTTGTGATGGTGCGGAACGCGGCGGCGCTGGCGGCGACGCTGGCCGCAACGGCAACAGGCATCTTCGCCCTGGTCATCCGCTTCGGTCACTGGCCGATCGGCAACGGCCCGTTCAATGTCTGGGTCAATCTGCCCCTGTTCGACCCCACAACGGGCGGCGACGTGGTGCAGCGGCTGCAACGGGATGGGCGGATCAACATCATCGGCGGCGTCCTGCTGCCCTTTGCCCTGCCTGCTGCGGCGCAGATGACAACCGGTTGGGTCGGTCCGGCCCTGTTGACCTCGCCCCAGATGCTGATCTGGATTGCGGGCGGCTGGGCGCTGGTGCCGGCGTCCATGGTGATGCGCGGCATGGCAATGCTGAGGATCGCCGGCCTGATCGCCCAGAAGCGCCGGGCCGCCTGCCGGGACGAGGCCGAAGAAGACGCGCTGCAAACCGCATGAAGGAGGTGGCGGCGGCTCTGGTTCTGCTCCTGGCCGCTGCACCGGGCCTTGCCCAACAGCTGCGCATCGCAACTTTCAACACCGAGCTTTCCCGCGACGGCCCCGGTTTGCTGCTGCGGGATATCGACCGCGGCGAGGATCCCCAAATCGCCGCAGTGATCGACGTCATCTCCGCGAACAATGCCGACGTGTTGCTGTTGCAAGGCATCGACTGGGACCTGGAGAACCGGGCCGTGCAGGCGCTGCGCCGCCGCCTGTCCGAGGCTGGCACGGATTACCCTCATATTTTGTCCCTGCAACCCAATGCGGGTCGCCCCCCCGCTCAGCCGCTTGATCTGGACGGCGACGGAAAACGCGGGGGACCGGGGGACAACCAGGGCTATGGCCGCTTCCGCGGACAAGGCGGCATGGCACTTCTGTCGAAACTGCCGATTGATGTCACGGCGGTGCGCGACTTGTCGGATCTCTTGTGGCGCGAACTGCCCCAAGCACAGCTGCCGCGTCACCCCGATGGAAGCCCCTACCCCAGTCGCGACGCCCAGCAGATTCAGCGGTTGTCGGACACCGGACATTGGGTGGTGCCGATCATGCTGCCGGACGGCTCGCGGCTGCATGTGCTGGGCTTTCACGCGACACCTCCGGTTTTTGATGGGCCAGAAGACCGGAACGGCAGGCGGAACCACGATGAGATCCGCCTCTGGCAACTGCTTCTGAATGGAGAGTTGGGGCCGGTGCCGCCCGCCCCCTTCGTGATCGTTGGCGATGCCAACCTGGACCCGGACCGCGGCGCGGGAAGACGCTCCGCGATCCGGGACCTGCTGAGCGACCCGCGCCTGCAGGATCCGGTGCCCGAAAGCGCCGAGGCGGGCACAGCGACCGTGGACTGGGCCAGCGTCGGGAAGATGCGGGTGAGCTACGTGCTGCCTTCGGCCGGGCTGCGTATTACTGGCTCTGGTGTCGACTGGCCACGCGACGCGCAGGACGCGGCAGACCGAGCCAGCCGTCACCGGCTGGTCTGGACCGACATCACCCTGCCCTGAGTGCTGCCCGGCGGGCCTGCCGCCTGAAAATCGCGCGAAGGCCAATCCCCAAGCCCCATATTCTTGACCCCGCCCCCCGCTGCCGCTACGCCCGTGACAGCTGATTTTAGGAGGATATCCATGCCCAACCCATCTATTCTGATTCTGCCCGGCGACGGGATCGGTCCCGAAGTCATGACCGAAGTCCGTAAGGTCATCTCCTGGTTCGGCGACAAGCGCGGCGTGGAGTTCGACGTCAGCGAAGACCTGGTCGGTGGTGCAGCTTACGACAAACACGGGGTGCCGCTGGCGGACGAAACGATGGCCAAGGCACAGGAAGTGGATGCGGTTCTGCTGGGCGCCGTCGGCGGCCCGAAGTATGACGCGCTGGACTTCTCTGTAAAGCCCGAGCGCGGCCTCCTGCGCCTGCGCAAGGAAATGGACCTCTACTCCAACCTGCGCCCGGCACAGTGCTTTGACGCGCTGGCGGATTTCTCCTCCCTGAAAAAAGACGTGGTTGCCGGGCTCGACATCGTCATCGTGCGCGAACTGACCTCGGGCGTCTACTTCGGCGAGCCGCGCGGCATCTTCGAGGAAGGCAACGAGCGCGTTGGCATCAACACCCAGCGCTACACCGAGAGCGAAATCGAGCGCGCCGCGCGCTCGGCCTTTGAGCTGGCGATGCGCCGCAACAAGAAGCTCTGCTCGATGGAGAAGGCCAACGTGATGGAATCCGGCATCCTGTGGCGCGAGGTGGTGACCCGCGTCAGCAAGGAATACCCGGAGGTCGAACTGTCGCACATGTATGCCGACAACGGCGCCATGCAGCTGGTGCGCGCGCCCAAGCAGTTCGACGTGATCCTGACCGACAACCTGTTCGGCGACATTCTATCCGACTGCGCCGCGATGCTGACCGGCTCGCTTGGCATGCTGCCCTCCGCCTCGCTTGGCGCACCGATGGCCAACGGCCGTCCGAAAGCGCTGTACGAGCCGGTGCACGGCTCTGCCCCCGACATCGCGGGCCAGGGCAAGGCCAACCCGATTGCCTGCATCCTGAGCTTTGCCATGGCGCTGCGCTACAGCTTCGATCTGGGCGATGAGGCCGCGCGTCTCGAAGCCGCGGTCGAAAAGGTTCTGGCCGACGGCGTGCGCACGGCCGACCTTCTGGGAGAAGAAGGCGTGGAGCCGGTCTCCACCAGCCAGATGGGTGACGCAATCGTCGCAGCGCTGGACGCAAGCCTCTGATATCAGAGAGCTAATCACTACCTCATGAAAGCCCCGCCCGATCGCCGGTGCGGGGCTTTTGCGTTGGCCCACTTCCCTGATGGCGCGCGGCGAAATCTTTTGCCGAAATCGGCATCTTTCTGTCAAATCACCCTTGTCAAATCGCCCGCCCTGAGCTATTTCGCCCTCCACGGTCGGAGCGTAGCTCAGCCTGGTAGAGCACTGTCTTCGGGAGGCAGGGGCCGGAGGTTCGAATCCTCTCGCTCCGACCAATAAAACAAGGCGCCTTCGGGCGCCTTTTTTTGTTTTCACGAAATGCGCTTGGCACCTTCCCGGCTGCGAGCTGGCTGAAACGCTGATGCGCCTCGTCAGGCGGTGGGCGGCGTCCTGTCGGGCTCCGGCAGCAACAGGCTGACCGCGAGGTTGAACTCCCCCGTTGGATCATCGCGTATCTCCAGGCTGCCCCCCATCAGCGCCGCCAGTTCGCGACAGATGGACAGCCCCAGCCCGGAGCCACCCCGATGCTGAACACGGGCTGTTTCCAACTGGGTGAAACGCTCGAAGACACGCTCGCGGTCGTCGACGGCAATGCCCAGGCCGGTGTCCAGCACGGTGACACGGATCGGCAGGCGGTCGCCCGCTTCATATTGCACGCGAATACAGACCCGTCCCTGATCGGAAAATTTCACCGCGTTGTCGGCAAGATTGTTGACGATCTGCGACACCTTCCCATGATCCACGACCAGCTGCGTCGGAACCCCTGCGACCACGTCCACCGTGGTTTCCAGCGGTTTGCCGTATCGACTGACGTTCGCGGTCAGCATCTCGCGCCATTGCCGTGCCAGATCCGCGACCATGGTCGGGCGCGGGTTCCACTTCAGCGCATCGGAGTCGAGACGCGCAGCCTCTAGCACGTTGACGAGTTGCGACAGCAGCAGCTCCGCCGCGCGATGTCCGACATCCGCCCGCTCCCGCGTTTTGTCCGAGGCGCTTTCGTCAGTCTTGATCAGGTGGAACAGCCCGAGAATCACGTTCAGCGGCGTGCGGATTTCATGGCTCATGGTTGCCAGGAAGGCGGTTCGGGCCTCCACCGCCGTATTCGCCCGCACCACCTCGGACGCGAGCATCGCATTCAACTCGGCAAACCGGGCCTCGCTGGCCTCGCTGGCCCGCAACTGGGTCAGATCGTTATGGGCACCAAGCATCCGCACGGGTTTGCCGGTCTCGTCGCGGATCGCCAGACCGCGGCAGCGAACCGTGACCATATGGCCCTCGGCATGGCGATAGCGCACGATCTGGTCATAGGGGTGATCCGGGTCTGCCAGATGTTTGTTGAAATTGTCCAACGCGAGGGCAAGGTCGTCCGGGTGGATCAGGTCCTGCCACTCCTCTGCCCGGTGCTCCCGGGTGGCCGGATCAATGCCAAACAGGCGCCAGAACTCCGGGCTCATCCACTCGTTCTCGGGGTTTTCCAGGTCCCAGTACCACAAGCCGTCAAGCGAACCGAGTTGCAGGAACTCGAAGATCGTGTCCTCGCGTTTGACCAGATCATACAACTCTTGCTTGAGATAATGCATTCAGCTCCATCCTTGCAAACGCCCCACGGGAGCGGGTGAAAGGCGTGCCCGCCTTGGCAGCACGAACCACTGCCTCACTCAGCAATGCCAGATTTGGCTAAATTACTCCAGATCAATCCTAGGTAGAAATGTCGCGGAGTTTAAGGATGTTCGACAGGCCCCGACTCATCGCATTTGTGCAAGGATCGTCAGGCGGCGTCCACTGCCGCCTGACGCAGCTGTTTCCACAGGACGTCCAGCGTCGACTTGGTGCTGCGCGGATCGCGGTAGAGCCGGATTTCAAGGTCCGTGGACAGCCGATCATCAACCACCGCAAAACGGCCGGTGCCGATCTCGCGGCGACACAGGCTCAGCGGGAGCCACCCCATGCCAAAGCCCTCTTCGATCATCGCCTTTACACTGTTCGCCAACGCGTTCTGATTGACCACGAAGACCTTTTGCCGCGGAAGCAGCTGTTCCAGGGCAAACTCTTGAACCGACCGCAACGCCGACACGGCGCCATAGGACAGCAACGGCACCGCGTCCTTGCCCGAAGCCGTGAAATTGAATTCCGGGGTGCCGTCCGGCAGGGTGCGGGACACGGGGACAAACCGGTCGGTGGACAGCGTCAGATATTCGAAATTGGCAACTTCGAGCGGGCCGAGGAAGTCCATCGACGGATGCCAGTAGGTCAGGATCACGTCGCAATAGCCCTGTTGCAGCGCGCTGACGAACTGGTCCGCCGCCCAGGACGTCGAGTTCAGATCCGTCTCCAGCCCATCTTCGCTGACCAGCGGCGCGATCAGGGTCTTGTAGTGCGTCATGTACAGCGACTGCGAGGCGGCAAATCGGATCACGTTTTCGCTTGCCGCATCGATGGTCTGACAACGCTCGATGGTTTCCTCGTAGGTGCGCAGCATGATACGCGACTGCGACAGGAACACCTCCCCCGCCGGCGTCAGGGTCAGCGGCAGGGTCTCGCGGTTGATCAACCGCACGCCGATTTCATTTTCCAGCGCCCGGATCCGGCGTGAGAAGGCAGGCTGGCTTACATTGCGCTCTTCGGCCGCGCGCGAGAAATTCTTGCACGCGACCAAAGCTTCAAAATCTCTGAGCCAGATGATGTCCAAATGGGCGTCCCGTCTTAACCGGCCACCATCTCGTCCAGCCTGTTTTCCTCGACGGCATGGCATGCGACCATGCTGCCGTCGGGCTGGTGAATGGCGTTGGGCTTTTCACTTTTACAACGTGCATCCGCAAAGGCGCAGCGGCTTTGGAACGGGCAACCCTTGGGCAGGTTGATCGGCGTCGGGATCTCGCCCTTGAGGCGGATATGGTTCGGCCGGTCGTCCTTCAGCTGCGGCACCGCGGACAGCAACGCCCGAGTATAAGGGTGTTTGGGATTGGAGAATAGGGTCGCCGTGTCGGCAACCTCGCAGACCGACCCGAGGTAAAGCACCGCAACGCGGGTGCCGAAATGCTCGACCACGCTGAGGTCGTGGGTGATGAACAGATAGGTGAGGCCGCGGCTTTCCTTGGCCTCCAGCATCAGGTTAAGCACCTGCGCCTGGATCGACACGTCCAGCGCGCTGATCGGCTCATCCGCGATGATGAACTCCGGGTCCACCGTCAGCGCGCGGGCGATGGCGATCCGCTGGCGCTGGCCGCCGGAGAATTCATGCGGGTAGCGCTTGGCCCAGCTGGGGTCGACACCCACCGACAGCATCACCTCGGTCACCTTGTCGCGCACTTCCGCCGCCGAGGCGTTGGGGTTGTGGTGGCGCACCGGCTCTTCCAGCGCCTGCCGGATGGTCATGCGCGGGTTGAGCGAGGCATAGGGGTTCTGGAAGATCATCTGGATCTTCTTGCGCAGGGGCTGGATGCCCGCGCGCGACAGGTTGTCGATGCGCTGGCCATCATAGTGGATTTCCCCCGCGGTCGGGGTCAGCAGGCCGGCCACCAGCCGCGCCACGGTGGATTTGCCGCAGCCGGATTCGCCCACCACGCACAGCGCCTCCCCCTTGCGGGCCTGCAGCGAGATGTTGTTGACCGCGTGAACCGAGCGGGTCTCGCGGACGAATTTGCCCTTGCGGAACTTCAGCGTCTCCAGCAGCCCGTGGTCCAGGTCGAACCGTTTCTCGAGGTTGCGGATGTCCAGCAGCGGGGTCTCTGTCTTGGCGTCCGTCATGCGCGAACCTCCTGGCGGTCTTCATCTGCTTGCAGGCGCTGCACCTCGTGGCAGGCGACCTTGAGGTCGCCGTATTGCACCACCTCGGGGATCTGGCTGCGGCACAGATCGGTGGCGTATTTGCAGCGCGGGTGGAAGGCGCAGCCGGTGGGGATGCTGGCCAGGCCCGGCATGTTGCCGGGGATCTGCTTCAGCCGCTGACCCGGCACCGTCTGCTGCGGCAGCGCGTTGATCAACCCCTGCGTATAAGGGTGCTGCGGATCGTTGATGATCTCGCGGGTGCGGCCCTGTTCGATGATGCGGCCGGCATACATCACGAGCGTGCGCTCGGTCATCTGGCTGACCACGCCGAGGTCGTGGGTGATCAGGATCAGCCCCACCTGGTTGGACTGGCACAGTTCCAGCAGCAGCTCCATGATGTCGGCCTGAATGGTCACATCCAGCGCCGTCGTGGGTTCATCCGCGATGATCAGCTGCGGATCGAGCAGCAGTGCAATCGCGATGATGATCCGCTGACGCATGCCGCCCGACAGTTCGTGCGGGTATTGCTCCAGACGTTCCTCGGGCGACGGGATATAGACCTCGCGCAGCTTGACGATGGCGATCTGGCGCGCCTCTTCACGGCTGAGCTTGCGGTGCGCCATGAGGGTCTCGATCATCTGCTGGCCGATGGTCAGCACCGGGTTCAGCGTCACCATCGGGTCCTGAAAGATCATCGCCATGCGGTTTCCGCGCAGATCGCGCAGGCGCTTGTCGGACATCTTGACGACATCCTCGCCCTCGAACTCGATCTTGCCGCTGTCGATATAGCCGGGGCGACTGAGCAGGTTCATCAGCGAAAAGCCGGTGATCGACTTGCCCGCGCCGCTTTCGCCGACGATGCCTAGGCGCTCGCCCTTGGCGAGATCAAAGGAGATGCCGTTCAGCGCGGTCACCGTCTGGTCGCGCATGGCGAATTTGACGGTCAGGTCACGTACGGAAAGAAGGCTCATCACGTCACCCCTTGTAAAGTTTCGGGTTCAGGACGTCGCGCATCCAGTCGCCCAGCAGGTTGATGACAAGGACCAGCACCACCAGCACCACGCCGGGAATGGCGGTGATCCACCAGCTGCCCGAGAAGATATAGTCAAAGCCCGAGGAGATCAGCGAGCCCAGCGACGGCTGGCTCGGCGGCATGCCCAGACCAAGGAAGGACAGCGATGCCTCGGAGATGATCGCATTGGCGACCTGCACGGTGGAGATCACGAAAATCGGCGACAGCGAGTTCGGCAGGATGTGGCGCACCATGATGCGCAGCGGGCCAAAGCCCAGCACACGGGCGCTGTCGACATATTCCTTCTTCTTCTCCGCCAGAACGGTGGCGCGCACGGTGCGGGCGTACTGCGGCCACTCAGCGACGCCGATCACCGCGATCAGGAACACCACCGCGTAGCGGTTGAAGGTATCCGAGCCGAACATCGCCTGCGTGACGGCCAGAAAGATGATCGCCACCATCAGCGTCGAGAAGGACAGCTGAATGTCGGCCAGCCGCATCAGCAGGCTGTCGAGGCGCCCCCCCACGTAGCCCGCAATCAGACCAATCGAGATACCGAGGAAGGCCTGAAGCGCAACCGCGCAGATGCCGATCAGCAATGACAGCCGCGTGCCATACAGGATGGTGGACCACAGATCGCGCCCTTGGTCGTCAGTGCCCAGCATGAACTCCGGCAGCGCGCCATCCACCCAGATCGGCGGGTATTCCGAGTTCATGATGTCGATGTTGGCGGGATCATAAGGATCATAAGGTGCAATCACCGGCGCCAGGAAGGCGGCGAAGGCGATCATCAGGAAGACAATCATGCTGACCACCGCCACCGGGTTGCGACGGAAGCTGTAGCCCATGTTGGAGTTCCACATCCGCGACCAGCGCGACGGGCGGTCGTTGGGGATCACTGTCTCGCTCATGCGCCCATCCTCGCAATGTTCACGGTCGGGTTGACCAGGCCATAGATCAGGTCGACCACGGTGTTGGTGACCACAAAGATGAAGCCGACGACGATCAGGTAGGCCACGATCAGCGGGGTATCGACGCGGTTCACCGCCTCAAGGAACATGAAGCCCATGCCCGGCCACTGGAACACGGTCTCGGTCAGGATGGTGTAGGCCACCATGGTGCCGATCTGCACGCCGCCCACGGTGATCACCGGTAGCAGCGTGTTCTTCAGCGCGTGCACGAAATAGATCCGCCACGGCTTGATGCCCTTGGCCTTGGCGTATTTCACGTATTCCGACTGCAGCACTTCCATCATCTCGGCCCGGATCAGGCGGACGAACAGCGGCAGCATGATCGACGCCAGCGCAAAGGAGGGCAGGATGATATGGGTCCAGCCGTCAGCGGTGGCAAAATTGGTCTCCCAATAGCCCCAGACATGCACGGTATCGCCGCGCCCGTAGGACGGCAGCCAGCCGTATTCGACCGAAAACACAAAGATCATCAGGATCGCGGTCAGGAACACCGGGATCGAAATGCCGACGATCGACAGGCCCATGATGATGCGGCTGATGATCGTGTCCGGCTTGATCGCGGTATAGACGCCGAGCGGCACCGAGAAGCCGATGATGATCAGCGTCGCGCCGAACACCAGCTCCAGCGTGGCGGGCAGTTTCTTCAGGATCACGTCCAGGGCCGGTTCCTTGAAGAAATACGAGGTGCCGAGGTCGCCCTGCAGGGCGTTGCCGGCAAAGCGCAGGTATTGGGTCACGAAGCTGTCATTCAGCCCCAACTCATCGCGCAGCTGCTGGCGCACTTCCTCAGAGACGGACTGGCCGACCAGCTCACGCAGCGGGTCGCCCAGGTTGCCCTGGATGGCAAAGGCGATCAGCGAGATGACGAACATCACGGCAATCGCCTGAATCACTCGCTTGGCGAGATAGGCAAACATCTTCCTGACCTTTGTAGAATTTGTTCAGCACGCAGGATGCGCCATCCGGCACGGCTCCCGCATACGCAGCCCGGTGGCTGCAGTTCTTCTGGCTGGGTGGCCGGGGCGGCAGCGGCGCCGCCCCGGTGTGTCTTTTGCAGGGCTGGCTTAGCTGCCGGTCTCGACGACCAGGTCGCCGAAGTAGGGGAAGTTCAGCGCGTTCACGATCTCTGCCGCGTTCATGCCGGACTTCGCGCCCCAGGCCAGGTTCTGCCAGTGCAGCGGGATGAAGGCGGCCTCGTCGTACAGGATGCCTTCCAGCTTCTGCAGCAGCTCGGCGCGCTTGTCCGGGTCGGTTTCCGCGTTCGCCTGGTTCATCAGCGCATCAGCTTCCTCGTTGCAGTAGTTGCCCGAGTTGTACTGGCCGTTGCCGGTTTCCTTGTCCGGGCAGGCGGTCAGGAACTGGTGGAAGTTGGCCGAATCCTCGGTGTCCGCGTGCCAGCCGATCATCATCATGTCCGCCGCGCGCTCGTCGAACGTGGGCCAGTATTGCGCCTTGGGCATGGTCTGCAGGTCAACCTTGATGTTGATCTGCGCCAGCATCGAAGCCACCGCCTGCGCGATCTTGTCGTCGTTCACGTAGCGGTTGTTCGGCGCCATCATGGTGATGGAGAACCCGTCGGCATAGCCTGCCTCGGCCATCAGGGCCTTGGCTTTCTCGAGGTCGTAGCGCGGAGCATAGGCTTCGTTGTAGCCCAGGTAGCCATCCGGGCTGGCCTGGCCTGCCACGGTTCCGAAGCCACGCATGATGCGGTCAACGATGCCGGCATTGTTGACGGCGTAGTCGATCGCCTTGCGCACGCGCGCGTCCTTGAAGGCTTCGACCCGTTCCTGGTTCATCTGGAAGGTGATGATGCGCGTACCGGGCATGGTGATCAGCTCGACGCCATCGGCCCCTTCAACCCGCTTGAGGTCGGTCGGCGGAACCGGCGCGATGAAGTCGACGTCGCCGGACAGCAGGGCCGCCACGCGGGTCGGGTCTTCCTTGATCGGGGTCAGCACGATCTTGTCGACGTTCCCCGCATCCGCGTCCCAGTAACCGTCAAAACGCTCGAACACGACGCGCACGCCCTGTTCACGCTCGGTAACCACGAACGGACCGGTGCCGGAAACGTTGCGCGACGCAAAGCTGTCGCCATGTTTGACCAGCTCGGACTTGTCTTTGCCGTCTTCGCTGGTGCCGGTGTAGAAGGCGCTGTCCATCGGGAAGATGTAGGTCGCGGTATGCAGGACCAGCGGATAGGGTTCCGAGGTCTTGAGATCGAAAGTCAGATCGTCGACCACTTCCACGTCGGTGAAGGGGGCAAAAATACCCTTGAAGTCGTCGCTACGCTTCAGGCGGTCAAAGGTCCAGTCGACGTCCTTGGCCGTCAGCGTGTTGCCGCTGTGGAACGTCACGCCTTCGCGCAGCTTGAAGCGCATGGTGGTTTCGTCGATCTGCTCCCAGCTCTCGGCCAGGCGCGCCTCGAACTGCAAGTCCTGCGTCCAGCGCACCAGCGGATCAAACACCATGTGCGACATCTGCAATGTACCGCCAGACAGCTGCTCGTGCGGGTCAAGCGAGACCGGGTCCGCGTCATAGGCAACGCGAACGGTGGTCTCGGCATAAGCCATAGGTACCATCGCCGCCACAGCGACCGCGGCCGCCAGGCTTCTGACAAGTTTCGTCATTAGGCATACTCCCTGTGATTATGACGGCACGCTACTGCGCAGAAGAAATTATGTGAAATGCCGATATCGCATAGGGTATGCAGCGCAGGCATTGGAGCTATGCAGCAGGTAAATAACCCTGCGTGAGCAGTCGCTTACCCGACCGTCAATCCCACATGTGGCGAAATCCAGCGGTAGCCAAGCCCCAGGCCCCTGCCCTTCCGGCAGCAGAAGGCATCACTGCAAAGCGCAACAAACGCGCATGCCCGGAACACCGGACGGCACGTGGCGTGCATCTGTCACTAAATTTTCGGAGGGGAGGTAGTGGCGGACCGAGGAGGATTCGAACCCCCGACCCCTTGATTCGTAGTCAAGTACTCTATCCAGCTGAGCTATCGGTCCACTGCGGCGGGGTTTACGCGCAGCGCGAGGGAGTCGCAAGCCCAAAAGACACCAAAATTCGCATTTATTCTCTCGCACCGAAAAACAAGCGAATTGCAGGATCTGACGTCCGGCAGGCCGTTCGCGATAGGCGTGCGATCACGCACCGGCCACAACCTGCCCGGATATTGAACTCATACGGGTAAACTTGAATACCTCGCCCCGTCACAGGCTGTTGCGAAGCCCCCCCCCCCCGCCCTGATGACACCTGACACGGTGCTCCTGTGTCGTATTGCGCCGGAGCAAGGCAAATCGTTTCGCGCTGGTCTGTCGCCCCTTTCGATACTTAACAAGTTTCATCTCTCTCTTGCTCCGTTTGCCGATCTGCGTAAGACTTTATGTCGCAATTAGAGAATGACTGTTCGCTTTACCGGGCCGCACCGGTCCGAGGGCGCGACCGACAGTTTGAATGGAATGGATAGATTTGATGCAAGCTCCCCTGATTTTCGACGGGCACAATGATCTTCTGCTGCGCATTCACAACGGGGACGTCTCCGGCGAAACAGACGGGTTTCTTGGTGACGGCGGCAACCAGATCGATCTGGTGAAAGCACGGGCGGGCGGATTTGGCGGCGGGTTCTTCGCAATCTATGTCCCCAGCCCGGACAAGGCGCTGGACGATTCAGAAATGATGTCCGAAAGCTATGACCTGCCCCTGCCCCCGATGGTCGAGCCGTCAGCCGCCACAAGAGCCGCGCTCTCGCAGGCCGCAATCCTGCACCGGCTGGAGCGCAGCGGCGCGCTTCGCATCTGCTGCAGCTCCGATGCCATCCGCACCACCATGGCCAAAGGCACCCTCGCCGCCGTCATGCACATGGAGGGGGCCGAAGCGATTGATCGCGATTTCGACATGCTGGAAGTGCTTTACGCCGCCGGTTTGCGCTCGCTCGGCCCGGTCTGGAGCCGCCCGACGATCTTTGGCCACGGGGTGCCGTTCCGCTATCCGTCGACCGGCGACACCGGGCCGGGGCTGACCGAGGATGGCATCCGGCTGGTCAAGGCCTGCAACCAGATGAAGATCTTGGTGGACCTGTCGCATCTGAACGAGGCAGGCTTCTGGAGCGTTGCCGAACACAGCGATGCGCCGCTGGTGGCCACCCATTCCAACGCCCATGCCCTCTGCCCGCACAGCCGCAACCTGACCGACCGCCAGCTGCACGCGATCCGCGACAGCGATGGCATGGTCGGGCTGAACTTCGCCGTAGCCTTCCTCCGTCAGGACGGACGAATGGAGGCGGACACACCGATCGAGCAGATGATCCGGCATCTCGATTACCTGATCGCCGTGCTGGGGGAGGACCGGGTCGGCATGGGGTCCGATTTCGATGGGGCCACCGTGCCCGCCGAAATCGGCACCGTCGCGGGGCTGCCGAAGCTGCGGCAGGCGATGCGGGCGCATGGATACGACGATGCGCTTATGGCCAAGCTTTGCCACGAGAATTGGCTGCGGGTTCTGGACAAGACCTGGAGCTGACCCGCCCCTGGGCGGACAACTGCCGCGAGTCGGCAGGTTCAACATCAAACCAACAAGATAACCAAAACAGGGAGTATTGAAATGAACGCATTAAACCGTTTGCTCGGATCCGCCGCACTGGGGCTTGCCCTGGGCGTGACCGCGATGCCTGCACTGGCTGCGACGCCGGACAACATGCTGGTGATCGCCAACCGCATTGACGACATCACCACCCTGGACCCCGCGCAAAGCTTTGAATTTGCAGGTGCCGACGTGATCCGCAACATCTACGGTAAGCTGGTCAATTTTGACCCGGCCGATCTGGACGCGGGCTTCCAGCCCGATCTGGCCGAAAGCTGGACCGTCTCCGAGGATGGCCGCACCATCACCTTCACCATGCGCGAGGGCGTCAAGTTCCACTCCGGCAACCCGGTGCGCGCCGAGGACGTCGCGTTTTCGCTGAAGCGCGCGGTGCTGCTGAACAAGACCCCGTCCTTCATCATCACCCAGTTTGGCTTCACCCCGGAAAACGTGGATGAAACCATCGTGGTCGATGGCAATACCGTGTCGATCACCACCGACAAACGCTACGCGACCTCTTTCGTGCTGAACTGCCTGACCGCCACCATCGGCGCCATCGTCGACGAGAAACTGGTGATGGAGCACGAGGTCGATGGCGACATGGGCAATGCCTGGCTCGCCACAAACTCGGCCGGTTCCGGTCCCTACAGCCTGGCCAGCTGGAAGCCCAAGGAAAGCGTCACCCTGACCGCCAACGAGGACTATTACGACGGTGCGCCAGCGATGAAGCGCGTGATCGTGCGGCACGTTCAGGAATCCGCCACCCAGCGCCTGATGCTGGAACGCGGCGACATCGACGTGGCCCGTGACCTGAACCCCTCTGACGTGGAAGGCGTGCGCGCTGCCGAAGGTGTCGAGATCCTCGAAGAGATGCGCGGCCGCCTGATGTATATCTCTGCCAACCAGAAGCACCCCGATCTGTCCAAACCGCAGGTGCGTCAGGCGCTGAAGTACCTGATCGACTATGACGGGATGGAAAACAGCTTCCTCAAGGGTGCTTATGTAAAGCACCAGAACTTCCTGCCCAAGACCTACCTCGGCGCCGTGGATGAAAACCCCTTCTCGCTGGATCTGGACAAGGCCAAGGCGCTGCTGGAAGAGGCCGGCGTGGACGGCATGGAGCTGACCATCGGCGTGCGCGAGGCGCAGGAGCGGCTGGAGATCGCCCAGTCATTGCAGAACACCTTCGGCCAGGCGGGCATCAAGGTGAACCTGGAAGTCGGCACCGGCAAACAGATCCTTGGAAAATACCGCGCCCGCGAACTGGACATCTACCTTGGCGCCTGGGGCCCGGACTACCCCGACCCACAGACCAACGCCGGCACTTTCGCCTATAACCCGGACAATTCCGACGAGGCCAACGCCACCGGCCTTCTGGCCTGGCGCAACAGCTGGGACACCGGTGGTCTGACCGAAAAGACCGCCGCCGCCGTCGTTGAGGGCGATACCGAGACTCGCGCGAAGCTCTATCAGGAAATCCAGGCCGAATTCCGCGAGACCTCGCCCTTTGCCATCATGTTCCAAAAGGTAGAGCAGGTCGGCATTGCCGAGAATGTCGAGGGCCTCAACCTCGGTGGTGCGATCACCGCCGCCGCTTACTGGGACGTGACCAAGTAAGATGCAAATGCAACGCAACTTTGTGAAGAGGCAGCCCCGGCTGCCTCTTCCCCACTGGGTGCGAGGGCTGATTGTCTCCCTCTTCTCCATTTCGATTACCATGCTGGGTCTTCTGTTCGTCACCTTCCTGATCGGGCGGGTGATGCCGATTGACCCGGTGCTGGCCGTGGTCGGCGAACGCGCGAGCCAGGAGCAATATGAGGCGGTCTTCCTCGAGCTGGGTCTCGACAAGCCGCTGATCGTGCAATTTTTCTATTATGTCGCGGATGTGCTGCGCGGCGATTTCGGAACCTCGCTGCTGACCGCGCGCCCGGTGGCCGAAGACATCGCCCGCGTCTTTCCCGCGACCTTTGAACTGGCCACCATCGGCATCTTCCTTGGCTGTGTGTTGGGGGTGCCGCTGGGCGTGATGGCAGCGGTGCGCCGCGGTTCATGGATCGACCAGATCGCCCGCGTTGTGGCGCTGGTGGGCTACTCGATGCCGATCTTCTGGCTCGGGCTGATGGGCCTGCTGGTGTTCTACGGCATCCTGGGATGGGTCGGCGGACCGGGGCGGCAGGGCATCTTCTACGAGGACATGATCCCCTCCGTCACCGGCATGATCCTGCTGGATTCGCTCATCTCCGGCGACTGGGGCGCCTTTTGGGATGCGTTTTCCCACATCATCCTGCCCGCCTCGCTTCTGGGCTATTACAGCCTTGCCTATATCAGCCGGATGACGCGGTCGTTCATGCTGGAGCAGCTTTCGGCGGAATATGTCACCACCGCCCGCGTCAAGGGCATGAGCGAATGGGCGGTGATCTGGACCCATGCGTTCAGAAACATCCGGGTGCAGCTGATCACCGTCATCGCGCTGTCCTATGCCAACCTGCTCGAAGGCTCGGTGCTGACAGAGATCATCTTCTCCTGGCCGGGGATCGGCAGCTATATCACCACGGCGCTTCTGTCTGCGGACATGAACGCGGTGCTGGGCGGCACGGTTGTGGTGGGCCTTGTCTTCATCTGCCTCAACGTCTTTTCCGATCTTCTCTATAAAATCTTCGACCCGAGGTCCAAATGAGCAGTCAAGCTACATCACTGCACGCCTGGCTCACGTCGGAGACCCCGACGTCGCGCCGCCAGGCCCGCTGGGCCGCCATCTACAAGGGCTGGCTCTCGCTGAAATCCAACCACATGGCGATGGCTGGCCTTGCCATCATCCTGGCGCTGGTGCTGATCGCCCTGCTTGCGCCCTGGATTGCGCCGCATGATCCCTTTGTTCAGGATCTTGGCAACCGGCTGCAGCCGCTGGGCACCGAGGGGCATGTTCTTGGCACCGACTCGCTGGGGCGGGATATCCTCAGCCGTCTGATCCATGGCGCGCGGATCACCCTTTACATCGTCGCGCTGGTCGCGCTTATCGCGCCGGTGGCCGGGCTGCTGGTGGGGACCATTTCCGGCTATGCCGGCGGGGTGACCGATATGGTCCTGATGCGCATCACCGACATTTTCCTCGCCTTCCCGCGGCTGGTGCTGGCGCTGGCCTTTGTCGCCGCGCTGGGGGCCGGGATCGAAAACGCGGTCCTGGCGATCAGCCTGACCGCCTGGCCGCCCTATGCGCGCATGGCGCGGGCCGAGACGCTGACCATCCGTTCGTCGGATTACATCAGCGCCATCCGACTGCAGGGCGCGGGACCGCTGCGCATCATCATCAAGCACATCTGGCCCCTCTGTATCTCCTCGCTGATCGTGCGGGTGACACTGGACATGGCCGGCATCATCCTCGCCGCCGCGGGGCTCGGCTTCCTTGGCCTTGGCGCGCAGCCGCCCAGCCCGGAATGGGGCGCAATGATCTCCGAGGGGCGCCGTTTCATTCTGGACCATTGGTGGGTGGCCACCATGCCCGGACTTGCCATCTTTGCCGTTTCGCTGGCCTTCAACCTGCTGGGTGACGGGCTGCGCGACGTGCTGGATCCGAAGGACAGCACCTCATGAGCACGCTTCTGGACGTAAAGAACCTCTGGGTGAAATTCCCGACCCGCAACGGGATTTTCGACGCCGTGCGCGGGGTCAGCTTCTCGCTCGGCAAGGAGCGGCTGGGCATCGTCGGGGAAAGCGGCTCCGGCAAATCCATGACCGGCCGCGCCATCCTGCAACTGATCCGCAAGCCCGGCCTGATCGAGGCCGATCACATCTCGCTGCATGGGCAGAACCTGCTGGTTCTGTCCGAGCGGCAGATGCGAAAGGTACGCGGCAAGCAGATCTCGATGGTGATGCAGGACCCCAAGTTCTCGCTCAACCCGGTGATGACCATCGGTGATCAGATCATCGAGGCCTACCGCCTGCACAACCGCGCCAGCAAGGCCGCGGCCCGTGCCAAGGCGCTGGAGATGCTGGAGGCGGTATCGATCCGCGACCCCGAGCGGGTGATGAAAGCCTACCCGCACGAGATGTCCGGCGGCATGGGCCAGCGGATCATGATCGCCATGATGCTGATCCCGAACCCGGAAATCCTGATCGCGGATGAGCCCACCTCGGCGCTGGACGTGTCCGTACAGGGGCAGGTGCTGTCGATCATGGACAAGCTGGTCAAGGACCGCGGCATGGGGCTGATCTTCATCAGCCACGATCTGAACCTGGTGTCGCAGTTCTGCGACCGGGTGCTGATCATGTATGCCGGTCGCGTGGTCGAGGTCTGCGATGCGGACAAGCTGCATGAGGCCAGGCACCCCTACACGCAGGGGCTGCTCGGCTCCCTGCCGCAATTTGATGCGCCGCGCAAACGGCTCGAGGTGCTGAACCGAGACCCGGCCTGGCGCGACGCCCCCAGCGTGGAGGCCAGCACATGACTGCGGCTTTGGAGATCAACGACCTCAGCGTTTATTTCGGCGACCACCACGACCTGTTCCAGGCGGTGAAATCCGCCAGCTTCACGGTCAACAAGGGCGCAAGCTTTGGCCTGGTGGGGGAAAGCGGCTCTGGCAAGTCTACCATCCTGAAGGCGCTGACCGGCCTCGCCCCGCAGTGGGAGGGCCACATGAGCGTCGCGGGCAAGGAACTGGGCCACAAACGCGACCGGACTTTCTACAAGACCGTGCAGATGGTGTTCCAGGATCCCTATGCCTCGCTGCATCCGCGCCAGTCGGTGGACCAGGTGCTGACCGAGACGCTGCAACTGCATGGATTCAGCGACATCAACAGCCGGATCGAACGGCTGTTGCAGGACGTGGGCCTCGGCCCGGCGTTCCGCTTCCGCTATCCGCACCAGCTGTCCGGCGGCCAGCGCCAGCGGGTGGCCATCGCGCGCGCACTGGCGTCGGAGCCGCAGATCCTGCTGCTGGATGAACCCACCTCAGCTCTGGACGTGTCGGTGCAGGCCGAGATCCTGAACCTGCTCAGCGATCTGCGCGCCGAACACGGGCTGACCTATGTGATGGTGTCGCACGACCTCGCCGTGGTTGCGCATATGTGCGATCAGGCGGCGGTGATGCGCAACGGCGAGATCGTCGAGATCATCAGCATCGAGGACATGCGCGCAGGCCGCACCCAACACGACTACACCAGCCAGCTGCTGCAGGCTTCTGTAAACCGGGTGGCCTGACCCCTCAGTCCTCGGCAGAGGCGAAACCAGATAGATGGGGCCGCACGCGGCCCCATTTTTTGGTTGGCAACGCGCCCTTCCGGCCCGCCATTCGCGCGCATCGCGCACAAAAACACCTGCCGCCCTGCGCACCCGTGAGTGCCCCCTGTAAAGGGGGCGATTTGCCAGCCTCCACAGCGCTCTTGCGGTTGACGCGGGGAGCCGCGCGGCGTCATTTACAGCAGCAAGGAAGTCACCGGATCTGCAAGGGAGAGAACCACCATGTCCAAGTTTCAACGCATTGTCGGCGCCGCGCTGGCCGCGGGCCTGCTGATGGCCCAGGGCGCCGCGGCGGAAACGCGCGTCACCTACAAATCCGCCAAGAGTGGCTCTTCCTATTATCAGATGGGCGTGGAGCTGGCCGAAGCGATGAAAGCCGGCACCAACGGCGATATCATCGTCACCGTCGAGGAAAGCCAGGGCTCGACCCAGAACGTGATGGAAGTACGCGCCCGCGGCGGTGATTATGTGTTCACCACGCCGCCTGCGCTGATCGGCCTCGCGCAGGAGGGCAAGGGCCCGTTCAAGGACCGCAGCGCGCCGCAATTCGACGAGATCCGCGCCCTGTTCCCGATCCCCTCGCTGACGATGCATTTCGTGATGGCGGGCCAGGATGGCACCGGCACCCTGAAGGATCTGGAAGGCAAGACGATCCTGCTCGGCAAGGGCTCCTTCGGCGCACGCGAAGGCGAGAAATACCTGTCGCTCTTCGGACTGGCGGACTCGGTCAAGATCGCAGAGGCGGAACTGTCCAACGCGGTCGCGGCGCTGAAAAACGGCCAGATCGACGCCTTTGTGACCGCTGGCTCCTTCCCGGCGCCGAACGTGGTCGAGGCCGCCGCCTCCACCCCCGTTACCGTGCTGTCGCTGAGCGCGGAAGAGATCGCCGAAACCAAACGCGCAACGCTGGTGATCCCGGCGGGTACCTACGCCGGACAGGATGAGGACATCACCACCACCTCGCTGCCGGTGGCCGCCTTCACCACCACCAAGATGGATGCCGACACGGCCTATGCGCTGACCCGAACCTTCTGGGAGCAGAAGGCAAAGATGGCCGATGTCTCGCCCTGGTGGAACGGCGTCACGCCTGAGCTGATGGCCCATATCAGCACCAAGCTGCACCCCGGCGCCATCCGCTATTACGAAGAGGCCGGCATCGCGCTGAGCGGCGCCCAGAAGTAAGCCGCAACCTGAACCGGCCCCGCCCGCTGCGCCCGTCCTGGGCCGGGCGGGGCCAATTCATTTCTGGAATTCCCCCCGATGACACTCCTTTCCAAACACCGCCTCGCGGGCGGTTTCTGGCTGCTGCTGGCGGCGGCCCTTGTCGGCTACCACCTGACGCTGGTCTTTGCAGGCATCGTGCCGAATCTCGTCAGCCGTCCGCTGCATATGGCCTTCATCCTGCCCTTCGCGCTGGTGTACGGGGTCACGCACCGCGGGCAACTGTGGTCCGGCATTGTACTTGCGGTGCTGGGCTGTTCGGCGGCGATCTGGGTGGCCATGAACGCGGATGCGCTGGGGGATCAGTACGGGTTTCTTGAGGGACGCCAGCAAGAAGTGATCGCGCTGGTGCTGCTGGCGGTGGTGCTGGAAACCGCCCGCCGCGCCATCGGCTGGCCGCTGCCGGTGGTGGCGGCTCTGGCGCTGCTCTACGGGCTGTTCGGCCAGCATATCCCCGGCGAATTCGGCCATTCGGGCACGCCCCTGCAAAGCTTCCTCGGCACGCTGACCATTGCCGAGGGCGGCATCTGGGGCTCGCTCACCGGGGTTTCCGTGGGCGTCGTGTCGATCTTCGTGATCTTCGGCGCGGTGCTGAACGCGGGCGAGGCCGGACAGGGTTTCATGAATGTCGCGGGCGCGGCCGCCGGGCGGCTCAAGGGCGGTGCGGCCAAGGTGTCGGTTATCTCCTCGGCGCTGTTCGGGTCGATCTCCGGCTCGGCCTCGGCCAATGTGGCCTCGACCGGGGCGATCACCATGCCCGCGATGACACGGCTGGGCTACCCCAAGCGCCTTGCGGCAGCGGTGGAGGCGGTGGCCTCCTCCGGCGGGCAGATCATGCCGCCGCTGATGGGGGCCGGCGCTTTCGTGATGGTGGAGCTGACGGGCGTGCCCTACACCTCCATCATGGCGGCGGCGTTCCTGCCTGCCCTGCTGTATTTCCTGGCCGTCTGGGTCGGCATCAACGCCTACAACCGCCGGTTCGACCTGAAAGGCGTGCCCGAGGAGGACCGCCCCAAGCGCCGCGACGTGATCGTGACCTCGCTGTTCTTCCTGGTGCCCTTCAGCGTGCTGCTCTGGGCGATGTTCGGCATCGGCTTCACCCCCGAATACGCCGCCGCGCTGGCGGTGATCGCGGGTGCGGGCCTGCTGCTGTTCAACGGCCAGCTGACATTCGACAAGCAGCAGATCGCCGAGCGCGCCGCGAATGCGCTGCTGAACGCGGCGCGGCAGGTCTCGATGATTGCGGCCATCATCCTCTGCGCCTCGGTCATCATCGGAGTGCTGTCGATCACCGGTCTGGGGGTCAAGATCACCTCGCTGATCATCCAGGGCTCCGGCGGGCTGCTGTGGCCCTCGCTGATCCTGACCGCTATTGCCTGCCTGGTGCTGGGCATGGAGGTGCCGACCACCGCGGCTTATGTGATCTGCGTGTCGGTTGCCGGTCCTGCGCTGACCCAGCTGGGGCTGGAGCCGCTACAGGCGCATCTCTTCGTGTTCTGGTTCGCGCTTCTGTCCACCATCACCCCGCCGGTCTGCGGCGCGGTCTTCATCGCGGCGGGCATGATCGGCGAGAGCTGGTTGAAAGTGGCGCTGACGGCGATGTCGCTGGGGGTCGGCCTGTACCTGATCCCGCTGGGGATGGTCGCCAATCCGGACCTTCTGAACCTTGCAACCGCGCCACTGGCGGCGCTGAGCGACCTCGTGCGGATGGCCGTCGGGCTGACCCTGGTTTCCACCGGGCTGATTGGCGCGCGCAAACCGCTGCCGACGATCGGCTTCTGCGCTGCAGGTCTGGCGGTTATCTTCTCCGGTTTGTGGATCTGAGACCGGAGCAAAAGAACGGGCGCCCGCAACAATGCAGGCGCCCGAAAAACTCAGCAGACCAAAAGCCGGACGGTCAGGCCATCAGGCCAGTGACGCCGGACCATAAAGGGCGGCAGGCTGGTCGCTGTACCAGGCCCAGACCCAGTTGCCGTAATCGAAATGCCACCATTCGCTGGGCAGGTTGGTAAAGCCCGCCTGCCCCATCGCGTCTGCCAGCATGCGCCGACGCTGCCGCTGTGCCGCACCGACATCCGCGGCGGTCCAGCTGCGTTCGCTGGGTTCGTCGAACCGGCTGCCCATGTCCAGCATCCGCCCCTCGCGGTCCGCCAGCGTAACATCCACGGAACCGCCGGTAATATGCGGGCTGGGGCTTTGCCGGTCATCCGAGGACCGCGCCGCGAACTGCAGGGTGATGCGATCGACCTCCGCAGCCTCGAGGCCGGGGTTGTCCAGCGCCACCTGCTGGCGGATGTCCTCGAACAATTGCATCTGCACCGACTTCGGGCGCCAGCCGTCCAGCAGCACCAGCTGCACATCCCCGGGCAGCGCCCGGGCGGCGAGGAGCAGGCGATCATAGACCCCCTGCCGCAGCCAGACCTCGGGCAAGGCACCGGCCAGCCCCTGCTTGTAGTAGACCGGCCAGGTGATCCAATGCGGGCAGGGCGACGCCGGGACCAGCGGCTCCTCACTGGTCCCCGGCACGATCTGCGCCGCCGCGCTCCAGTCCAGCGCCTCTTGCTGCTTTGCAGTCATGTCAGTTCAGAACCGAAGGCAGCCAGGTGGTCATGCCCGGCACTAGGATGATGATCAGCAGCACGCCAAGCGCCACCGCGATGAACGGCCAGATCGCCACGAACAACCGCGCGATATCAACCTTGCCCACGGCCGAGGCGACGAAGACGCAGGCACCCATCGGCGGGGTGATCAGCGCGATGGTGATGTTCAGGGTGATGACGATCCCCAGATGCACCGGATCGATCCCGGTCGCCTGTGCCACCGGCAGAAAGATCGGCGTCAGCAGCATCAGGGCGGAGACCTCCTCCATGAACATGCCGGTCACGAAGGTCACTAGCGAGATCGCGACCAGCGTCAGCGCCGGGCTATGCGCAAAGGGCGCCAGCAGATCGGCAAAGGCCTCTGGCGCATCGGCATAGGCAAGCTGCCAGGAGATGATCGACGAGATTGCAATGATGACAAACACCGCCGAGGTCAGCACCGCCGTGTCGCGCAGAGAGGCCCACAGGCTGGCCAGGTTCAGGTTGCCGGTCGCCAGCCCCCAGAGCAGCACATAGGCCACCGTCAGCGCACCGGATTCCGTGGGCGTCACCACGCCGAATACGATCCCGGCGACGATGATGACCGGGGCGATCAGCGCCGGCAGCGCCGCATAGGCGGCGCAGGCGATCTCCATCAGGCGCGCGCGGGCGGCGTTCTTGGTCACGCCATAAGCGCGCGCATAGACGACATTCATCCCCATGAAGGCCACCCCCAGCGCCAGCCCCGGCAGAATGCCACCAAGGAACAGGCTGCCGACAGAGGTGCCGGTCTGGCTGGCATAGAGGATCATGAAAATCGACGGTGGGATGATCGGCCCGATCAGCGAACTGGCGGCGGTCAGCCCGGCGGCATAGGGCCCCGGAAAGCCCGCCTTGCGCATGCCCGGCACCAGGAGCGTCCCCAGTGCCGAGGTATCCGCCACAGCAGAGCCATTGATGCCTGCGAAGAAGACGCTGGCCACCACGTTCACATGGCCCAGCCCGCCGCGCAGGTGGCCCACCAGCCGGTCAGCCAGCCGCAGCAACCGCGGTGTCATCTGGCCATTGTTCATCAGGTTGCCCGCCAGAATGAACAGCGGGATCGCCATCAGCGAAAAGGCGTCGATGCCGCCGAACGCCTGCTGCGGCATGATCCGGCTCATCTGATCAAAGCCGACGAAGGCAAAGCCCACAACGGCGGTGGCCATGAGGCTGAGGAACAGCGGCAGGCCGATCACCACGTTGATCAGCATCACCGCCAGCATAACAGAGATCATTCGTCGTCCTCGACCGTCTGTGCGCGCAGCGCCCTGGGGCCGTGCAGCAGCACCATCAGGAACAAGAGGCCGAAGCCCACCGGCAGAATGGCCACCGGCACCGAGCGCGAGATTTGCAGGCCTTGGGTTTTGAAGAACCCGACCTTGCCCACATATTCATAGGAGAACCAGGCCATCGCCCCGGTCAGGCCCAGCGTCAACAGCCACTGGTACAGGATAATGGCCCGGCGCAGCGCCGCGGGCGCACGGTCCTCGACCACGGACACCCGCATATGGGCGCCTTCGACCCAGACCGCGCCAACCCCGATCATCGCCGCCGCAATGATGCTGTAGCGGGCCAGCTCATCAAACCAGATCGGCGACGAACCCAAGATGTACCGCGCGCCCACCCCGTAGAGGATGAACAGCGCCACCCAGGCGATCAGCAAAGCCGACACGCCCATGGTGAGGCGTGCCAGCCATTTTTGCGCAAGCGCAAGCATTACTTGAGCAGATCGGACTTGCCCAGATCGGCAAAGGCCGCGTCTATGAAGCTCTGGTCGATGCTCTGGGTGCCCAGCCATTCGATGAAGCTCGGCTGGCCGATCTTCTGGAATTCGGCCATCTGCTCGGCGGTCGGGGTGATGACCTCCATGCCATTCTCCGCCAGCCAGGTCACGCGCTCCTCAACCGAGGACTGAACCTTTTCGCGGGTCTTGGCGTTGGCTTCGGCCACGGCCTCCTCCAGCACCTTGCGGTCCTCGTCGGACAGGGAGGCCAGCCATTCGCCGTTGGCCACCAGGAACTGCATGGAATACTGCACGTTTGCCCGCGTCATGTATTTCTGCACCTCGTTCAGCGAGCCGAGGATGATGTACAGCGGCGGGTTCATCTGGCCTTCGACGACGCCGGTCTGCAGCGCGGAATAGACCTCGGTCCACGGGATCGGCGTGCCGGACGCGCCCATCGCCTCGTACAGGGCCACCTGCGAGGGATCCATCGCGCGGAACTTCATGCCCTCGAAATCCGCAGGCGAATGGATCGGCTTGTCGGTGCTGGTGAAGGCCAGGAAACCGCCCTCTTCGACCACGGCGAGAATTTCCGAGCCGCCGGTGCGCTCGCGGAAGGCATCCTCGACCATGGACCAGTATTTGCCTTCGTCAAAGAAACGGCGCGCTTCCTCGGGCGAGGTAAACATGAAGGGCGTGTTGGAGACAAAGCTCTCCGGCACCACCGGCGACAGACCGGCAAAGCTCGCCACGTTCAGCGATGGTGTCGCCAGGGTATTTTCCATCCGCTCCTGTTCGCTGCCCAGCTGCGAATTTGGATAAAGCTCGATCTCGATGTCGGTCTTTTCCTCGACGATCGCTTCCAGCGTTTCCGCGAAGTAATGCACCGCGTTCTTCTTTGCGTCCGGAGCACCGTTGTAGCCCAGCTTGATGGGCTCTGCCTGCACGGCCAGGGCAGTGGACATCAGCAGCGCGGCGGCGGCCAAAATCTTGTTTTTCATGAAGCGATCCTTCCCGTTGAATAAGCGTTTTCTTGGTGCAGGCCACGGCGGAAAAATCGCGCAGACCAGGTCCCCCGCGAGAGACCCTTGGGTCAGACGAGACGCCGCAGCACACTGGCGAATCTGATAGCGAAAGCCGATTTTGTTATCAAGTAAACATTTGCTATGTTATAGATTTTGGACTAACATTTTGCATAACTATTTTGATTGTGTTCAATAATTAGGAACTGCGCCGCGTATGACAGCAGAGATGGGAGCGTAAAATGCCGCAAGACCGAGACCTCTTGGCCGCCGCTATCGCTGCCGCGGAATCAAAGCTGACCCAAAAGGAACGGCGCATCGCGGCCTACTTTCTGGCCCGGCCCGATGCGGTGATCGTGGAAAAGAACGCCGATATCGCGAAAAAGCTGGACCTCAGTCCCATGACGCTGACCCGCTTCTTCCGAAAGCTCGGTTTCGACGACACCGCGGATGCACGCAGCAAGGCGATCCGCAGCAGCTATGGCCCCGGGAATGACCGCGTCGACCAACGCTTCCAGGACAGTTTCTCGCAGCGTCAGACCTCGGATGATGCCCGCTACATCGAACTGGGCCGCGCCTCGATCGAGGCGGCTTTCAAGTTCAGAAGCACGCCCCTATGGCAGGAGATCGTGGCACTCGTCGGCACCTGCGACGCGGTGCATGTGACGGGTTTTCAGACCATGTACTATCTGGCCGACGGGTTCTGTCGCCGCCTGTCGTACCTGCGTGACCGGGTTCACATCGTGGATGGAATCGACGGCGTCTATGCCGGGCTTCTGCCAGAGCCGGGCGAACGGGTTGTTCTCATCATCATGGACATCTACCGCTATGGTGCCCATGGTCCGCAGCTTGCACAGCTGGCCAAGGAGCGCGGCATCGAGGTCGTGATCCTCGCAGATGAATTCTGCGATTGGGCCAGCGGCATCACCCCCTATGTGCTGCGCTATCCCGCCGAGACTCACTTCTTTCTGGCCATGCCCCAAGGCATCACCACTGGGCTGAACTTGCTGCTACAGGATGTCAGCACGGAACTGGGCGAAGCGGCCGGCCAACGCGTGCGCAAACTGTCCGAGGCGCAGGACTATTTCGGGCTGTTTCTCGACTGAGCCGTTCGGAACACGCGCCCCGGAACCAGGCCCGGCCCTCAAACCATCCGGCATGTCGGGCGACGTCAGACGCTCCAATCCCTGGACCGCTGTGTCAGGTGAGGCTGAGCGTCGGCTTGCCGCTGGCCCAGATCTCCCGCAGGGACCGGATGGCCGCCTCTGCCGCCGCCACATCCTGCTCCTGCGCGGCCTGTTCCAGGCCCACCAGCGCTTCGCGCACTTCCGCAAGCCCGAAGGTCGCGGCGCTTCCGGCGATCCGATGGGCCTCCACCGCGGTTTCCGCGGCAACCGGATCCTGCCCGGCGTCCAGGTTCTCCAGAAAGGCATCCAGCTCCGTCGTGAATCGGTTCAGTAAGGTTTGCAGCGCCTCACTCCCGACGGCTTCGGCAAGATCATCAAGGTACTGGGAGCGCGGGCTTTCCGGCGCAGATTCTTGCGGAGATGCCGGTACATGATCGGCCACCAGCTGCAACAGACCGTCCCGCGTCAGGGGCTTGGTCAGAACCCCGTTCATCCCGTCGGCCATGAAGGCCTCCTGTTCCGAGGCCATGGCGTTTGCAGTCACCGCGATGATCGGCACCTGCGCCGAAGCCCCGGTCCCTGCGCGGATCGCCCTTGCGGCGCTGCGCCCATCCATCACCGGCATGCTGATATCCATGAGGATGATGTCGAACGCGGTGTCTTCCGCAAGGTCCACCGCCTCCCGCCCGTTGTGGGCCTCGGTCACCGAGTGGCCCTGCGCCATCAGCATTTCACGCGCCACCACACGGTTGATCTCGTTGTCCTCCACCAACAGGACATGGGCCTTCCGCGCGCCGTGGCCAGAAGACTGCGCATGCCGGTCCGCGATGGGTTCCGCGATGGGTTGGACCGGCAGATCGATGTGGAAGACACTGCCAGCGCCCGGATTGCTGTCGACGGAGATACTGCCCCCCAGCGCCTTGATGAACCGCTGCGCAATGCCCAGCCCAAGGCCGGTGCCGCCCACGTCCCGATCATAGGAGGTGTCACCGGTGGTGAAGTCGTCAAAGATCCTTGGCAGCAGCTCCGGGTCGATGCCAATGCCGGTATCGCGCACCGAAATCCGCAGCTTCATGGTGTCATCCGGGCCAGGGTCCGCCTTGGCCGTGATCCGGATACTGCCGTTCTTCGTGAATTTGACGGCATTGCCCACGATATTCATCAGGATGTGCTGCAAACGGTCCCGGTCTGCATGGATCCAATGCACCGGCGCCCCCTCCCATGCCCAGTCCAGACTGGTTCCGTGCCCCTCGGCGGCGCCGCCTTGGCTGTCGATAATGTCCTGCAAAAGCGTGCTGACGTTCATGTCCGCCGGGTGCAGCAGGAGTTTTCCGGCATCGAATTTGGTAATATCCAACACGTCGGACACATGGTTTTTCAGCAGCTTGCCCGAGATATGCATGTTTCGAACGTAGCGCGCCTGCTTGTCGCTCAGCGGCGTGTCCTCGAGCAGCGAAAGGTTGCCCAGAAGCCCGTTCAGCGGCGTGCGGATCTCATGGCTCATGGTCGCGAGGAAATCGGTCTTCGCCTTTTCGCCCGCCATCGCCCTGTCGCGCGCCAGCACCAGCTCTGCCTCGGCCTGCACCTGGCTGGAAATGTCCCGCAGGAAGGCAATGAAAATCTCCCCGTCCTTGGTGTCGGCGGACTGGATCGCCAGTTCGACCGGAAACACGTCCCCGTTTGCGCGCAGGGCTTCCAGTTTGAACCGGCCACTGCCGACGACGCGTTTCTCCCCGCGCTCCCGAAGCCGGGCCATCCCTGCCTCATGCGCGGCCCGGTACTGCTCCGGGACGATCAGCTTCCCGAGGTCCTGACCGATCGCCGCATCGGCGGAATGGCCGAATATCTGCTCGGCGGCGGCGTTGAAATCCAGGATCCGCCCCCAGGTATCGGCCACGATCACCGCGTCCAGCGACGTGCCCGTGACGATATTCATCCGCTCACTGGCTTCGATCGCCTGCGTCCGCCGCCGAACGTTCTGCGCGTTCAGAACCGCAAGGTAGCACACCAGAACCACCAGCGCCGCAACCAGCACGGCAATGGCCCAGGCCAGTTGCTTCAACGTGTTCGACAGGGCGTTGCGACGAAAATCGGAATCCTCGGCAAAGAAATTCAGCCCCGAGACCGACAACCGCCGAACGCTCGGGCGGATAGCCGTCGTCTCGGCCCGCAACGCAGGCAGTGCGGCCTGAAATGCAGTGATATCGCTGTCGATGATCGGAACCGCGCGATCCAGGTAGTCACCGACCGCCGCTAGGTGCCGGGCAAACTCCTCCACCTGACGCAGCTCGTGATAGATCGACGCCTGTCCCAGCGTCCGGATCCGGCTGTAGAAAACATCGAATTTGCGCCGCAGACTGCGGATATCGGGCACTTCGTTGGTCTGGACCTGCGCCAGGGCCAGCCGGAAGTGAAGAAATTCGACCTCGGTCTGGGACAATGTCCACTGGATATTGTCCGAACTGGCCGAGCTCAGCTGTCGCAGATCACGCGAAACGTTGAAGGCCAGCAGCGCAATTGCCACCAACCCCACTACGGCGGCCACGAGCAGGACTGCGAGCCGTAACCCGAGCATGCTGCGCATTTTGCCGACCATCGCCATCTTCCTCAAGTGCAGGCAGCCAGGGGCACCGATGCCGCACCCCCGCGTGTCGCTATTCGATCACCTCGATCCGGTCCAGCTGCCAGATGCTGCGGGAATAGACCACTTCTGATTGATATTCCGTTTTGCTGTCGTAAGGGTAAACAATCCACAGCGGCCCCTTGTCGCGCACTGACATTTCCTCACCGTTGAGCTTGTACGCGATGATCGGCCCGTCCTCGACTGCATCGCTGATCGGAATATCGACCGCATAGTCGTTGATCGCGGTCGCTCTCAGCGTGGTGCCGGACATCCCCAGGCTCTCGACCAACGCACTCAGCGGCACCCCCTCGAATGTCTGCACCCCCTGCGTCCAGATGGTGGAGGTTTCGAATTCGACGGTGCCCAGCTCTTGCAACATCTCAAGGTCAAACTGCACCGCCTCGGCCTCCGCCTGGTCTGCCATCGGACCGGTTACGGTCAACAGCACCTCCCCCGCGGGGTCTGCCTGGCTGGCGGCCGCAAAGGGCAGCATGGCCAACATGGAAATGGCAATCTTCTGGAGCGCGCGGCGAAGCATGTCATGACCTTCCTTGGTTGAGCTGTCCCACGTATCGCACGTGGGCAGGACAGGGCCAAAAGGTTAGACGGATACCCCCCTATCCTTTCGAATAGGCACAGCCGCGCCCCGCTGTCCGATACCCCGCTTGCCGTGCCGCCGATTTCCCGCCAAGCTGTGACGAATACGTGCCAATTTTGCCGTGCAAGCGCCGCAAACACCGGTTACGTCTTGTAGGGCGAGAGCAAGGAGCCTGAGATGAGAGTACTGATTGCCGACGATCACGACCTGTTGCGCGATACACTTGTCCTGTTCCTTGAAGGCCAGGGATCCATCACCACCAGAACCGCTGCGGATCTGGACCAGGCCTGCAAACTGATCGAGACCGAGGACCCTTTCGACCTTGTGCTTCTGGACCTCAACATGCCCGGCATGGACGGGCTGAACGGGTTGAAGCGGGCCATGGAGCTGAAGGATGGGCAACGGGTCGCCCTGATGTCCGGCACCGCAACCCGCCAGATCGCCGAGCAGGCGCTGGAGGCCGGGGCGGCAGGGTTCGTCCCCAAGACCCTGTCGGCGAAATCGATGATCAACGCGGTCAAGTTCATGGCCATGGGAGAGCAATATGCCCCCATCGATTTCATGACCGCGACGGAAACCGAGGAAACCCATCCTCTGGCGGAAAAGCTCTCCCCGCGCGAGCGTCAGGTTCTGAAAGGCCTGACCGAGGGCAAGTCCAACAAGGAAATTGCCCGGGATCTGGAGATTCCCGAACCCACGGTAAAGCTGCACATGAAAACGCTTTACCGAAAGCTGGAGGTCACCAACCGCACGCAGGCGGCGCTGGCCGCACGCGAGGCCGGGCTGTACTAGCCGTCAGATCGGCACGGCACTCGCATTCCCCTGCGGTGCAGACCTTACCCAGCGCTCGCAAAGGCCGTGCCGATGCGGTGCGCGGCCAGTTTCAGCCGGGCCAGGTGTTTGTCTGCCACCTCCTCGACGCTGTAGTCGCTGGCATTCCACACCAGGTTCATCGCCCCAATGGCCGTGGCCCCGGCAATGACCGGCACCGCGATTGCAGCCGGCAGCGCGCCGTAATCGACTGCGCGCCCCCAATATCCGGATGGGCGCACTGCATAACCCCGCTCGGCAATCTGGCCAAGGATTTGCGCAAGGCGGGGAAAGGCCTCCGCGTCCTCGCGGGGCAGGCGCCCGAACAGCTCCCGCAAGGCAACCACCCGGTCCTCCCCTGACAGCGCGGACAGATAGGCCGTGCCCAGCGCGGAGAGAACCGGCGACGGGCGATAGCCCACCGTGTCAGGGTGCACCCCATGCACATTGAAGTTCCGTGAGGTGTCGACGATCTCGATCCTGCCGCCACCAACGGCCACGGCCAGATCGACGGCCAGCCCGGTGTCCCGACTGACCGCCAGCACTTCTTCCTTGCCGACAGCCACCATCAAATCCGCGTATCCCTCGGCCCGCGCTTCCTGCGGGAAAGCCGAGCCAACCTGGTATCTGCCGTCACTGCTGCGGCGGGCCAGCCAGCGGCGCGCCTCCAGCGTGGCACAGATCCTCAGCAGGGTTGCCTTGGGTAATGAGGTGCGGTCGGCCAGCTCTGCCAGAGAGCAGGTGCCGCAGCGCTGGACCGTCTCCAGCACGGTCAGCCCCCTGTCAATCGAGCGGTTCAGTTTCATCATGCTGCGTTCCACCTGGTGAAACACCTATTCGACAACAGTGAACCTGTTCAATACCTTTTCAGCGAGGCGCAACGGCGGCGCTGCCCCCGGTGTCGGAACACCGATCGGGCACGCCGTGTGATTGAGGATCTGGGCGTAACTATCCCCGAGATTGCCCGCGCCTGACCCCAACGTCACGGGGCGCGCGCGCTGCGCGCCTCGCCTGCCTGAAAGTGAGCTGTCACCATGCCTCGAAACGTTCTCTTCATCATGTGCGACCAGCTGCGCTGGGACTATCTGTCCTGCACCGGTCATCCCCACCTGCCCACCCCGAATATCGACCGGCTCGCCGAAAAAGGCGTTCTGTTCGACCGGGCCTATGTGCAATCACCGATCTGCGGGCCGTCGCGCATGTCGTTTTACACCGGACGCTATGTCAGCTCGCACGGGTCCACCTGGAACAACATTCCGCTGAAAGTGGGTGAAATGACGCTGGGCGACCACCTGCGCCCGCTGGGTGTGCGCACTGCGCTTGTCGGCAAGACCCACATGACCGCGGATGTCGAAGGCATGCGGCGGCTGGGCCTGGCCCCCGACAGCGAAATCGGGGTGCGTGTTGCGGAATGCGGCTTTGAGCCCTACGAGCGCGACGACGGGCTGCACCCGGATGGCCCGCGCTACCCCCGAAACCCGGCCTATGACCAGCATATGAAGCAGCGCGGCTGGCCCGATGAAAACCCCTGGCAAAGCGTCGCCAACAGCGCCGAGGATGCCGACGGCAACATTCTCAGCGGCTGGTTTCTCGACCATGCCGACAAACCGGCCCGCGTCGCCGAAGAGGACAGTGAAACCCCCTACACCACCAGCCGGGCGATGGATTTCATCCGCGAGGCAGGTGACACGCCCTGGTGCCTGCACCTGAGCTACATCAAGCCGCATTGGCCCTATATCGTGCCAGCGCCCTACCACGACATGTTCGGCCCCGAAACGCATCTGCCACCGGTGCGCGACGAAGCAGAGCGCGCTGATCCGCACCCGGTGTTCGGCGCTTTCATGGAAGAGCGCGTCTCCCGCGCCTTCACCGACGAGGGCACGCGCACCCGCGTCCTGACCGCCTATATGGGGCTGATCAAGCAACTCGACGACCAGATCGGGCGATTGATGGCCTTCCTTGATGAGCAGCGCCTGACCGACGACACGATGATCGTCTTCACCTCCGACCACGGCGATTACCTCGGCGATCACTGGATGGGCGAGAAGGAGCTGTTCCACGATGCATCCGCCCGCATCCCGTTGATCGTGGTCGACCCCCGCCCGCAGGCCGACGCCACCCGCGGCCTGCGCTCCGCGGCGCTTGTCGAAGCGATCGACGTGGTGCCCACGATCCTCGACTATTTCGGCGGCGAACAGGTGCCCCACATCATAGAGGGGCGGTCGCTTTCTCCGATCCTGCATGGACAGGCCGAGAAGGTCCGCGAGGTCGCGGTTTCGGAATACGACTATTCGATGCGCGATGTCCGCAAGCGTCTCGGCGTCGCGGTCAAGGATGCCAAGCTGACCATGCTGTTCGACGGTCGGTGGAAATACATCTTTGCCGAAGGGTTCCGGCCGATGCTCTTTGATCTCGAAACCGATCCTGACGAACTGAAGGATCTTGGGGCCGGTCCGGCCCACGCTGACGAAATCGCCCGGATGGAGAGGTTGTTCTTCGACTGGACCCGGCGCACCTCTCAGCGCACCACGATTTCCGACGCGGTGATCGCGGGGCGGAATGCAAGCCTGGGAGAGGCAAAGGTGGGAATCCTGATCGGCTATCGCAATGAAGACGAACTGCGCGACGTGCTGGCAGAGGCGGCCCAGCAAGAAAAGTCCTGAGCGGATCATCGGGCGAGAGGCCGGTCGTTCCCGGTCTCCGCGCCACCGCGGCGAACCGCCCGCCGGTGCCGAGTGGCCTCTCACAAGGGGGCGCTGCCGAAAGGCTTGGGCGTGGCGCGGTCAGTCCGGGCGAGGCTTGTCGTCCCAGTCGTCGTTCAGGATCCGGCGCGAGTCCCCCTCGGGGTCGTCATACTGATTGCTGCGCACCGTATAGACAAAGGCGATCAACCCCACCGAGCCGAGAAACAGCGAAATCGGGATCAGATAGGCAAGCACACTCATATGAGGCTCAGCTCCTGTTTGGCCGCGCCTAGCGTAGGCGCAGGGCGTTCAGCGACACCGTTATCGAAGACGTAGACATGGCCAGGGCCGCGATCAGGGGCGTCGCAAGACCGGCAACCGCCAGCGGCACGGCGACCACGTTGTACAGCGTGGCAATGCGGAAATTCTCGCGGATGCGGCGGGTCGCCTTCTGCGCCACGCTGCAGGCCTCGGCGATGGGCGTCAGATCCTGCCCCAAAAGGACGATATCCGAGGCCACCCGCGCCGCATCCAGCGCCGAGGCGGGCGAGATCGACACATGCGCCGCCGCCAGCGCCGCGGTGTCATTCAACCCATCACCCACCATCAGCACCTTGTGCCCGCGGTTCGTCAGCTTCTGAACGCGGGCGGATTTTTCGTCCGGCAGAGCCTCGGCCACCCATTTGGAAATCCCCAGCCGCGCGGCCAGCTCCTCGACCGCCCCGACGGTATCGCCCGAGATCAACAGCACCTCCTTGCCTGCTGCGCGCAGGGCGGCCACCGCCTCCGCCGCGCCGGGGCGCAGCGCATCGGTGAACAGAAACGGTTTTGCCTCTCCGGTGCCGACATCCAGCCAGGCCGCCGTCTGACGGCCCTGCACGGCACCAACCCAGGCTGCGCGTCCCAAGCGCACCACCCGCCCCTGATACATCCCCTCGGTGCCATGGCCGGGCACCTCGGCAATCTGTTGCACATCGGCCGCGGCAATGCCCGCGTCCCGCGCCGCACGGGCCAGCGCCACCGACAGCGGATGCGCCGAGGCCTCGGCCAATGCCAGCGCAACCGCAAGATCTTCCATGGCATGTTCCTGCAGGTTGGTCAGCTGCGGCGTGCCCGCCGTCAGCGTACCGGTCTTGTCAAAGACAACGGTATCGACCTCCGCCAGCCGCTCCAACGCGGTGGCGTGTTTGATCAGCATGCCGCGTTTGAACAGCCGCCCCGAGGCCGCGGTGGTCACCGCAGGCACCGCCAGCCCCAACGCGCAGGGACAGGTGATGATCAGCACTGCCGCGGCGATGTTCAGCGCCATGCGGATGTCAAAGGTCCAGAGGTACCAGCCGACAAAGGCCAGCGCCGACAGGATATGAACGCCGGGCGCATAGAGCTTGGCCGCGCTGTCCGCCAGCGAGGTATAGCGAGAGCGGCCCGACTCGGCGATGGCCACCAGATCCGCCATCCGGTGCAGCGAGGTGTCCTCCCCCACCGCCGTCGCGCGGATGGTCAGCGGGCCGGTCAGGTTCACCTCGCCCGCCGACACCGCAAGACCGGGGGCGGCATAGACCGGCAGCGTCTCGCCCGTCAGCAAGGAGCGGTCCAGCTCCGACTGGCCGTCGATGATTTCACCGTCCACCGGCATCCGCCCGCCCGGGCGCACAAGGATCAGATCGCCGACCGCCAGTTCCGCCACGGGCACCTCCTGCGCGCCGCCATCGCCAAGGCGAAGCGCGCGGGGCACCTCCAGCGCCGCCAGTTCCTCCGCCGCAGAGCGCGCCACCGCGCGGGTGCGGTAATCCAGATAGCGCCCGGCCAGCAGAAAGAAGGTCAGCGTCAGCGCCGCGTCGAAATAGGCGTGCTCACCCGACAGCGCGGTCTCCCACAGCGAGGTCACCAGCGCCAGCACCAGGGCCAGCACGATCGGCACGTCCATGTTCAGCCGCCCCACCCGCAAGGCACTCCAGGCGTTCACGAAAAACGGCTGCGCCGAGAAGATGACCGCCGGAAAGGTAATCGCGGCAGAGATCCAGTGGAACAGATCACGGGTCGCGTCCGATGCCCCGGACCAGACCGAAATCGACAGCAGCATCACGTTCATCGAGGCAAAGAAGGCCACCGCCAGCCGCATCAGCAGATCGCGCCCTGCCCGGTCGCTTCCGGTGGTGGCAAGCGCGGCGAGATCCAACTCATGCGCCTCATGCCCGACCTTCGCCAGCACCGGGATCAGGTCGGCCGCGCGCACCTCGGGCTCGGCCTCGATCAGGGCGCGCTTCAGAGTCAGGTTCACCCGTGCCGAATGCACAGCGGGGTGGGCGTTCAACGCGCGCTCCACCGTCGAAATGCAGGCCTGGCAATGAATGCCCGGCAGGGACAGCGCCAGACGGGCCTCGGTCGGGGGGGCTTCGACGGGGGCCTGCGGGGCGGCAACGCAGGCCGGGCAGGCGGCGAGCGTGGGGCGGGGCTGGACGGTCATGGCCCTAGCCCTTCACATGCAGGATCACCCGCTGGGTGAACTCGGTGCCGTTCCTGGCCCGCGCCACCATACGGATGTTCCAGTTGCCCGGCCCCAGGTCGGCCGAGGCCACATAGGCGGTGCCGTCAAAGGTGAACTGCGGCTGCTGGTCATCCTGCACATGTGTCGCCCGGCCCAGCGTCGCGGTCAGCTTGGCCACCTCGACCGGCTGGCCATCTGCATCGGTGATCTCCAGCCGCACCGCGTCGCCCGCAGCCGATGCATAGACCGACCAGCCCAGCGCCTCCTGCGCGCTGCGGCGCTGGTCGAACTTCTGGCTGGCCACGTAGGAGTTCTTCACCTCCAGCCCCGGAAAGGTCTGTACCGCGTTTACCGCCAGCGCAATGTTGACGCCAATGATCACCGCGAAGGCCCCGCAGAACACCATCAGCGCATGTTTCCCGGTGAATTCCCGTGTCCGCTTCGCCATGGCTCAGTTCCCCCGTCCGTTGAAAGTGGTATCCTTGTAGGCCCGCTCCCCGCTGTCGCGATCCTCGACCCAGATCCGCACCGGGCTCGTTGCCGCAGCAGAGGCAGGCGCCTGTGACGGGGCGACGATATAAACCCGTTGCAGCAGCGCGGTGTCGGCGGGCACCTCGACGATGGTGCCCTCCACGCCCTCCAGTGCGATCCTCATGCCCTCGCCGCCCTTGATCGACAGCGCGAAGGGCCGCGCCTCGCCGTGCTTGTTGCGCAGTCGCACGTCGTAGGTATTGCGGATCGAACCGTCCGACAGGGTGACAAACGTCGGGTTGCGCACCGGCGCCACCGTCAGTTCGATGTCGGAGCGGATGAACAGGGCAAACAGCAACCCCAGCCCGACCAGCCCCCACAGGGCCGTGTACATGACCGTGCGCGGCCGCAGGATATGCGTCCAGACTTTCCTGGGCGGCTTTCCTGCGCGCTCCTCGGCCTCATCGGACAGCGCCATGTAGTCGATCAGCCCGCGTGGTTTGCCGATCTTTGCCATCACGTCGTCACAGGCGTCGATGCACAGCGCGCAGGTGATGCATTCCATCTGCTGGCCGTCGCGGATGTCGATACCCATCGGGCAGACGTTGACGCAGGCCATGCAGTCGATGCAGTCGCCCTGCGGCTCCGGAACTGCGGCGGCGGGTGCCTTCTTCAGCTTGCCGCGCGGCTCACCGCGCCAGTCGCGATAGCCAACGGTCAAGGTGTCCTCATCCATCATGGCCGCCTGGATGCGCGGCCAGGGGCAGGCGTAGATACAGATCTGCTCGCGCGCGAAACCGCCAAAGAGGAACGTGGTCAAGGTCAGGATCGTCATCGTCGTATAGGCCACGGGGTGCGCATTCAGCGTCACCAGATCGCGCAGCAAGGTCGGCGCATCGGCAAAGTAGAAGACCCAGGCGCCGCCCGTCGCAAGACCGATCAGCAGCCACGCCACCCATTTGGTCAGACGCAGCCGCGCCTTGCGCAGATCCCAGCCCTGCTGGCGGTGCAGCCGCAGCCGGGCATTGCGGTCGCCCTCGATCCAGCGTTCCACCAGGATGAACAGGTCGGTCCAGACCGTCTGCGGGCAGGCATAACCGCACCAGACCCGCCCCAGCGCCGAGGTGAACAGGAACAGCCCCAGCCCCGCCATGATCAGAAGACCGGCGACGAAATAGAACTCATGCGGCCAGATCTCGATCCAGAAGAAATAGAACCGCCGCCCGGCCAGATCCAGCAACACCGCCTGGTCCGGCAGGCTGGGGCCGCGGTCCCAGCGGATCCAGGGCGTCAGGTAGTAGATCCCCAGCGTCACCGCCATGATGTACCACTTCAGGTTCCGAAACTTGCCGGAGACGCGCCGCGGAAAGATCGGCTCACGTGCGGCATACAGGCTGGGGGCGGGTTCTGAATCGCTCACGGACTCACTCCGGATTATGGCTGTCTTGCGCCCTTGTCCCAGATGCGGCGAGCGGCAACTTTGACGTGGATCAAAAAAGGCATCACACAATCATGTTTTCGCGCCGAACCTGATGTCCCGCAGGCAATCCGCCACCTATGCCTGTGCGCAACCCGCCGCCAGAGGCACGATGCCGCAGCGCCTCCCCCTAACCTGCGGCTATTGCGCCCGCCCCCGTTCACGCCGCAACCACGCGATGAAGGCGCGGGCCTCGGGGCGCAGAACACCGGGGCGCGTGACGATGTGATAGCCGCTGCCCTCCGCTTCGGTGAACAGGGCCAGCAGGCGCCCCTCGGCGAGGTCTTCCTCGACGAAGTTCTGCACGCTGACCGCCACCCCCTGCCCGGCCCGGACGGCCTGCATCAGCAGGTTGCCGGGCAACCGGGTGCGCGGGCCACGCAGACTGTCCTCAACCCCTTGCGAGCGGAACCACCGACTTGCCTCGTTGGTGCCCAGCTCTTCGAGCCAAGGCAGGTCCAGCAGATCCGCCGCAGTGTCGACCCGACGCCCCGCCAGCAGCTGCGGCGCCGCCACCACCACCATCGGAGAGACCAGAAGCAACTCGGCCTCCAGCCCCGGCCACTGGCCATCACCGTATCGCAACGCGATCTCGACGCCGCCCGGCTTCAGTTCGACCAGCGTGCCGGTCGGGTCCAGCATCAGCTCGACCTCGGGGTGTTCGCCCTGAAAGCCCGGCAATCGCGGCACCAGCCATTGCGCCGCGAAACTGGGGGTGCAGGTCACATGCAGGGGCCGCGCGGCGCTCGCACCGGTCAACTCCTGCACGGCCGCCTGCATCGCGCCAAAACCCAGCAGAAGCGCGCGCGCCAGATGTTCACCTTCCGCGGTCAGCGCCAGAGACCGCCCGGAGCGGTCCACCAGCGCGACCCCCAGATGCGCTTCCAGCGCCCGCAACTGCTGGCTGATGGCAGCGTGGCTGACATTCAACGCCTGTCCCGCCTGCACCAGATTGCCGCTTTCGGCAAAGGCACAGAACGCGCGCAGCCCCGCCATAGGCGGCATGACCTTCCAATCCATATGTAAGCTAGCCTTACAGATACTGATTTTTCTTAACTGGCAGGAATCGCGCCTCCGCGCAAGGATACAACGGTCGAAAGACCCAGCCATCTGCCCAAGGAGGGCCCACACATGATCGGTATTCTTGCCCAGAGCCTCTTCACCGCCACCCGCATCACGCCACCCCAGCCCCAAGCCGACAACGACAGGTCCCGCACTGCCGCCGCGCCCTCCAAGCCCCACGCGGCAAACGCAAAAAGCGCCGGCTTTCCCAGAAACGCGCGAACAGATCGGAAAGCCGGCGCAGCGCCCGCCGGGCCTGCACGTCTGCCGGGCGGGATCACATGCCACCCCTGAAGGGGGATGGAGGGGCGGCAATCAGGTGTCTCGATCACCTGTACCGCCCCGGCTGCCCGCGCGATTTGATCCTGATCAAACCGCCTGCCCGAACCGGGTAAAAACTTGCCCTGCCCGGGCAAGGCACCTACGCTCAAATCATGGGCACAAGAAAAACGGCACCGCATCCGGACACCCACCGCGCACCGCTGAGCGCGGCAGAGGTGGGCGCACTGGCGCATCTCTACCGGGGCGAAATCTACCGCAGCACGATCTGGCGCACCCGGCTGGACACCACCACCAACTGGGCGGTGGTGACGCTGGGGGTGGCGCTGTCGATCTCCTTTTCCTCGCCCGAAGCCTCGCCGCTTCCACTGATCCTGGTCGGGGTGCTGATCATCTTCTTCCTGATGCTGGAAGCCCGCCGCTACCGCTATTTCAACGTGTTCCGCGCCCGCGCCCGCTGGATGGAGACGCATTTCTATGCCCCGATGCTGACCGAAGGCGACCTGCATCTGGAGGAGAACTGGCAGGCCGTTTTGGCCCGGGACTACCTGCGGCCAGAATACCACGTCAGCCAGATGACGGCGATCGGGCGGCGGATCCGGCGCAACTACTTCTGGATCCTGCTGATCCAGACCCTTGCCTATGCCGGCAAGATCGCGGTGCATCCCACCGCCGTGACCTCGCTGGAACAGGCCGTCAACCGTGCCGACATCGGCCCCTTCCCAGGCGAGTTGGTTTTGGCCACCGGCGCCTTCTACGTGGCTCTGTGGGGCGGGATCAGCGCCTGGAGCACCTGGAGCGACAGCCGACGCGCGCATCTGCGCGGGACCGCGACCTCCATGGGGTGATCCGCGGATCGCTTCAGCCCACCAAGGGCAGCACGAAAAAGGGCCACCCGCGCGGGGTGGCCCTTTTCTGTCACGATTGCGGTGATCGGCCTACTCGCCGCCGCCCAGCTGATGCACGTAGGCTGACACCGCGCGGATCTGCGCCTCGGTCAGCCGGGTATTCCAGGCCGGCATCACGCCATAGCGCGAATTTGTCACGGTCTCGGTCAGGGTCGCGTAGTCGCCACCATAGAGCCAGATCGCATCCGCCAGGTTCGGCGCGCCCTGGCTGCGGTCGCCAGTGCCGTCGGCGCCATGACAGGAGGCACAATTCTCCGCAAAGACCTCTGCCCCGGCAGCAACCTCGGATACATCCTGCGGCTCCCCCGACAGCGACATGACGAAATTGACCACCTGCGAGATCTCTTCCTTCGCCAGCAGTTCGTCGCGGCCGAAGGCGGGCATCTCGGAATAGCGCGCCTCGTCGCTGTCCTCGTTGCGGATACCATGGGCAACGGTCACATGGATCTCCTCCATGGACCCGCCCCACAGCCAGTCGTCATCAAGCAGGTTCGGATAGCCCTTGGCCCCCGCCGCGCCCGAGCCGTGACACTGCGCGCACCAGGTCTTGAAGACGGCGGAACCGGCGGAGACCGCATAAGGCCCCAGCTCGCTGTCGCTGGCGATGGCCGTCAGATCGGCCGCTTCCAGCCGCGCATTCATCGGCGCGTTGGCTTCCTCGACCGCGGCGATTTCGGCGGCGACATCTGCGCGCGTCGACCAGCCCAGCACACCGGCCGTGGCGCCATTGATCAGCGGCCAGGCCGGATAGGCCACGGTGTAGAGCAGCCCCCAGATGATGGTGGCATAGAAGGTCCACAGCCACCAGCGCGGCATCGGGTTGTCGAATTCCTCGATCCCGTCCCATTCATGGCCGGTGGTATTTGGATCGCCTTCGAATTTCTGTGCTTTCTTGCTCATGCCTTTGCCTCCTTCTTGGCAGCGGCGTCAGCCGGACCGGCGGGCGCTGGCGCGTCGTCATGCCGGAACGGAATATTGGCGGTGTCGCGGTAGACCTTGGTGCTGCCGGGCCGGAACGCCCAGATCACCACCCCGATGAAAAAGCTCAGCAGGAACAGCATCATCCAGCTGTCTGCGAATTGCCTCAGCAGCGTATAGAACTCCATCTCCGCCCCCTTTACCGGCTTGCGTCCGGGGTGAAGGTCGAGAAATCGACCAGCGTGCCCAACATCTGCAGATAGGCGATCAGCGCATCGGCCTCGGAAACCCCCGGTTGGCCGTCAAAGTTGCGCACGTTGATGCTCTCGCCATAGCGTTCGAGCAGCCCGTCATAGTCACTGTCAGGATCGGCCTGGGCGCGGAAGTCGGCCTGCGCCTGCGCGATCATCTCCTCGGTGTACGGGGTGCCCAGCATGGCGTTGGTCGCCATCACCTCGCCGATGTATCTGCCATCGATACGCGTCTCCTCGAGGAAACCGTATTTCGGCATCACCGACTCCGGCACCACCGCCTGCGGGTCGCGCAGGTGGTCGGCGTGCCACTCGTCCGAGTAGCGCCCGCCAACGCGGGCAAGGTCCGGCCCGGTGCGCTTGGAGCCCCACTGGAACGGCCGGTCATACATCGACTCCGCCGCCAGAGAGTAGTGGCCGTAACGCTCCACCTCGTCGCGCATCGGGCGGATCATCTGGCTGTGGCAGACATAGCAGCCCTCGCGGATGTAGACCTCCCGACCCGCCAGCTCGAGCGGGGTGTAAGGGCGCATGCCCTCCACCTTCTCGATGGTGTTTTCCAGGTAGAACAGCGGCGTGATCTGCACCAGCCCGCCGATCGTGACGACCAGGAAACTGCACACCAGAAGCAGGGTCGCATTGGTCTCGAGGATCTTGTGTTTGTCGAGAATAGACATGGTTTCCTGGCTCCTTATTCAGCCGGGACCGGTGCCGTCAGGCTGGCCTCTTTGGCCGGTGCCTTCCGGACGGTCATCCAGAGGTTGTAACACATGATGATGGCGCCCGCGAGGAACATGACCCCGCCCAGACCGCGCACCACGTACATCGGGAATTTCGCGGCAACGGTGTCGGCAAAGGAGTTCACCAGGAAGCCGTTGGCGTCCACTTCGCGCCACATCAGGCCTTCCATGATGCCGGTGACCCACATCGACGCGGCGTAGAGAACGATGCCGATGGTGGCGAGCCAGAAGTGCCAGCTGACCAGCGACAGCGAATACAGCCGCTCGCGCTTCCACAGCACCGGCACCAGGTAGTACAGCGCACCAAAGGTGATCATGCCGTTCCAGCCGAGCGCACCGGAATGCACGTGGCCGATGGTCCAGTCGGTGTAATGCGACAGCGAGTTCACCGCGCGGATGGACATCATCGGCCCCTCAAAGGTGGACATGCCGTAGAAGCCGACAGAAATCACCATCATCCGGATCACCGGATCGGTGCGCAGCTTGTCCCAGGCGCCCGACAGGGTCATCAGCCCGTTGATCATGCCACCCCAGCTGGGCATCCACAGGATCACCGACATCACCATGCCCAGCGTCGAGGCCCAATCCGGCAGCGCGGTATAGTGCAGGTGGTGCGGGCCGGCCCAGATATAAAGGAAGATCAACGCCCAGAAGTGGATGATCGACAGCTTGTAGGAGAAGACGGGACGCTCGGCCTGCTTGGGAATGAAGTAATACATCATGCCCAGGAAGCCCGCGGTCAGGAAGAAGCCCACCGCGTTGTGGCCATACCACCACTGGATCATCGCATCCTGCACGCCCGGCCAGACGATCACCGACTTGGAGCCCCAGATCGAGACGGGGATGGTCATGTTGTTGACCACATGCAGCATGGCAACGGTGACGATAAAGGCCAGGTAGAACCAGTTCGCCACATAGATATGCGGCTCCTTGCGCTTGATGACCGTGCCCAGAAAGACCGCGAGATAGGCGACCCAGACAATTGTCAGCCACAGGTCAACGTGCCATTCCGGTTCGGCGTATTCCTTGGACTGGGTGGAGCCGAACAGGTAGCCGGTCGCCGCCAGCACGATGAACAGCTGGTAGCCCCAGAACACGAACCACGCCAGGTTGCCGCCCCACAGCCGCGCCGCGCAGGTGCGCTGCACGACGTAGAACGAGGTGGCGATCAGCGCGTTGCCGCCAAAGGCAAAGATCACCGCCGAAGTGTGCAGCGGCCGCAGGCGGCCGAAGTTCGCCAGCCCCTCGGCCCACTCGAAGTTCAGGGAAGGAAAAGCCAGCTGGAAGGCGATGAAGGTGCCGACCAGGAAGCCCACCACGCCCCAGAAGGCGGTGGCGATTGTGCCAGCGCGGATCACGCTGTCAAAGTACTCGTGTTGCGGATGCGCCGCCGTCGCGGGGACCGGTTCTCCGGTCTGGCGCAGCGTGTAAAGAAACAGCCCTCCAGCCACGATCATCACGATGACCGCATGCACCTGATAGGCCAGATCGCGCGCGTAGTTGGTGCCGATCATCGCAAACAGCGTGACCAACCCAAGCGCTATCAGCTTGATATAATTAGACATCTTGCGTCCCTTTGCCTGCACTCCGCGAATCTTGCGCCCCGGAGGCATGTTTTGACCGTGCCCTTGATGCCGCAGGCGCATCCTTGCCGCCTTGATCTGCATCAAGACGTCAGAAGGCGACATGTGACACTTGTACAGGTGCAGTGAAATGTCGCGCCCGGCCCCTCGCAGCGGCTGGCGTCGGCCCGTCAGGAGATGTGCGAAATGGCCTACAAATCCGTGTTAACCGTCTTGTCCGCCGCCGAAAGCGCGTCGGCACCGCTGGCCCAAACGGCCGCGCTGGCCGACGCCTTTGGAGGCCACGCAGAGGCGCTGTGCCTGGGCGTCGATCGCACCCAGACCGGCTATTACTACGCCGGGGCCAATGCGCTGGTGTTGCAGGAAAGCCTGGCCCGCGCCAGCGAGGAGGCCAAGGCGCTCGAAGCCCTGGCGATAACCACGCTGGAGGCCGCGGCCGTGCCCTTTTCCACCGACACGGGCGTCGCCCAAATGGCCGACCTTGGCCGCCATGTGGCGCGCCGGGCCCGATTCTCGGATCTGGTCGTGCTTGGCCAGCCCTACGGGGAGGGCAAACGCGCCGAAGCCGAACCCATCGTCGAGGCCGCCCTGTTCGAAGGCCGCGCCCCGGTGCTGGTGGTGCCGGATGCGCAGGCATCGTTGCGGCGGCCCGGAACCGTCGTGGTGGCCTGGAACGAAAGCCTCGAAGCGATGACAGCCGTGCGCCATGCGCTGCCCTTCCTGCGGCAGGCCGATCTCGTCCGCCTCGCGGTGATCGACCCGCCCCAGCACAGCAGCGAACGGTCGGACCCCGGCGGCCTGCTGGCGCAGATGCTGGCCCGCCACGGGGTCACCTGCGAAATCGACGTGCTCAGCAAGACCCTGCCACGGGTGTCCGATGTGCTGAACCGCCACGCCGCCGACACCGCCGCCGACCTCATCGTCATGGGCGCTTACGGGCACTCGCGCTTTCGCGAGGCGATCCTGGGGGGCGCGACCCGCAACATGCTCGAGCAGGCGCGCGTGCCGGTACTGATGGCGCACTGACCGCCACGGCGGTTTCAAATCCGCCCAGCATCCAGCCGGTCAGCAAGGCGCCCTGTCACGGGGCGCCTTAAGGGTCAGCTGGCCTTGCGGATCAGACCGATCAGGAACAGCAGGATCACGGCGCCGATCGTGGCATGGACCAGCGACCAGAAGAAACCGCCCCCCGCGGCAAAGCCAAGGGCGGGAAAGATGACACCGGCCAGAAACGCGCCAACCACGCCGACGATGATATTGCCCAGCAGGCCGAACCCGCGCCCCTGCATGATCTTGCCCGACAGCCAACCGGCCAGCGCGCCGACGATCAACATCCCGATAAGACTTCCAAACTCCATTGCGGCCTCCTCAGCGTTGCACAAGTGGCAGTAGAGCACAGGCCCTCGCTGCGGTCAGCCCATCACGGTCGCAAACCGCGCAACCGTGACCACAAGGCCCGGTCGCGGGGGCGCTGTCACAGCCAGATGCGGCCGCCCTGGCGGCATCCGGGATCAGTCTTCGCTGTCGGTGCCCGCCTCGTCCAGCAGGCGCGTCATGTCCGGCACCGTGACATGGCGTTTGCCCGCCAACTGGATAACACCGTCGCGCTTCAGCGCCGACATCTGACGGCTGACCGTCTCCAGCGTCAGGCCGAGATAATCGGCCATCGCCTCGCGGGTCAGCGGCAGATCGAACTCGGCGGTGTCGGTGTCGTCCCCCGGGGTCAACGCGGCGTTGCGACGGGCGATGATGGCCAGCAGGCTGGCAATCTTCTCCCGGGCGGTCTTGCGGCCCAGCACCAGCATCCACTCCCGCGCGGCATCCAGCTCGTTCAGGGTCATCTCCAGCAGCCGGTGGGCAATATGCGGGGTGCGCTCCATCAGATCCTCAAAGGGCTTCTTGCGGAAACAGCACATCACGAGGTCAGTGGTGGCGACCACGTCATAGGCGGCGCCCTCGCGTCCCGGCCGACCAACGAAATCACTGGGCAGCAGCAGCCCGACCATCTGGGTCCGCCCATCTTCCATCGTCTGCGTCAGCGAGGCGATACCGGTGACGACCGAGCCGACGAAACTCATCTGGTCACCGGACCAAATGACCGGCTGGCCGGCTTCATAGCTGCGGTAGTACTTGATGGCGTCCAACTGCTCCAGCTCATCAGCGTCGCAGCGGGCGCAAACGGCACGGTGGCGGATCGGGCAGTCGGCGCATCTGGACTGGGACAGGACAGGCGCATTCATGAGAGGATCCCGTTTGATCTGGGTCAAGGCAGGCCTTGGCCTGTCCGCCACAACCTAGTGGAAGCAGCCACAAAGCTCAATCGGGGCGGCCCGGATTAATGCCGGTCGCCCGCTGCGCCCTGCTGCCGCAGCTGACCCGTCGGCGCGGCTCAGCCCCCTCCCTCAGCCCCCGGCCGCGGCCAGCAGCTTGCGGGTATACTCGGCCTTCGGATTGGCAAACAGCTCCGCCGCCGGCCCTGCCTCGACCACGTCGCCCTGGTTCATCACCACCACGCTGTGCGACATCGCCCGCACCACGTTGAGGTCATGGCTGATGAACAGGTAGCCCAGCCCGTGCCGCGCCTGCAAATCGCGCAGCAGCTCGACGATCTGCACCTGCACCGTCATGTCCAGCGCCGAGGTGGGCTCGTCCAGCACCACCAGCTTGGGGCGCAGCACCATGGCGCGGGCAATCGCGATGCGCTGGCGCTGGCCGCCGGAGAATTCATGCGGGTAGCGGTCCATCGCCGCCGGGTCGAGGCCGACCTCGTGCATCACCTCCGCCACCAGCTCGCGCGGCTTGCGGTGCTGGTCCACCTTGTGGATGGCCAGCCCCTCGGCAATGATCTGCGCGCAGGTCATCCGCGGACTGAGCGAGCCGAACGGATCCTGGAACACGATCTGCATGTCCTTGCGCAGACGGCGCAGCTCACGGGTGGACCATTTGCGCAGGTCCTGGCCGCAGAAGGTCACCGCGCCCTCGGACGCGATCAGCCGCATGATCGCCAGCGCCAGCGTGGTCTTGCCCGAACCACTCTCGCCGACGATGCCCAGGGTCTCGCCCGCGCGCACCCGCAGCGACATCGGGTTCACCGCCTTGACGTGCCCCACGGTGCGTTTCAGCAGCCCGCGCTGGATCGGGAACCAGACCTTGAGATCGCGAGCCGAGACCAGCTCCTCCGCGTCCGGTGCCACCGGCTTCGGCTGGCCCGAAGGCTCCGCCGCCAGCAATTTCTGCGTATAGGGGTGCTTGGGCGCGGCAAAGATCTCCGCTGCCGGGCCCTCCTCGACGATCTCGCCGTTCTTCATCACGCAGACCCGGTCGGCAATGCGGCGCACGATGGCCAGATCATGGGTGATGAACAACAGCCCCATGCCCTCGCTTTTCTTCAGCTCCGCCAGCAGGTCGAGGATCTGCGCCTGGATGGTCACGTCCAGCGCCGTTGTCGGCTCATCCGCGATCAGGATGTCGGGCTTGTTGGCCAGCGCCATGGCGATCATCACCCGCTGCCGCTGGCCGCCGGACAGCTGGTGCGGATAGGCGCTGAGCCGGTTTTCCGCATCGCGGATGCCGACCTTGTCCAGCAGCTCCAAAATCCGCGCCCGCGCCGCCTTGCCTGCCAGCCCCTGGTGCAGTGCCAGCGATTCCGCCAGCTGGCGCTCAATCGTGTGCAGCGGGTTGAGCGAGGTCATCGGCTCCTGGAAGATGAAGCTGATGTCATTGCCGCGCACCTGCATCAGGTGCTTTTCATCCGCGCCGACCATCTCGTGCCCGTCGTAGGTGACCGAGCCCTCGACAATCGCGCTGTCACCCAGCAGCGACACGGTGGACAGCGCCGAAACCGACTTGCCGGAGCCCGACTCGCCCACCAGCGCCACGGTCTCGCCGCGCCCCACGGAAAAGGAGACGCCCCGCACGGCCTCCGTCAGCTTGCCGTCCTGACGGAAGGAGACGCGGAGGTTTTGGACGTTCAGAAGGGGAGCGTTTGTCGTGGTCATCTATTCTGCGTCTCCGGTAACCCAGTTTCCGCCCGGGACGTTTGCGGCCCGGGCTGCGCCTGCCTGCCCCTCGGCAGGCGCATTTGCGCCCGCCCAGGCAGGCACAGCCCTCGCGTTTGTTTCCGAAATTATCCTCATGAAAACGTCTTCCGCGGATCAAAGGCATCGCGCACGCCCTCAAAAATGAACACCAGCAGCGACAGCATGATCGCGAAGGTGAAGAAGGCGGTGAAGGCCAGCCAGGGCGCCTGCAGGTTCTGCTTGGCCTGCAACGTCATCTCGCCCAGCGACGGCGCCGAGGACGGCAGCCCGAAGCCGAGGAAATCCAGCCCCGCCAAAGACGAGATCGTGCCAGTGACGATGAAGGGCATCATGGTCAGCGTCGCCACCATCGCATTGGGCAGCATGTGGCGGAACATGATGGTCATGTTGCCGACCCCCAGCGCCTTGGCGGCGCGCACGTATTCCAGGTTGCGCGCGCGCAGGAACTCGGCCCGCACCACGCCCACCAGCGCGGTCCAGCCGAACAGCACCATCAGGAACACCAAGAGCCAGAAACTGCGCCCCAGCACCGCGAACATGATGATGATGACATAGAGCGTCGGCGTCGCGCTCCAGATCTCGATCGCGCGCTGGAAGATCAGGTCGAGCCAGCCGCCGAAATAGCCCTGCACCGCACCTGCGATGATGCCCAGCACCGTCGCCGCGCCGGTCACGATCAGGGTGAACAGGATCGACAGGCGGAAGCCGTGGATCACCCGCGCCAGCACGTCGCGCTTGGTATCGTCGGTGCCCAGCCAGTTCTGGCTGTTGGGCGGCAGGGGCGCCGCGCCGGGGCGGTCGACGGAGGTGTTGTAGCTGTAGGGGATCGGCGGCCACAGCGTCCAGCCTTCGTAGAACCCATCGGCCTGATAGGTGCCCGCATCGATCTGCTCCAGGATGCCCTCGGGATCGTCAAAGCAATCCTCGATGCCGCCGGAGCGGATCAGGCATTCCACCTCCGGGTCGCGGTAGGGCGCCTCGGTCTGGAAATCGCCGCCGAATTCGGTCTCCGGGTAGAACTTGAAGATCGGCGTGTACAGCTCGCCGCGGTAGCTGGCGAGGATCGGTTTTTCATTGGCCAGGAAATCGGCAAACAGCGACAGCGTGAACAGCACCGAGAAGATGATCAGCGACCAGTAGGCGCGCTTGTTCTTGCGGAAATTGTTCCAGCGGCGCTGGTTCAGGGGGGAAAGTGCCATGGCTCAGCCCTCCCGCTTTTCAAAGTCGATGCGCGGATCGACCAGCACATACATCAGGTCCGAAATGATCCCGACCACCAGGCTCATCAGGCCAAAGATGAACAGCGTGCCGAAGATCACCGGGTAATCCCGCGCCACCGCGGCCTCGAACCCCAGCCGCCCCAGACCGTCGAGCGAGAAGATCGTCTCGATGATCAACGAACCGGAAAAGAAGATGCCAATGAACACCGACGGAAAACCCGCGATCACGATCAGCATCGCGTTGCGGAACACATGGCCGTACAGCACCCGGTTCTCGCTCAGCCCCTTGGCGCGGGCGGTCATCACATACTGCTTCTTGATCTCATCAAGGAAGGAGTTCTTGGTCAGCAGCGTCAACGTCGCAAAGGCACCGATGGTCGAGGCCAGCACCGGCAGCGCGATGTGCCAGAAATAATCGGCCACCTTGCCCAACAGGCTCAGATCCTCCCAGTTGTCCGAGGTCAGCCCGCGCAACGGGAATATCTGCCAGTAGGAGCCACCGGCAAACAGCACCAGGAGCATGATCGCAAACAGGAACGACGGAATCGCATAGGCCGCGATGATCACGCCGCTGGTCCAGGTGTCGAACCGCGAGCCATCCGTCAGCGCCTTGCGAATGCCCATCGGGATCGAGATCAGATAGGCGATCAGCGTCGACCACAGGCCAAGCGAGATCGATACCGGCATTTTCTCCAGCACCAGCTCGGTCACGCCGATCTTGCGAAAATAGCTCTCGCCGAAATCGAACTGCACGTAGTTCCACATCATGTTGATGAACCGCTCCAGCGGCGGCTTGTCGAACCCGAATTCGCGCTCCAGCTCCTCGATGAACTCGGGCGGCAGGCCCTGGGCGCCCGCATAGCGATCCGTGGCGCCGCCGGATTCGATCTCGGCGCCGCTGCCACCGGCAAAGCCCTCGAACACGTCACCGGCACCCTGCTGCTGGGCGATGATCTGCTCGATCGGGCCGCCGGGCACGAATTGCACCAGCACGAAATTCACCACCATGATGCCGAACAGCGTCGGGATCACCAAAAGCAGGCGTCGAAGAATATAGGCTGCCATGTCGGGGAGTTACCTCAACGCGCCGGACGCCTTCAGCGCCGCTTCGCGTTCGGGGTCCACCCACCACAGGTCCAGGTAGCCCAAAGTGAAGGGCGGCAGCGTCTCGGGATAGGCATACATGTCGTAGTAAGCGGTCCAATATTCCGCGACATACCCGTCGGGGATCACGAAGAACTCGTAGCGCAAGGCGCGGTCCAGCGCCATCAGCGCCGCGTCCTGCTCTTCCTGGTTGGTGGTGTCGAAGGACCCCTCGAGGATTGCGTCCACCAGCGGGCTGGCGAGGCCCGCGGGGTTGAACAGGCTGAACTCCGCCTCCTTGGAGCCATACATCTGCGTCAGACCGCCACCGGTGGTCAGAAACGCGCCATACCGGTCGGTATAGACCATGTCGTAATCCCGTTCCCGGCTGCGCAGCGTGAACTGCGCGGGATCGACCTTCTCCGCCGTGGCATCGACGCCGATGGCCTGCAGGTTCTGAACATAGGTTTCGATCATGGTGGCGACGGATCCCGTCATGTTGGACGGATAGGGAATGTTCACCTTCAGCGTCCGCCCCTGGGCATTGCGGCGCAAGGCACCATCGCCCACAGGCCAGCCAGCCTCGTCCAGCATCTGCGAGGCCTTGCGCAGGTTGCGGCGGTCATTCAGCCGATCCGGCTTCGAGGTATGGGTGGTGACCACTTCATTTTCCAGCACCTCTGCCGGCACCACGTCGCCCAGGCTCTGCAGGAACGCCAGTTCCGCGCCTTCGGGCACGCCGGTGGCCTCCAGGTGAGTGCCTTCGACAAAGGAGTCGCGCTGCGTGCTGAGACCGAACAGCAGCGATTCATTCACCCATTCAAAGTTGAACGCCAGCGCCAGTGCCTTGCGCACGGATTTGTCGGCAAACTGCGGCTTGGCCAGGTTGAACACGAACCCCGAGGGCGACGGCGGGCTGCCATCCGGGATTTCATCCATCACCACGCTGCCCGCCGCCAGCTTCGGAAAGTCATAGCCCGAGGCCCAGCGCTTGGCGTCGGTTTCCTGGCGGAAGGTGTATTCGCCCGCCTTGAAGGCCTCGAACGCGGCGGTCTGGTCCGCGAAATACTCCACCCGGATGCGGTCATAGTTGTAGCGGCCGCGGTTCACCGGCAGATCCTTGGCCCAATAGTCATCGCGGCGGGTGTAGACGATGCGACGGTTGACGTCGAAGCTCTCCAGCTTGTAGGGGCCCGAGCCCACCGGCACCTCCAGGCGCGGCTCATCCAGGCGGCGGTTTTCCGGGTCCTCTTCGAACCACGCCTTGGAGAACACGGTGGTATTGCCTACGGTCTCGATCAGGCTGCGGCGGCTGACCTCGGGGTGGAAGGTGAATTTCACCGTCAGGTCGTCGAGCGCCTCGGCGCTGGTCACCATATGGCCCACCGCCTGCGCATAGGACGGCAACCCCTGGGTGATGAACAGCTTGTGGCTATAGACCACGTCATGGGCCGTCACCGGCGTGCCGTCCCAGAACCGTGCCTCGGGGCGCATGTGGAAAATCACGTAGTTGCGGCCCTCGTCGTACTCCAGGCTCTCGGCCAGCAGGCCGTAGTACTGGCCGATGGAGTCGTCGGAACTGACCAGCAGGCTGTCATACTGGATCGTGGTCAGCGCCCCGGCGCGACCTTTGCGGGAATAGGGGTTGAGCGAATCGAAGGTGCCCGATGCCCCGAGCGAAATCTCGCCCCCTTTGGGCGCATCCGGGTTCACATAGGCAAAATGCTCGAAATCGGCCGGGTAGTCGAGATTGCCGAAATAGGAATACCCGTGGCTGGTGATGACCGTGTCAGCGGCCTCCGCCTCGGGCGTGCCCTCTGCTTGCGCCAACGTCGCCGTCAGCGCCAGGATCAGCGACAGCGCCAACATCTGCGCGAACATCACTGCGGTCTGCATCGGATACGCCCGTTCCTTCACGCGTGCCCGCGCCACAGCCTGAGCCGTTTTCATCTGCCTTGACCTCCTGTTGCCCGGTGCCTGCCGCCGGAGTTTTCTGCCTTCCCAAGCTAATGTCCGCCGGCGGTCACTTTCAAGTTGAGATTGGAGGATTTCCGTCACCATCCGTCACAATCCGGACAATCCCCGCCCAGCGCCCGGTCACACGGCAAACACTTGCCCAAACGGCAAAAAAGCCGCTGCCCGGGGCAGCGGCTTTTTCGGATAGCTGGGACAGCGACGGATCAGTCGTCGAGGCTGTCCAGATAGGCGATCAGGTTCACCCGATCCGACTGTTTCTTCAGCCCGGAGAACGACATGGTGGTGCCGGAAGCATAGGCCGACGGCTTGGCCAGGAAGGCATCCAGCTCTTCCGGCGTCCAGTCCTTGTCCGCCAGAGCGGTCAGAGCACCCGAATAGCCGAAACCGGAAACCGAGGCGATATCACGGCCAACAACCCCATACAGATAGGGACCCGTGGCGTTAGCGCCATCTTCCAGCTTGTGGCAAGCCGAGCACTTCTTGAATACTTTTGCGCCTTTGGCGACATCAGCCGAGGCCATCAGCTCGTCAAAGCTGACCTCCGGCTCGTCGCTGGCCGCGTCATCGGCGGAGGCGACTTCGATCACGTAGGCAGCCTCTCCGTGGCTGTCCACGTGATACAGTTCTTCTGCGGCCCATTTGCCCAGGAGGAATACCAGGAACGCGCCACAGAAACCTGCGGTCGCTTTGGTAAGGGTCATTGTGTCAAACATGAATCGCGGGTCCATTTAGCTGTCTGGGGGGGTGTCTAAGGCTTCCCCTCGCCAGTGGCAAGGTATAGACAGCGCGACGAAACGCCCATTTGCTGAAGTTTTGCACCGGAAACACACCCATGACCCGCAAGATCGCCATTCAGGGGGAGCTGGGCTCCTACAGCCACGAGGCCTGCCGCAACGCGCGCCACGACATGGAGGTGCTGCCCTGCCGCACCTTTGAAGACGCCATCGCAGCGGTCAAGAGCGGCGAGGCGGAACAGGCGATGCTGCCGGTCGAGAACTCGACCTACGGGCGGGTGGCCGACATTCACCGCCTGCTGCCCCACAGCGGGCTGCACATCATCGACGAGGCCTTCGTGCGGGTGCACATCAACGTGCTGGGCGTGCCGGGGGCCAAGCTGGAAGACATCCGCGAGGCGAAATCGCACCTGGTGCTGCTGCCGCAATGCGGCACCTTCCTGCGCGAACACGGCATCCAGGGCCGGGTCAGCCCCGACAACGCCCGCGCGGCCCGTGACGTGGCCGAAGCCGGCGACAAGCACGTGGCGGCCCTGGCCAGCGAACTGGCCGGCGAAATCTACGGGCTGGAGGTGCTGGCGCGCCACATCGAGGACAATGGCGACAACACGACCCGCTTCCTGATCATGGCGCCGGAACCGGATTACCGCCGTCGCGGCACCCACAGCATGATCACCAGCTTCGTGTTCCAGGTCCGCAATATTCCCGCCGCGCTCTACAAGGCGATGGGCGGCTTTGCCACCAACGGCATCAACATGACCAAGCTGGAAAGCTACATGGTCGACGGCTCCTTCACGGCGACCCAGTTCTATGCCGATATCGAAGGCCACCCCGAAGATCCCAATGTGCAGCTGGCGATGGATGAGCTGAAGTATTTCACCACCAACGTCGAGGTTCTGGGCGTCTACCCGGCCAACCACGGCCGGTTCTGACGCCACGATTTCGGCAGTCGCCCCCGGTCGCGCTACGGCTTCAAACACCGTTCAAGTCAGCCTCCCTGCCTGCGTCCGCGCGGGCAGCAACCTCGTGCAGGCCATACCGCCGTTCTAGCGACGCGGCCGCTCTGGCACACCGAAATGACTGTCGCATGCCCATGTCGGGCGGATACTTTTCGAGGGGGGGAGTTAAAGTGAGAGGCTGGACATCGACCCAAGCGGGGCTCGTTGTGGCTGCTTCCTTCCGGACCTGACCAGGTTGGCGAGGCGCTTGCCCGCGCCAACCTCTCGAATCCCGATATAAGGGGCATGATCCGGAATGACAAGGGCAGCTGCACACCCGCCGGACAGGACTAGAGATGTAGCTCCAGTTCCCAGAATCCCTGCTCATTGAACCCCCGTGGCACCGCCAGACCGGCAGGCAGTTCTGCCAGGTGGCGCGCCGCGCCCGGACCGGTCACCGCAACTGCGCGCGCGCCCGGCAGGGACGCCAGCTTCCACGGGTAGGGCGCAGCCTCCAGCGGGTCGGTCTTCAGCCGCCCCTGCAGGTAATCACGCACCGCGTCCCGGATCAGCAGCGGCGGCAGGGACAGTTCCTCGGCCTCGTGCAACATCCGGAAACTGCCGCCGCCCCGCACCCGGTAGCTGTTGGCGGCAACCGCGAACTTCTGTTCGGGATCCACCGGATGACCGCGCCACCGCAGCTCGCGAATGCGCCGGGCCTGCGGGTTGATGCGCTCTCCGGTGGCCGAGAACCGGGGCGGTTGCGACGGATCGATGCGGTACTGCAACCCGAACATCACGTCGAAATTGTGCCCCGCGCGGGCCGGATCCGCCAGCAGCTGACCACTGCGCCCGGGTGTCAGCCGGTTGAACAGCCCCGCCGACATCTCCAACCAGTCCAGCAACTGGCCGCCGCTCACGGTCACCACGCGCAACTCATTGGGGAAGATCTGCAAATCGGCGATATTGCGGGCGCTCAGGTCCCCGGCGGAAATATCGGTGTAGAACTGCGGCCCGGCGCGACCGCCGAACTTGCAGGGTGCCACCGCTGACAGCAGCGGCAGCTCTCCCGCGGCACTTTGCGCCAGCAGCGGCCGAACCGCCGCTGCCTGCGCCGCCGCGACCAGCGCCAGACCGCGGTCCGGCGCAAAGAAGGTGAAATAGGAATGCATCGCCACGTCCGAGGAACCGGCAGGCTGCCGCATGCGCTCCTGGGTGCGCTGATGGTCCTGCGACAGCGCCGCCACCAGCTCGGGGGATTCCGCGGCCAGCGACTGGATCGCGCCGGCATTGCCCTTGCAGGCCACCGGCCGCAACCGCGCCTGTCCCGAGACCAGCCGCCAGCCCCCGTCCCCGTACCGCAGGTCGAGGTCGAGCACGCCCAGGTGCGAGCCATGAGCACCGGGCATCACCACCGGCTTGTCCAGCGGATGCGCCGGATCCGGCAGCGTCAGATGGGTATGGCCGCCCACCAGCGCATCGATCGGCGGCAAGGCCGCCAGCTGCTCCAGCGCATTTTCCGTACTGTCGCCGCCGCCCGCCGAAAGCGCTCCGCCGTCATCGCCAAGCCCGGTATGGGCCAGCGCCAGCACCACATCGCAGCCTTCCGTCTTCAGGCGCCAGGCCTGCTCGGCCGCGGTATCGACGATCCCGGTGGCGCGCAGCTGCCCCTGCAGCCCGCGACCACCCCAGACCAGCGTCTGCGGTGGCAGCACCGACAGCAACCCGATGCGCACAGGCGGCAGATCGGGACAGCTGTCCAATTGCCGCTCCAGGATCGCGGCCTCCCCAAAAGGCAGGTGCAGCCCGGGCCGGGCCGCCCGCAGGTTCGAACACAGCACCGGGCAGCGCACGTCTGCCAGCACCCGCGACAACCGCTCCAGCCCGATATCAAAGTCGTGGTTGCCCAGCCCGACCGCGTCATACCCCAGCACGTCAAAGGCCACCGCCAGCGGATGCGGCCGGGTGCTGCCCGGCTCGATATCGCCGAGCGGCGCGCCCTGGAAACCGTCGCCATTGTCGACCAGCAGACAGGCCTCGCCGCGCGCCGCGGCTTCGGCGCGCTCCTCGGCGATCAGGCTGGCCACGCGCGACAGCCCGACGGCCGGATCGGCCCGGTCGGCATAATAGTCGTGCCCCAGCAGGTGACAGTGCAGATCCGTCGTGGCGAGCACGCGCAGCCGCCCGGAGGTCCGGGCGGGGGGCTTGTCCACCGCAACCGTCATGTCTGCTCCCGTGTCGGCACTTAGGGTCCGCTTCTGTAGGCTACGCTTTACCGCGTGTTTCTCCGCCCCATTTGAATCAGCGTTTTAACGATTTGCAAAGGCACCTTTTGAGTGCTGCGACATTTTTCTGAGCGCCGCCGTGACATGCTCTGCCGCCAAAGACATTTTGCACCCTGCCTTCTTGCCCCGCGCGCGCCTTGTTCCGATCGGGCGGTGTTGCGTTGCAGTGACAGGCAAGCCCGGATCGCGCAACATGGCTGGCTCCCGGCCAACCGGGCTGGCAAGGAAACCGCAAGATGCATCGGGAGACCGCCATGAAACATGCAGAACAGGTGACTTTCGGTGGCGGTGCGCTGAACCGCGCCGCCCATCTGCGCACCGACGCTGCAGCGCTGGACGCAGCCTGGCGCGCAGCCGATGCAGCCGTGCTGCTGCTGTGGCGCGGCAAACCGCTGGCCCGGCGCCCACAGGCAGAGGCACCGCCACAGGGGCTTGCCCTGACGGCCCCCGATCACCCGCTTGTCACCCCCCTGCGCGACACGGCCCTGTTCCTCGGCCTGACATCGCAAGGCGCACCGCGCTTTGCCTGCGACCTTGGCGACTGGCAGCCCGCGGATCTGGACGCAGCGTCGCTCGAGGCCTTCAGCGACGCCAGCGAACAGCAACACCCGGAACTGCCGCAGGGCCACGTCTTCGCCGAACTGCGCCGCATCATGACCATGCTCACGCCGCTGGAAGCCGAATTGGCCGCCACGGCAAAGGCGCTTCTGGCCTGGCACCGCAGCCACGGGTTCTGCGCCTGCTGCGGCGCGCCCAGCGTCATCGCGCAGGCGGGCTGGCAACGGCTGTGCCCTGCCTGCAAGGCGCCGCATTTCCCGCGCACCGATCCGGTGGTCATCATGCTCATCAACCATGGCGACAGCGTGCTCCTTGGCCGCTCGCCCGGCTGGCCCGAGGGGATGTATTCGCTGCTGGCCGGTTTTGTCGAACCGGGCGAGACGCTGGAAGCCGCCGTCCGGCGCGAGGTGCTGGAGGAGACCGGCGTGGAGGTCGGCGCGGTCAGCTACCTTGCCTCCCAGCCCTGGGCCTTTCCGATGTCGCTGATGTTCGGCTGCGCCGGCACCGCGCTGAGCCGCGACATCACCATCGACCCGGCCGAGATCGAAGACGCGCTCTGGGTCAGCCGCCAGGAGATGATGGCGGCCTTTGCCGGCGAACACCCGTTGATCAAACCGGCCCGAAAAGGCGCAATTGCGCATTTTCTGCTCAAGAACTGGCTTGCGGACACGCTGGACTAGAGCGCATATTTGTGTCCAGCGCGAGAGGCACGCTCCCCCCTGTCACCGCACGGGGTACAACAGGCACGCACATCAGACATTCGGGACAGGCAGGCGAGCATGGAATTCAAAGGCAACGAAGATATCGAAGCACCCATTGCGGACGTTTTTGGGGCGATCTCCGACTTTGAAATGATGGAACGCTCCGCCCTGCGCCGCAGCATCGAGGTGCAGCGCACCGGCGATCCTGCCCACCCCGAGGCGGGGCTGACCTGGGATCTGAATTTTGCCTTCCGCGGCAAGCAGCGTCAGGCCCGGCTGGTCCTGGCCGACTATTCGCCGGTGACCGGCATGACCATCACCGGCGGTGGCAGCGGCCTGGATGGCCGCATGGAGGTGGAGCTGGTGGCCCTGTCCCCCCAGCGCACCCGCCTCTCGGTCTGGCTGAAACTGGAGGCAAGCACCCTGACCGGACGGTTGCTGCTGCAGTCTCTGAAACTGGCGCGCAACAACCTCAACCGTCGCTTCAAACTGCGCCTGGCCGATTACGCGGGCCTGACCGAGGCGCGGCTGAAGAGCACCGCCTGATCGCATCGCCCGACAACCCCGGCTGACGCCCGCGTGGCAAGACCATTGCAGGCAGACCTGCGGCCGCCGCGCGGTCGCCTTACGCTCCGTTCCTCCGGTGGCGGATGCGGATTTGCGATTGACGCGCCGGGTCAGCAGCCGCTACCGCTAAGGGGATGGTTCCCGCGCCGCGACGGATCGTGGCCGGGATGAAAAGGGAATGCGGTGCGTCCGGCCTCAGGCCGGACAAGTCCGCAACTGCCCCCGCAACTGTAAGCGGCGAGCGACCCCGGACAATCCACTGGCCCTCGGGCCGGGAAGGACCGGATCAGCATCGACCCGCAAGTCAGGAGACCTGCCATCACATGTGAAACTCGAACCCGGACGGGGCGTCCGGGCAGGGTCTGACGGCTGCGGTTGCCCGGCGACGGGCGGACTGGCACCGCTTCTCCCCCTGCCCCTCTGCCCCGCCACGCGCGGAGGGCGCATTGATGATTTGGAGCGACCAGACCCACGGCTACACGGCCACCGACTGTCCCGACCTGGGCCGTCCCTGCCCGGCAGCGGAACGCATGATCACCCGGCTGGCGGCGGCGTTGACGCAGGCGCGTCCGCTGACGCAGGAGGATTTTGAAATCACCGGCAACACCGTGCTGGACGGCTGCCCCAAGTCCTGCCCGGCGCAATTCGCCGCCAGCCATGACAGGATCCGCATCTACTGCGGTGTCGAGGCCCAGACCTCGCGGGCCGGGCTTGACCGTTTTGCCGATGCCATGTTCAGCCCCGGCGACAGTGGCTTTGCTGCCACCACCGCAACGGCGCGCCCCTGCGCCCTGATCGAGGCGATCCCGAACCCCGCCCACGCACAAGCCGCAACGCAGGTTTCGCTCGGCTGACGCCCTCCGCCCCCCCGCTACCCCGCCCGCGACCTGCGCCGTTGGCGGTCCGCCCCCGGCTGCTGCACGTCTTCAGCTGGGGCGCCGCAGCCGCATGCGACCGGCATAGGCCCATTCCATCTGGGCCTGGGTCTCCACCGCGCAGGGGCGCAAGCTGCGCAGTCGCGCCAGCGCCTGCGCCGGCAGCTCTCCGGCTTCGATCATCAGCCGCAGCACCGCCATGCCAGAGCGCCCGCAGCCGCCCTTGCAATGCACCAGCACCCGACCGCCTCCGGCCAGCGCGCGCCGCGCCTTGCGGCTGGCGGTCGGCCATTTCAGGGCCACCCGTCTCGACGGGGTGTCGAAGTCCGCCACCGGCAAATGGATCCAGCGACAGGCCATGCTTTGCAGATCCGCGCCCAGGCGCACACCGCCCGCGGCGACTTGCTCCGCCTCCGTTGTCATCGAGATCACCAGCCCCGGCTTCCACGCGTTGATCTGCGCGAGATCACCGACATAATCGCCACCGCTCCCCGGCAGCTTGCACAGGGCCAGCAGACCGCCCCCAACCGAAAGGGCATGAAGGGTCAGATTGACGGGATCGTGAGCCGCCATCGGCGCGGGCGTCGGCTGCTCCGCCACCCCAGAGGTTTTGTCAGAATGCATGGCGCCTCCCTGCCTGCGCGCGCCCCGCCCGATCCCACCCGGGCCTTACCACCGAGTCTAGCCGCGCCAGCCGCAAATCCCAAAAGGTTTTTCCGCCGCCCCGCGCCGCCCTTCTGCGGTGGACGAACCGGGCGCGCTCCAATACCCTGCGCGATACGCGGCATAACCAATCCGAATCCGGCACGAGACACCATGAGCGACACCCCCAGCGAAAGCGGCCCATCCCAATACCAGGTACTGGCGCGCAAATACCGGCCCGAGACCTTTGCCGACCTGGTCGGCCAGGACGCCATGGTCCGCACGCTGAAGAACGCCTTTGCCGCCGACCGCATCGCCCAGGCCTTCATCATGACCGGCATCCGCGGCACCGGGAAGACCACCACCGCGCGGATCATCGCCAAGGGCATGAACTGCATCGGCGTCGACGGCACCGGCGGCCCGACCACCGACCCCTGCGGCAAGTGCGAACATTGCGTGGCGATCATGGAAGGCCGCCACGTCGACGTGATGGAGATGGACGCCGCCTCCCGCACCGGCGTCGGCGACATCCGCGAGATCATCGACTCGGTGCAGTACCGCGCCGCCTCCGCGCGCTACAAGATCTACATCATCGACGAGGTCCACATGCTGTCGACCTCCGCCTTCAACGCGCTGTTGAAGACGCTGGAGGAGCCGCCGGCGCATGTGAAGTTCATCTTTGCCACCACCGAGATCCGCAAGGTGCCGGTCACCGTTCTGTCGCGCTGCCAGCGCTTTGATCTGCGCCGCATCGAGCCGGAGGTGATGATCTCGCTGTTGCGCAGGATCGCCACCGCCGAAGGGGCCGAGATTGCCGATGACGCGCTGGCGCTGATCACCCGCGCCGCCGAAGGCTCGGCCCGCGATGCGACCTCTCTCTTGGACCAGGCGATCTCCCACGGGGCGGGCGAGACCACCGCCGATCAGGTCCGCGCCATGCTGGGCCTGGCCGACCGCGGCCGGGTGCTGGACCTGATGGACATGATCCTGCGCGGCGACGCCGCAGGCGCCCTCACCGAGCTCAGCGCGCAATATGCCGAAGGCGCCGATCCCCTGGCGGTGCTGCGCGACCTGGCCGAGATCACCCACTGGGTTTCGGTCGTCAAGATCACCCCCGACGCCGCCGAGGACCCCACCGTCAGCCCGGACGAGCGCGCCCGCGGCCTGGCGATGGCCGAAACCCTGCACATGCGGGTGCTCAGCCGGATGTGGCAATTGCTGCTGAAGGCGCTGGAGGAAGTGGCCGCCGCCCCCAACGCGATGATGGCCGCCGAGATGGCGGTGATCCGCATGACCCATGTGGCCGACCTGCCCACCCCCGAGGAACTGGTGCGCAAGCTGAAAGATGCCACCCCGCCGCCCCTGCCGCCGAATGGCCCCGGCGGTGGCGCGATGGCCGGTATGGGTGGCATGGGCAGCGCCCCGGGGGCACCGGTCTCGGGCGCCCCGGTCGGCTATGGCCAGCCGGAGCCCGGTCCGGGCGGTCCGGGCGGCGGGCCGATGGCCCATGGCGGCGGCGGCACCATGGCCGCTTTGGCGCCACAGGTTGATGCCGCTCTGGCCCGCTATCCGACGTTTGAACATGTCGTCGAGCTGATCCGCAGCCGCCGCGACGGCCTGCTGCTGGAATATGTCAAAAGCTACGTGCGGCTGGTGGCCTATCAGCCCGGTCGCATCACCTTCCAGCTCACCGAGGATGCACCGCGCGACCTGACCAAGCGCCTCAGCGAGCAGCTGAAGGCCTGGACCCATTACAACTGGTTCTTCTCGATCGTCAGCGAGGGCGGCGGTGAAACCATCAGCGAGCGCGAGAATGCCGCCGAAAACGCCCTGCGCGCCAAGGCCAGCGAACACCCGCTGGTGCAGGCGGTGCTGGAAAGCTTCCCGAAGGCCAAGATCACCCGCATCCGCACCCCCGAGGAGCTTGCCGCCGAAGTGGCCGCCGAAGCCCTGCCCGAGGTCGAGGACGAGTGGGACCCCTTCGAGGAAGGCTGACCGCGGCAGCGCGGCGAAGCTGCCCCTTGTTTCATGGCCCCTGCCCCCGTATCTAGCGGGGCAAACCGGAATTCTCAGGAGAGATCACATGCTCAAAGGCCTCGGCGGTCTTGGCGACATGGCCAAGATGATGAAATCGGCTCAGGAACTGCAAACCAAGATGACCGAGATGCAGGAAGAGCTGCATAACCTCATGGTCACCGGCGAGGCCGGCGCGGGTCTGGTCAAGGCCACGGCCTCTGCCAAGGGCGACCTCAAGGGGCTGGACATCGACCCCTCGATCTTCAACGGCGACGACAAGGAAGTGGTCGAGGACCTGATCCTGGCCGCGATCAAGGACGCCCAAGCCAAGGCCGCGGAGAAGGCCAAGGAAGAAATGGCCAAGCTGACCGAAAGCATGGGCCTGCCCAAGGACATCAAGCTGCCGTTCTGAACACGGCGCCATACCTCTGCAAAGGGCGGTCCCGACGGGGCCGCCTTTTCCGTGACCGCGGCCCGCCCGTGCCGGGCCTGCCCCGGCCCGCCCCCGGCGCAAACAAAAGCCGAACATTTTGCCGCCGTGCCCTTGCGCTCCCCCCGCGGCATCAGCCTATATGAGAGGCAGAACAAAGGCCCGCGCACATGATCCGCAACTCGACCAGCGACATCGAAGACCTGATTGCCCTGATGGCCAAACTGCCGGGCCTCGGGCCGCGTTCGGCACGCCGCGCGGTTCTGCACCTGATCCGCAAGCGCGGCCTGCTGCTGGCGCCGCTGGCCGAAACCATGGCCGAAGTCGCCGCCACCGCGCGCGAATGTCTCAACTGCGGCAACATCGGCACCGCCGAGATCTGCCCGCTCTGCACCGATGAGGAGCGCGCCAACGGCGAACTTTGCGTGGTCGAGGATGTCTCCGACCTCTGGGCGATGGAGCGCGCGCTGGTGTTCAAGGGCCGCTACCACGTGCTCGGCGGCACCCTGTCGGCGCTGGACGCGGTCGGGCCCGAGGATTTGCGCATTCCGCGGCTGATCGACCGGGTGGCCACCGAAGGCATCACCGAGGTGATCCTGGCGCTGAACGCCACCATCGACGGGCAGACCACCGCCCATTACATCGCCGACCAGCTGCAGGGGAAGGTCAAGCTGACCTCGCTGGCGCAGGGCGTGCCGATCGGCGGCGAGCTGGACTACCTTGACGACGGCACCATCTCCGCCGCCCTGCGCGCCCGCAAGGAAATCTGACCCCAGCCGCGCCGACGGCCGTCTCGCCAGTCAGCCAAGCACCGCCTGGTAGAGATGTTCCTTGGTGAAGGGCTTGTCCAGCACCTGCACATCCGCCAGCGCCGGAAAGCCCGCATCGGCGGCGCTAATGGCAAAGCCGCTCATCATCACCGCACTCAGCCCCGGCTGCGCGGCGCGCAGCTGCGACAGGGTTTCCCAGCCGCCCCGCCCGGGCATGTTCATGTCGATCACCGCCCCGTCGAACGGCCCGCCGCTTCCCTGAAGCGCCAGCGCCGCGTCGCAGCCATCCGCCAGGGAAACGTCGCACCCGCGCAGCTTCAGCAGCCCAGCAACCGCCCGGCGCACGGTTTCTTCGTCGTCCACCACCAGGATGCGCCGCCGGTCCGCCATCGACGGCGGCGGCGCTGCGTCCCGGGCGGCTGGATCCGGCGCGGTCCCCGGCGCGGTATCAGGCGCGATCTCAGTCGCGATCTCAGGCGGCGCATCCCCGCCCTCGCGCCCGGCGCACAGCAGCTGGCGCACAAGGCCGGTCGCCGCCTGCACCCCCTCGGCCACCACTTCAACGTGGCGCTCTGCCGGATGACCGCCGCCAAGGCAGGCCAGGGCCAGCTCGGTGCGCCCCTGCATGGCCGCCAGGACGTTGTTGAATTCATGGGCGACCGTGCCTGCAAGCTGATCAAAGCTGCGCACCTCGGGGGCAACCGGCGCGGCCCGCTCCTCCTCGTTGCGCCGCCGGTCGTCGCGGCGGCGGCGCAGGTCCCGCCCGATGCGGGCGAGGAAGACCTCGATCAGCCGATTGTCGAGCCCCCCGCGCTCCAGCTTCCGGTCATGCAGCAGGGCGAAATGGCCGATCATCTGGCCTTCAGCGTCCCGGATCGCGAAGCCGAGATAGCTCTGCAATGCGCATATCTCCTCCGCCCCGCCCGCGGCAAAGGAGGCCTGCCAATCGCCCGCCTCCAGCACGTCGCGCGCCGCGTGGGCTTCCGGCTGGTCACGCAGGCTGGCGCAAGGCGCGCCGGAAAAGGACACCACCGCATCCGCCGCCACCGGCAGCCGCAGCCCCCCGGCGCAGCAGGCCAGAACGCGATAGCTGTCGGTCGTCTCCTCCCGCCGCTCCGCGATGAAGGCCGCGCGCGCGTTGAAGGCCCGCTGGAGCTGCTCCGCCAGCCAGCCAAAGGTCTCCGCCGTGCCCGCCCCGTCGCAACCGACGGCCAGGGCCGCCAGCGCGGCCTCGACCTGCATCGCGGCCACTTCTGCGGCCAGCCGTGGCCGATGGGCGTCCATCAGGGCCGCCACCTGTTGACAGAGGTCGGCAGGGACCGCGCGCCGCCACGCCGCCTGGATCAGGCCCATGGCCTCACCATCGGGGCGGCACAGCGCCACGCCGACATAGCTCTGAATCCCTTCCTCGGCGCAAATCTCATCCCGCGGGAAACGGGCCCGGACGCCACCCGCCGTCACCTGAACGCGGCCCTGCCGCAGGACCTCACCCGCCGCGGTCGCTTCGCACTCCATGTCCAGATCATCCACCGGCAGCCCATCAAAGCGGCTGACCAGGCACCGCACCCGGTCGACCGCGCCGATCCGGCGGTCGCCGATGGCCACGAAGTCGGCGCCGAACTGCCGCGACAGCTGCTCGACCAGCGCCTCGCAATACGCCCTGCCGCCCAGCAGCGCCCAGGGGTCCGGTTCCGCGCCGCCACCCGGCGCCGCAACCATTGGTTCACTCATCACTCGCACTCCTGCCAGCCCCAAGGCCGATCACGCGTGCCCGGCTGGCGATACAGTCAACACAATACCCCTGACACCGGCCCGACCGCGACGTGACCACGGTCGCCCCCGCAGGGATCGCATACGCGCCGTCGGCCGCGCTGCCCTGTCAGACTAACAAAAAATGCCACGGGTCCGAACGGGCGGATCCGTGGCATTTTAAGGATTCTTCAGCGGCGCAACGGGGCTCAGCCAGCCCCAGCCACGTGCCGCAGCGCTCAGCTGCGGGAATCTTCGTCCTCGTCCTCGTCGGCATCACCATCCGACGGCAGGTTGAAGAAGCTGTCCGCGTCGAGGATGTCGGCCTCCGGCTTCTCCTCTTCGTCGGCAGAGCCGCCACCAAGGGTGAATGTCTCCAGCCCTTCGATCGCGGTCGGGATCTTCGGCTCCGCTTCCATCTCCAGCGACTGTTCGGTGGAGACCAGCTTGCGGCGCTCGTCGTCGCTCATCACGCCGCCTTCGGCCGCCTTCTTGGCCGCTGCCTTCTGCACCGCGGCGTCCAGCTCGGACTGTTTGCACAGGCCCAGCGCCACCGGGTCGATCGGCTGCATGTTGGCGATGTTCCAGTGGGTGCGCTCGCGGATCGACTGGATCGTCGGCTTGGTGGTGCCCACCAGCTTGGCAATCTGACCGTCGCTCAGTTCCGGGTGGAACTTGACCAGCCACAGGATCGAGTTCGGACGGTCCTGACGCTTGGACAGCGGCGTGTAGCGCGGGCCACGGCGTTTTTCCTCACCGGCGGCTGCCGGGTTGAACTTGAGCTTCAGCTTGTGCAGCGGGTTGTTTTCGGCCTTGTCGATCTCTTCCTGGGTCAGCTGGTTGTTGGCGATCGGGTCAAAGCCCTTGACGCCCACTGCAACTTCGCCGTCGGCGATGCCCTGGATCTCCAGCTCGTGCATGCCGACGAAATCGGCGATCTGCTTGAAGCTGATCGTGGTATTGTCCACCAGCCACACGGCGGTTGCCTTGGCCATCAACGGTTTTGCCATGTGCTCATCTCCTTATAACACCTGATCCCCGGATACATCTCTCCCGCCGCCTGAAATGGCGTCCCCGGCTGGCGGGGCAGGTTTCCGTTGTCGGGGAACTTCAGCCCTATATAGTCGGCATCGACGCATAAGGAAAGAGGCCAATGCCGAAGTTGTTTTGCGGGCTGATTGCCCTGCTTGCCTGCCTTGCGGCCCCTGCCGCCGCCGAGGGCGAACCTGCGGGCGAGTTCGACTACTACGTGCTGGCGCTCAGCTGGTCTCCGAACTGGTGCGCCCAGGAGGGCGACGCCCGCAAGGCCGACCAGTGCCATCCGCGCCACGATCATGGCTGGACCCTGCACGGGTTGTGGCCGCAATTCCACCGCGGCTGGCCCAGCTACTGCCGAACCGCCGTCGCCCCTCCCAGCCGCGCCATGAGCCGTGACATGGCCGACATCATGGGCAGCCCCGGTCTCGCGTGGCACCAGTGGAAGAAACACGGCACCTGCGCCGGACTGAGCGCGCAGGCCTATTACGCCCTGATGCGCGAGGCCTACAACCGCATCACCCGCCCTGCCATCTTCCGCAAGCTGACCAAACCGGTAACTCTCCCGGCCTCGCTGGTCGAGGAAGCCTTCCTGCAGGCCAACCCCGCGCTGACCCGTGACAGCGTGACCATCACCTGCCGCGACGGCGCCATTCAGGAAGCCCGCATCTGCCTGTCCAAATCGCTGGAGCCGGTGCCCTGCGGACGCGACGTGATCCGCGATTGCACCCTGGAAAACGCTCGTTTTGCTCCGATACGCTAACAGGCTGAACCCGGCCGTATTAACCTGCGTGGCGGTAAACGGCGTGCTGCCCTGGCTCCTGAGCGCGGGTACCACTTCGTTTCCACACGCGCCGCAGCGGCAGGTGGCCTATTGGCTTTCCGTTATCCTGCTGTTCACACTGAATGAAGGTGCGGCCCGCTGTTGGCCGCAAATGCGCCGGGTGTTCTGGACTTGCTCGGCCCTGAACCTCGCCGCAATCCTTTTTGGCGCAGTTGCCTTGGTCACGTTTCTCCCCAACCTTCCCAAAGCCATCCGCTACCTGGCATTTCTGCTCGGCAGCTAGCGCCCGCCACAACTGGCGAAAATATCCCCGCGTAGATGCGTGGCACACGGCGGTCGCCTTCGCTCGCGCGCTTGGTACCCGCCGAGCCCCAGTCGGTCGGCGGCAAATAGCCTGTGAAGCAGACTTTTCCGCGTTTCGTGCTAGTATTACTCCTGCGTGCCGTCGCTGGCTCCGCCTCCCACGGCACGTCCGTCTGGTCAGCGAGGAGGTACAGCCATGGCTAAGACAATCGGAAACCCGCTCAGCTGGCTTCTGCAAGGCGCGGAAACCACGGGCACGCATCTCGGTCGCACCGTCGAGGAACTGGGCAGCACAGGCGTTCACAGCCTGCCCGAGGTGAACCGGCTGACATTCAGCGATCTCGGATATGCGCTGCGCCGCGGCTTTGAGGACTTCGCCGCCTGCCGCAGCGATGCGATGTTCCTGGTGCTGATCTACCCGGTCATCGGGGTGCTGCTGATCGCGATGGGGCTGTCACTGAACCTGCTGCCGTTGATCGTCCCGGTGATCCTGGGCTTTGCCCTGGTCGGCCCGGTGGCGGCGGTGGGGCTTTATGAAATGTCGGCCCGCCGCGAGGCCGGGTTGGAACCGCGCTGGATCGATGCGCTGGCGGTGGTACGCTCCCCCGCCTTTGGCGCGATCGTGGTGCTGGGGCTGTATCTGGCGGCCCTGTTCATCCTGTGGCTGGTGGCCGCGGACATGATCTACAGCCGCACGCTTGGGCCGGAACCACCGGCCTCGATCGCCAGTTTCGCCAATGCCGTTCTGACCACCCGCGAGGGGTGGATCATGGCGATCGGCGGCGGGCTGGTCGGCGCGGTGTTCGCCCTCGCCGCGCTGGCGATGAGCCTGGTGTCCTTCCCGCTGCTGCTGGACCGTCATGTCGGTCTGCCCGTGGCCGTCGCGACCTCGATGCGGGTGCTGCGCAGGAACCCCGTGGTCTGCCTGGCTTGGGGCATCCTGGTCGGCACCGCGCTGGCAATCGGCGCGATCCCGCTGCTGACAGGTCTGATCGTGGTGGTCCCGGTGCTGGGGCATGCCACCTGGCATCTCTACCGTCGCGCGGTGAAATAACCGCCACGGCCACCTGCAGGCGCATCCCGCCGGCAACATGCGTGCAGGGGCGAGCCACCGGCCGCCCCTGCCTGCCTGATCACGTGCCTCAGCCGACCTTCAGGACGATCTTGCCGATATGCCCCGAGGTCTCCATCCGCGCATGCGCCGCATCGGCCTCTGCCAGCGCGAACTCGCTGTCCATCACCGGCGCCACCCGGCCCGCCGCCAGCAACGGCCAGACCTTCTGACGCAGATCCTGCGCGATCCGCGCCTTGGCCAGATCGCTTTGCGGGCGCAGGGTCGAGCCGGTCAGCGTCAGCCGCCGGGTCATCATCTGGGCAAAGTTCAGCGCCACCTTGGGCCCCTGCAGAAAGGCGATCTGCACCAGCCGCCCGTCATCCGCCATCGCCTTGATGTTGCGCGGGATATAGTCACCGCCGACCATGTCCAGCACCAGATCGGCGCCGCCCTCCGCGCGCATCACCTCGACGAAATCCTCCTCGCGGTAGTTGATGGCCCGCTCCGCCCCCAACGCAAGGCAGGCCTGGCACTTGGCTTCGGACCCGGCGGTGGCAAACACCCGCGCGCCGAATTCCCGCGCCAGCTGGATCGCCGTCGTACCGATCCCGGAAGAGCCGCCATGCACCAGGAACCGCTCCCCCGCCTGCAGCCCGCCGCGCCCGAAGACATTGGACCAGACGGTAAAGAAGGTCTCCGGCAGGCAGGCCGCCTGTTTCAGGTCCAGCCCCGCGGGCACCGGCAGGCAATGCGCCGCAGGGGTGGCCACGTATTCCGCATAGCCGCCGCCCGGCAACAGCGCGCAGACCTGGTCGCCCACCGCGACCCCTTCGGCGCCGGCGCCGACGGCGACCACCTCGCCCGCGGCCTCCAGCCCCGGCAGATCGCTGGCCCCCTTGGGCGGGTCATAGGCCCCGGCCCGCTGCAGCGCATCGGGGCGGTTCACCCCGGCATAGGCCACCTTGATCACCACCTCGCCGTGGCGCGGCTGCGGCACCGGGCGCTCGCACAGCTGCAAGACCTCCGGCCCGCCGGGTTTGGTGATTTCCACTGCGCGCATCATCTGTGTCATCGGGCTGCCTCCTGCTGATCCTGCCCCCTGCCTAGCATTCGGGGTTGGCAGCGCAAACCGCAAAGACAGGCGCGACAGCCCCCTCAGCGGCGCGGGTTGACCGACCCCGGCAGATCATCGCGCCCCTTGGGCGGCTTGATCTGCTCGGCCAGCCAGTTCGGCCCGGCCAGCAGCGGCTTCAGCAACGGATTCTTCTGCAGGCCCGCCTTCAGCTTCTCGAAATCCATCACGTTCTCGATCCGCCGCTCCAGGAAATCCCAGGTCGCCTGGTGGCCGGGGCTGTCATCGCCCAGCCAGTAGAGCACCGTGGCCGAATAGACCCCGGCCAGCGACGCGCGCTTGGTGTACCAGTTCAGATCGTCCGAGCCGTCGCCCAGCGCCTCCCAGATCAGATCGCAGGTGCCCCAGATCGCCTTGACCCCATCCGGCGCATATTGCGGCAGCGTCAGCAGCGTGGTGCCACGCCGTACCGCCTCCTTGTCGTCCACCGCCTCCAGCCGGAAGCGCACCGCCGCGATCACCTTGTCGCGAAACCGCAGCCCCGACAGATCCTCCGTCGCAAGCCGGGCCAGCATCGCCGAATCGCCGCGCGCGTGATAGGCCAGCGCCAGGTCCACGCCGCCGCGCGGGCAGACCGCATGGGCCAGCACCTCCGGCACCTCCGCATCCCGGCAGGCGGCGCGGAAGGTGGCCTCGGACCAGCCATCGAACGGCACGTGCAACAGCGCCGCATCCAGCAGTTTTTCCTTGAGGTCCCCCTCGGCGTGATCCTGTGCGTGATCGTGGTCTTGGCTCATCTCACCCTCCCGCTGGCAGCGTCCTCACACCCTACTAGACAATATCGCGACACTTTGCTATACGGCGGCTTCCTGCAATTCCTTGCAACTCCAACTTAGAAAGGTGGTGAAAACCACATGCAGGTTAGTGTTCGCGACAACAACGTCGATCAGGCGCTTCGTGCCCTGAAGAAGAAGCTCCAGCGCGAGGGCGTTTTCCGTGAAATGAAGCTCAAGCAGCATTTCGAGAAACCGTCCGAGAAAAAAGCGCGTGAGAAAGCTGAAGCGATCCGCCGTGCCCGTAAACTGGCACGCAAGAAAGCCCAGCGCGAAGGTCTGCTCTAAGCACACCTTGCTCTCCAGCTTCGGACAGCACTAGGTTGGCCTTCGTGTCAGCCATTCGATGATAAGACGACCCCCGCGGCCCCGCCTCGGGGGTTTGTCGTATCCGGCCCCGGCCAATGCCGCGCGCCCCCGCCGAAATACTGTTAAAGCGTGAAAATTCCAGCAAACTCATCTTTAGGGTGTATTTCTGGTTTAGCATATGCTAATAAGGAGATACGGCGGGGTTAGCCTGATGCGTTTCCCTTATCGCACCCTCGCCTGCCGGGACTGGAACACCCGGCTTGAAGTGTCCCGGGTCTGGCGCGCCCCCACCAATTTTTGCGCCCGCCTTGCCGCCTGCACGCAAGGCACAGCCTGTCCGGGACCTTGAAATACCGGGCGCCTGCTCTCCCCCAAGCCGGCGTCCGGCCTTCCTCCCCTTCCTCCTCCACCCGCGGCTTTAGCGAACGACCGCCCCCAAACACCCTGCGCCGCCGCCGTCACCCCGGACCCACGGAGCTGCCGCGCAGCCCGGAACCGCGAGGAAGCGTCACACCGGCAGCGATCCGCTGCGTTCTGCCGGGGTCGGCGAAAGCGTGCCGTCAACGGCTGCCCCCGTGCGGATAGCGCGCGGTTTTCCGCGTAGCGCGCGCACCCCGATGGCAGAGGCCTGCCGCTATTAACCCTGTCACAGCCCCGCCCTTTTCGCGCCTTAAAATTCCGTTAACCGATGGAAGACCGCCGCCTAGACGGCCCTTTTTTCTTTCGGAGCACGACCCTGATGTCACAGGCAAGCGAACTTGAGCGGCAGATGCTCGACCTCATCAACGCGGAGCGCACGTCCCGCGGGCTGAACCCGGTGCAGCTGGAACTGCGCCTCAACGATTCGGCCGAGGACCACAGCAGCTGGATGCTGCAACAGGATGTCTTTTCCCACACCGGCGCGGGCGGCTCCAGCGCCGGGCAGCGCATGGAATCCGCCGGATTTCAATTCTCCGGCACCTGGACCTGGGCCGAGAACATCGCCTGGCAAAGCACCCGCGGCGCCCCCGGTCTGGCAGACGATGTGGCCGACCTGCACAACTCCCTGATGAACAGCCCCGGCCACCGGGCCAATATCCTCAGCCCCGATGTCGAGCTTGTCGGCATCGGCATCGAACAGGGCAATTTCGATGGCTGGGACGCGGTGATGGTGACCCAGAACTTTGCCCGCACCAGCGCCCCGGTGGAGCTGGACAACGCGGCCCCGACGGCCAGCGCCGACAACAGGCCCGACGCCAATGTCGCCACCGAGGGTGACGACAGCCTCAGCCTGAGCAGCGCCGGCAGCCTGCAAGGCCTGGCCGGCAATGACACGCTGAACGGCAGTTCCGGCAGCGACGATCTGGGCGGTGGCGACGGCCGCGACCTGCTGACCGGGCGCGGCGGCGACGATGCGCTCTCCGGTGGCAGCGGTCGCGATACCCTCTCCGGCAACCAGGGCAGTGACGAGCTGCAGGGCGGCGGCGGTCTGGATCGCCTGCGCGGCGGCGGCGGCCGGGACAGTCTCGACGGTGGCAACGGCAATGACCGGCTCTGGGGCGGCAAGGGGCGCGACACGCTGGACGGCGGCGGCGGCAACGACCTGCTTCACGGCGGTGGCGGTGGCGACACCTTCATCTTTGGTCGCGGCGATGACACGGTCAAGGATTTCGACACCAGCACCGCGGGTGAGCGCATCCACCTCGGCGCAGCGGACGGAATCACCGATTACGCCGACCTGATGGCCAACCATGTCGCCCAGACCTCGGGCGGGCTGCAGATTACCGATGCGGATGGCGACACGATGCTGCTGTCGGGGATCACCGCCCAGAGCCTGCAGGCCGACGACTTCCTGTTCTGATCCGGGCTGTTCTTATCCGGGCCGGGGACCGGATCCGAAACGGGCGCGCCATCGTGGCGCGCCCGTTTGCCTTTGCGTGCGGCCGGTCTCAGTAGACCTTGGGCACGTACAGCTCGTCCGGCAGCACCCGGCGCTCGTAGTCCGGGTTGTACTCGCGGTCCGGCAGCTCGACCTTCTCGCTCGGCACCTCCTCGTACGGTATCTTGGTCAGCAGGTGCTCGATGCAGTTCAGCCTCTCGCGCTTCTTGTCGTTGCCCTCGACAATGAACCAGGGGGCCTCGGGGATGTTGGTACGCGCAAACATCTCCTCCTTGGCCTTGGTGTACTGTTCCCAACGGATCCGGCTCTCCAGGTCCATCGGCGACAGCTTCCACTGTTTCATCGGGTCGTGGATCCGCATCATGAAGCGCAGCTGCTGCTCTTCGTCGGTGATCGAGAACCAGTATTTCAGCAGGATGATGCCCGAGCGCACCAGCATCCGCTCGAATTCGGGAACGTCCTGAAAGAACTGTTCCACCTGGTCGTCGCTGGCAAATCCCATCACCCGCTCGACCCCGGCGCGGTTGTACCAGGACCGGTCGAACAGCACGATCTCCCCCGCGGCCGGCAGATGCGGCACGTAGCGCTGGAAATACCACTGGCTCTGTTCGCGGCGACTGGGTGCGGGCAGCGCCACCACCCGCGCAACCCGCGGATTCAGGCGCTGGGTGATGCGCTTGATCACGCCGCCCTTGCCCGCCGCATCGCGGCCCTCGAACAGGATGCAGACCTTGGCGCCGGTATGCTGCACCCAGTCCTGCACCTTGATCAGCTCGGCCTGAAGCCGCAGAAGGTTGCGGAAATAGACCTTCCGGTCCAGCATTTCCGGGTGCTGTTCCCGGTAGATCTTGCGGATTTCGCGCGACAGCATCGGTTCTGCGAACTCGATCTCGATGTCCTCATCCAGCGTGTCCTGCAGCTCCGCTTCCAGCCAGTCGAGGGAAGCGGTTTCAAATTCGCGGGTCACAGGCAGGACTCCTTCCTTGTCAGGTCATGCAGACACCGCCCTTAGGGACGGCATGTAACGGTTTGATGTCGCAGTGCCGGGCGCGGGACGATTCCCCTGCTTGGCGCAGGGTCCGGGGCGTCCGACGGGGCTGACCCAAGGACAGCGGAAATCCCGACCGGGTTCAAGCGCAAAAGCGTGGCGCCCCGGCGCCCGGGCCGCATCCCGGTGGATCAGACCGGAAGTGCCGTTGTTTTGAACACCGTCCGCAGGGCAAAGCTCGATTGCATCTGCGCCACCCCGGGCAAGCGCGACAAATGCTGGCGGTGGATGCGGGCGAAATCATCGGTGTTTTCCGCCACCACCTTCAGAATGTAGTCCGCCGTGCCCGCCATCAGGTGGCACTCCAACACATCCGGGGTCAGCGCCACGGCCTTCTCGAAGGCGTCCAGCAGCTCATCCGCCTGCCCCGACAGGGTGATCTCGACGAACACCGTGGTCGGCACGTTCATCTTGCGCGCGTCCAAAAGCGCGACATACTCGCGAATGTAGCCCTCCGCCTCCAGCCGCTGCACCCGCCGGTGGCAGGCCGAGGCCGACAGGTTTACCCGTTCCGACAGGTCGGCGTTGGAGATCCGTCCCTGCTTTTGCAAAACCGAAAGTATGCGACGATCTGTTTCGTCTAGCGCCATATGTCGAAGATCCTTGCGTTAGACCGGCAGTCTAACCAAAGAATCTTCGATTGGCATGTTTTTATTTCGCTTAAAAAAGCAGCACATTTTGTCGGAACTGCGGCAAAATGTCCTCCACAATTTACGGAGGAAATCCCATGAAGATCGGCTGCCCAACCGAGATCAAACCGCAGGAGTTTCGCGTCGGCATGACCCCGGACGCCGCTCGCGAAGCCGTGCACAACGGCCATGAGGTCGTTATCCAGAAAGGCGCCGGCCTTGGCGCTGGCTTCACCGACGAGGATTATGCCGCGGCCGGGGCGGTGATCCTCGACACCGCCGAGGAAATCTTTGCCACCGCGGACATGATCGTCAAGGTCAAGGAACCCCAGGCGGTTGAGCGCAAGATGCTGCGCGAAGGTCAACTGCTGTTCACCTACCTGCACCTGGCACCGGACCCGGAGCAGACCAAGGACCTGCTGGAATCGGGCTGCACCGCGATTGCCTATGAAACCGTCACCGACAACCGCGGCGGCCTGCCGCTGCTGGCGCCGATGTCCGAGGTGGCCGGCCGCCTGGCACCGCAGGTTGGCGCCTGGACGCTGCAAAAGGCCAACGGCGGTCGTGGCGTGCTGATGGGCGGCGTGCCCGGCGTTGCCCCGGCCAAGGTGGTGGTGATCGGCGGCGGTGTCGTCGGCACCCACGCGGCCAAGATCGCCGCGGGCATGGGCGCGGATGTGACCGTGCTGGACCGCTCGCTGAACCGCCTGAAGTACCTGGACGACGTTTTTGGCGGCACCTTCAAGAACCAGTATTCCACCGCCGGCGCCACCGCCGAGCTGGTGCGCGAAGCCGACATGGTGATCGGCGCGGTTCTGATCCCGGGTGCGGCGGCGCCGAAACTGGTCTCCCGCGCGCAGCTGTCGGAAATGAAGCCCGGCGCGGTGCTGGTGGACGTGGCCATCGACCAGGGCGGCTGCTTCGAGACCTCCAAGGCGACCACCCATGCCGAGCCGATCTACGAGGTCGACGGCATCATGCACTACTGCGTCGCGAACATGCCGGGGGCGGTTGCCCGCACCTCGACCCAGGCGCTGGGGAACGCCACCCTGCCGTTCCTGCTGAACCTGGCCAACAAGGGCTGGCGTCAGGCCTGCGAGGACGACCCGCACCTGCTGAACGGCCTCAACGTGCATGCGGGCCAGCTGACCTACTACGCCGTGGGTGAAGCCCTGGGGATCGACGTTCTGTCGCCGAAACTGGCGCTCAAACAGTAACGCACCGCCCCTTCCAACCCCTCCCAAGCCCCGCCCCCAAGGCGGGGCTTTCCCGTTTCGGGCCACCACCCCAGGGTCGCAACAATCGCCGCCGATTGTTTCCGCACATCACGCGCCGAACCGTCACAAAGTTTGTTAAAATTGTGCCCATATTGCGATTTGCCGCCCCACGGAGGTCGGCCTTAGGCGGCGCGCGCAACGATTACCGGCCATGGGGGATCAAACACAGTGCCTGAGAACACAAAAGTCTTTACATATGAAGCGGAAGGCCTCGCCTACACCGTCACGGTCTACGAGGAAGCGGGTGCCTTTTACGCCGACATCACCGTCGGCGAAGGCGCGATGGACGTGAACGCGATCTATTTCGGCGACGAGGATTTTTCCGGCTCCAGCGAATCGCTGAAAGGCCCGCTGAACATGAACGGTGCCAGCCTGGACGGCGAAAAGGTGCAATGGGACGCGGCCACCGAGCTCAGCAGGCCCGGTCTCGGCCCCGAGGGCGAGGACAAGGAAACCTACCTGCAGACCGGCGATACCATGACGGTGGAGCTGGACGCCACCAGCCTGGACGACATCAGCATCTTCGGCATCCGCGCCACCTCGACCACCACCGAAGAAGGCTCGATCAAGGCCGTCAGCGGCGACCCGCAGGAACCCGAGGAGCCGGAAGAGCCCACCTATGAGAAGGTTTTCTTCGGCGAAGAATTCTCCGACACCGGTTTTCCGCTCAGCGGCGCCTACATTCTGGACGAGGAACCCGACCCCAACCCCTACAACAACCTGGCCCTGCCCGAGGGCACCGAGCCGACCTTCGAGAACTACCTGTCCTTCTACCTCTCGGACGAGGTCGGCGGCGACCCCGCCGCGCTGGAATCCGTGGTGTTCTACGGCACCGACCCGGACGGCAACCCGCAGGAGCTGTTCCGCCTCGACGCCCCCGAAGGCGGCTTTGAGGACGCCGACGACGTGCTGGCCGCCTATGACGAGGCGCTGATGGACATGGCAGAGACCTCCGGCGAAGACCTGATGGCGGCGCTCAGCCTCGAGGACGACGGCAGCGCGGAGATCGACGCCGACAGCGACCCCGAGGTGGAGGACATCGACCTGGCCTAAGGGTCGGCCTGCGCCCCACCGCATTCTTGGGACCGAAACGAAATGGCCCTGCCCTCTCGGCGGGGCCATTTTTCGTGCGGCCCCGCGCATCCCTCTCGCCGAAATTTTAGCAGGCCAATTTGCAGACCAATCCACGGCGCAGCACAAAGGCGCTCTCCAAGAATCCAGGAGACCGACCAGGAGAGCGCCATGACTGAACCCCACCAGAGCACCCGCCGCGCAGGCACCGAGGCGCCCGCCGCCGACACCGAGGCGCAGGTGTTCCGCGATCTCGAAGCCGCCCGCGCCGCCCGCCACGCGCTGGAGGCCACCGCGGCGGTGGTGCTGGAATACCCCGACCGCCGCAGCCTGATGCAGCGCCTGCGCGCCCGCCTGCCGCTGTCCGCAGGCCAGCCCGGCGGTGCGGACAGATCCAGGCGCCGCACATGAGCGTCGCCGAAACCCTGCTGCTGGCCGCCGCCGGGCTGGCCGCGGGCATGCTCAACGCCGTGGCGGGTGGCGGCACCTTCCTCAGCCTGCCCGCCCTGATCCACATCGGGGTGCCGCCCGTTGCGGCCAATGCCACCGCCACGCTGACCGCGCTGACCGGGTACCTCAGCAGCGCCTGGGGCTTTCGCCACGACATGCGCGCCGAGGGCCGTCTGTCGTTGCGCGCCATCGCGCTGATCGGCGCGCTCGGAAGCCTGCTGGGGGCTGTGCTGCTGATCGTGACGCCCGGTGAGACCTTCCTGTGGGTGGTGCCCTGGCTGCTGCTGCTGGCCACGCTGATGTTTGCCTTCGGCCCCCGCCTGCTGCGCCTTACCCGTCGCCACGGGGCGGGCCAGGTCGGCGCCGTGGCCTCGGCGGTCGCACTCACCGCGGTGTCGATCTACGGAGGGTATTTCAACGGCGGCCTCGGCATCATGCTGCTCGCCATCTTCGGGTTCATCGGCTACGTCAACCTGCACGGCATGAACGGGCTCAAGAGCCTGCTGTCGGCGGTGGTTTCACTGGCCTCGGCGGCGATGTTCATCAGCGCCGGATTGATCGCCTGGGAACCCGCCCTGATCATGGCGATCAGCGCAACCGTCGGCGGCTACCTCGGCGCCCGCCTCAGCCGTCGCATTCACCGCACCGACCTGCTGCGCCACTTCGTCACCGCCATTGGCCTCGGGATGACACTGCTGTTCTTCCTGGGCTGATCGCCCTTGCCGCAGCGGCTAGCCTGCCTGGGCCGGGCGCAGGATCATGTCGGCGGCCTTTTCTGCAATCATCACCACCGGCGAGGCGGTGTTGCCGGACACGATCCGCGGCATGATCGAGGCATCCACGACGCGCAGCCCCTCGATGCCGTTGACCCGCAGCTGCGGATCCACCACCGCCGCCGCATCGCTGCCCATGCGGCAGGTGCCCACCGGGTGAAAGATGGTGGTGCCGATATTGCCCGCCTGCTCCAGCAGCTCCGCATCGCTTTGCGCCGCCGGGCCGGGCAGGATCTCCTCCGGCGCATAGGGCGCCAGCGCGCGGGCCGTCATGATCTGCCGCGCCTGCCGGATCGAGGCCACGGCCACACGCTTGTCAGCCTGCGCCGACAGGTATCCCAGCCGGATCTCCGGCTGCTGCGCCAGATCGGCGGTGGTGACATGGCTGCTGCCGGTGCTTTCCGGGCGCAGGTTGCAGACGGAAACGGTGATCGCCGGAAACCGGTGCAGCGGATCGCCCAGCTTGTCGGTGGACAGGGGCTGCACGTGGTATTCGAGGTCCGGCATCTCCAGCGAGGGGTCCGACTTGGTGAACATGCCGAACTGGCTTGGCGCCATCGACATCGGCCCGCTCTGGTTCCAGGCATATTGCGCCGCGATGCGCAGCTTGCCGGTCCAGGAGTTTGCCAGCGTGTTCAGCGTCTTGGCGCCCCGCACCTTGAACACGGTGCGCAGCTGCAGATGGTCCTGCAGGTTCTCGCCCACCGCGGGCAGCGCGTGACAGACAGAGATGCCCAGCCGCTGCAACAGCTCCGGATTGCCGATGCCCGACAGTTCCAGCAGCTTGGGCGAGTTGATCGCCCCCGCCGCCAGCAGCACCTCGCGCCGCGCCTCAACCCGGTGCAGCTGGCCGCCGCGATAGAATTCGACCCCGGTGGCGCGGCGACCCTCGAGCGTCAGCCGCGCGGTCTCGGCATGGGTCAGCACCCGCAGGTTCGCCCTCTTCATCGCCGGGCGCAGAAAGGCCTTGGCGGTGTTCCAGCGCACGCCGTTCTTCTGGTTCACCTCGAAAAAGCCCGAGCCCTCGTTGCTGCCATCGTTGAAATCGGCGCGCGGCAGGATGCCGAACTCCTTCGCGCCCTCCTGCACCGCGCGCAGGATGTCCCACTGCAGCTTCTGTTTTGCGACCTTCCACTCGCCGCCTGCCCCGTGCAGCGCACTGGCGCCGCCGTGGTGGTCCTCGGACTTCAGGAAATAGGGCAGCACGTCCTGCCACGACCAGCCGGGATTGCCCAGCTGCCGCCACTGGTCGTAGTCGGTGGACTGCCCGCGCATGTAGATCATCCCGTTGACCGAGCTGCAGCCGCCCAGCACCTTGCCACGCGGATAGACCAGGCTGCGCCCGTTCAGCCCCGGCTCGGCCGCGGTCTTCATCAACCAGTCGGTGCGCGGGTTGCCGATGCAATAGAGATAGCCGACCGGGATATGCACCCAGTGGTAATTGTCCGACCCGCCGGCCTCCAGCAGCAGCACCCGGTTGGCGGGATTGGCGCTCAGCCGGTTGGCCAGCACGCAGCCGGCGGTGCCACCCCCCACGATGATGTAGTCATACTGCCCCTCGAGCGGGTTGGCCTTCCCCATGCTGTCATCCCTCCCTGACGGTCGCCCCCCAGCGATACTGGCCGTCGGCCCACCCGGCGCAACAGGAAAGCGCCGCCTGGCGCGCGTCATGGGGGTCGGCACGTTGCCGATTGGGCACAGCGGTGTCAAGGCCACCTGTGGTTGAGCCGCGCCACGGCGATCTTTCCCCCCTGCGCGCTATTGCCACAGCCGGCGCTTTCCGAAACATTCGCCGCACAGAGAAAAACCATTCAGGACAGTGAAGATGGAACAGATGATGGAACAGGCAGGCGCCTATTGGCCCCTGCTGGTGAGCGGGGTGAAGGCACTGGTGGTGCTGGTCCTCGGCTGGATCGCCACCGGCTGGATCAGCACCGCGGTGCGCAACCGGATCAACAACACCCCGCAGATCGACCCGACCCTGGGCAATTTCGCGGCCAGCGCGGTCCGCTGGGTGCTGCTGGCAGTGGTACTGGTTGCGGTCCTGAACATCTTCGGCATTGAGGCCACCAGCCTGGTCGCCATGCTGGGCGCCGCCACCCTGGCCATCGGCCTCGCGCTGCAAGGCACGCTCAGCGATCTGGCGGCCGGCTTCATGCTGATCCTGTTCCGCCCCTACCGGATCGGCCAGTTTGTCGACATCGGCGGCACCTCCGGCACGGTGAAGGATCTGAACCTCTTCGTCACGGAACTCGCCACCGCCGACAACGTGCAGATCATCGTGCCCAACGGTCAGGCCTGGGGCGCGATCATCAAGAATTTCTCGCATCACCCCACCCGCCGCGTCGAGCTCGTATTCGGCATCGACTACGGCGACAACGCCGACGAGGCCAAGGCGATCATCCTCGAACAGGTCAACGCCGATGCGCGCGTGCTGCAGGATCCCGCCCCCTGGGTCCGGGTCACCAACCTCGGCGACAGCTCGGTGGATCTGACCACCCGCGTCTGGTGCAAGTCCGAAGATTTCTGGGAGCTGAAATTCGCCCTCACCCAGGGCGTGAAGGAAGCCTTTGACGCCAAGGGCATCTCCATTCCCTACCCGCACAGCGTGGAAATCCAGAAAGAGGGCTGACCCCGCCGCGTCCCGGTACCTTCGCCGCGACCATGACCAAGGCCCGTGCCGCCCCGGCGGCGCAGGCGCAGCCCCGCCGCGCGGCGTTCAGACGCCGTCGCGCGGGGCAGCGGCCCGGCTGCGGCGGGCGGCAAGCCGGGCCCGCTCGGCGCGGGCGCGCTCCTGCAACCGCTGCGCCGGTTCCGGTTCGGCCGGCGGGCAGCCCGCCACGACACGAAAGCCGTCGAGGTCGTGAAACGCCCATTGCGCGGCAATCAGCTGATATTTCTTTGCCTCCCAGCCGCTGTCGTCCCGCTCGAACCGCAGCCGCCAGGTGCCGCGGATCTGCACCGCCAGACGCAGCTGGCGCACCGCGTTCAGCGCCTCATGCCCGCTGTCGGCACAGCGCAGCCCCTGTCGGCGCAGATGTTTCATGCGGTCGACCAGCGACACCGCCTCCCGCGTGCGCCGGCCGGCAAAGACAACTTCGATCTCGGTGCCCGGCGGCACCAGCCCCGTCACCAGAAGATCATTGCGATTGTTGCGCCAGAACACTGGCACCAGCTCCACCGCGACATCGCGGACTTCCCGTTTGAACAGGCCACCGTCCTCGATCAACGGGGTGATCTGCCAGGCGGGTCTTCGGCGGTTGGTCATACGCGCTTTGCGATGCCTGCGGCCACAGGCACCATCCCAGAATGAAAGTTGTTCAGCGCCAGTTGTTTACACGAGCCGACTTAACGAAGGGTTGCCACCTGCCCGCGCGGCCAAGGTGCCGAGGGACCGCCTACCGCGCGATCGGGCGCGCCATCACGAGAACCGTGCCCCCCTTGTAGCGCGCCTCGGGGCGCGGGGTGTAGCCCAGCCGCCGCGCCACCTTCTGCGACACCTCATGGGCCGGATCGAAGATGCAGGCGGTCTCGCTCCAGTCGGTGTGCTGCTCGGCCCAGCGGTGCATGCAGGCCACTGCCTCGCTGGCGATGCCGCGCCCATGCACGGCCGGGGACAGCACCCACCCCGCCTCCGGCACGTCATCGAGGCCCGGCTGCATGTCGCGGCGGAAATTGGCAAAGCCGACCTCGCCGACAAAGTCGCCGCCATCGCGCAGCGTCACCGCCCAATAGCCAAAGCCAAGCGCCTGCCAATGGCCCATATAGCGCAGCAGCCGCGCCCAGCTTTCTTCGCGTGTGGCCAGGATGCCAGAGATGAACCGCACCACCTCCGGGTCGGCCCAAAGCCGTGCCACCGCGTCGAAATCCTGCGCCACATGCGGGCGCAGGATCAGCCGTTCGCTTTCCAGAACCGGCGGGTTCCGGGGGCTCATGCAGGCAGTTTTCCGGTCAGCACATAGGTCAGGATCTCAACCACCTGGCGCGGCTCCTCGGCCACGGCCAGGGCGGCGGCATGGACCTCCTTCAGGGCGTGCTGATGCTCCGGCGGGCTCAGCACGATGATCGACTTGCCGAGCGCCGCCGCATAGCCCGCGTCAAAGGCGGCGTTCCACTGCTTGTATTTGTCGCCGAAGCGCACCACCACGACATCCGCGTCCTCGATCCCCTTGCGGGTGCGGATCGCGTTCACCATCGCCCCCTTGTGGTCGTGCCAGTACTTGTTCTCCTCGGCGCCGAGGATCGCGACGCCGCAATCATCGCTGGCGTCATGATCGGTCACCGGCGCAGCAAAGCTGACCTCCAGCCCCTTGGCGCCCTCGATGATCTGCTCCCGCCAGTCGGTGTGAATCTCGCCCGAGAGGTAGACGTTCAATGCCATGGTTCATTCCTTTTCGCGGCCCCCGGCAGGCGCGCGCCGACAGATCGACCGCCCCGCATGCCCGGGTGACATAATCCTGTGTCCTGCCGTCCGGGCACTCTGCTCCGGCCCCGACAGCAGGCCGGAGTATCCCCCAAGCCGCCCGGCGCGTCCACCGCCCGCATGGCTGCCCGGCGAACATGAAAAGGACAGCGCCCGGAAAGGAGCGCTGCCCACGCAGAAACTGCATATCCCGGGACTGTCAGCAACAGCCCCGGACGCGACCTCAGCCGCGCAGGGTGCCGCCGGTGGCCTTGGTCACCTTGGCGATGATCTTCTCGCTCACCGCTTCGATGTCCTTTTCCTTCAGCGTCTTGTCGGTCGGCTGCAGGCGCACGGTCAGGGCCAGGGACTTCTTGCCCTCGCCCAAGGAGCCGCCGATGAATTCGTCAAAGACGCGCACGTCCTCGATCAGCGCCTTGTCGGCACCGGCCGCCGCGTTGACCAGCGTCAGCGCCTCGACATCGGCATCGACGACAAAGGCAAAGTCACGCTCCACCGCCTGCAGGTCGCTGATCGCCAGCGCCGGGCGTGCCGCACCGGATTTGCGCGGCAGCGGCACCTCGTCCGGCCAGATGGTGAAGGCCACCGCGGCGCCCTTGATGCCCATTTCCTTCAGCACCTTGGGGTGCAGCTCGCCAAAGACGCCCAGCACCTTTTTCGGGCCAAGGCAGATCTTGCCGTGGCGGCCCGGGTGCCACCAGCTGTCGGCGCCGCGCAGGATCTGCACCTTGGCGGGCGCTCCGATGGCGGCCAGCACCGCCTCGATGTCGGCCTTGGCGTCATAGACGTCCACCGCGCGCGAGGCGCCGTGCACATCCTTGGGACCGGTGCGACCCACCAGCAGGCCGGAGATCAGGTTGTGCTGCTCGCCCGGCTCTCCGCCGTGGAAGGCAGGACCGGCCTCGAACAGCGCCAGGTCCATGATGCCGCGGGCCTGGTTGCGGGCCGCGGCCTGCAACAGGCCGGGCAGCAGCGCCGGGCGCATGTGCGACATCTCCGACGAGATCGGGTTGGCCAGCATGGTGGCGTCATCACCGCCACCGAACAGCGTCGCCGAGGCCTTGTCGATGAAGGTGTAGCTCACCACCTCGTTATAGCCGAGGCTGGCGCAGGTGCGGCGCGCCATCTGCTGGCGGCGCTGCTGCGGCGTCATCACCGGCTTGGGGATGCCGTCGGTCAGCCGCGGCAGCGGCTTGCCCTTCAGCTTGGTCAGCGAGGCAATGCGCGCGACCTCTTCCACCAGGTCGGCCTCGCCCTGCACGTCGGGACGCCAGCTGGGCACATGCGCCATGTTGCCCTCGAGGCGGAAGCCGAGACGGGTCAGCGTCTGGCGCTGATCGCTTTCGGGAATGTCCATGCCCACCAGCGACTGCACCCGGCCCGCGTCCAGCTTGTAGGCGCGCGAATGGTCCGGCACGTCGCCCGCGATCACCATCTCGGACGGCTCACCACCGCAAAGCTCGAGGATCATCTTGGTGGCGCGGTGCAGGCCCTCGATGGTGTACTCCGGGTCCACGCCGCGCTCGAAGCGGTAGCGGGCATCCGAGTTGATCTTCAGCGCGCGCCCCGTCGTGGCGATCTGCACGTGATCCCAGAAGGCGCTCTCGAGGAAGACGTCCACGGTCTCCTCGGTGCAGCCGGTCGCCTCGCCGCCCATGATGCCGCCGATGCTTTCCGGGCCGTTGGCATCAGAGATCACCATCTGCCCGGCTTCAAAGGTGTATTCCTTCTCGTCCAGCGCCTTCAGCACCTCGCCGCCCTGGGCGCGGTGCACACGCAGGTCGCCCTCGACCTTGGCAGCGTCAAACACGTGCAGCGGCCGGTTCTGGTCGAAGGTGAAGAAGTTGGTGATGTCCACCAGGGCCGAGATCGGGCGCAGGCCAATCGCCTTCAGCCGGTCCTGCAGCCACTGCGGGCTGGGGCCGTTCTTGACGCCGCGGATCACCCGGCCGGTGAACAGCGGGCAGCCGTCGAGCGTGTCCTCGTCGATGGTCACCTTGATCGGGCTGGCGAAATCGCCCTGGATCGATTCATAGCTGGTGGTTTTCAGCGTGCCGAGACCGCGCGCCGCGAGATCGCGGGCGATGCCATGCACGCCCAGCGCATCGGGGCGGTTGGGGGTGATGGCGATCTCGATCACCGGGTCGACCTTGGCCGGATCGTTTTCCGCCAGCCAGTCGACGAAACGGTCGCCGACGTTGCCCGAGGGCAGTTCGATGATGCCGTCGTGCTCCTCCGACAGCTCCAGCTCGCGCTCGGAGGCCATCATGCCGAAGCTCTCGACGCCGCGGATCTTGCCGACACCGATGGTGATGTCGAGACCGGGGACATACATGCCCGGCTTGCAGACCACCACGGTGATGCCCTCGCGGGCGTTGGGGGCGCCGCAGATGATCTGCATCTCGCCCTCGTCGGTGTCCACCTTGCAGACCCGCAGCTTGTCGGCGTCGGGGTGTTTCTCGGCATGTTTCACATAGCCGAGGGTAAAATCCTTCAGCCGCTCGGCCGGGTTCACGACCTCTTCGACCTCAAGGCCCAGATCGGTCAGGGCTTCGGTGATTTCCTCGACGCTGGCGTCGGTGTCGAGGTGGTCTTTCAGCCAGGAAAGCGTGAATTTCATGTGTTTAGTCCTTGAACCTCTGGGCCAGATCCTCGTCGTCCCCCATCGCCGCCAGCCGCAGATCCCGCACCAGGCGGAGCGTGGGCTTGGCGGCAAACAGAATGGAGCCGAACAGGAACAGCCAGGTGCCTGCCGTTTTCAGGCTTTCGTCGAAAAAGAAGACCGACCCCACAACGAAGCACAAGGCGGCAGAAAAATCGATGATCGTGTAGACGATCTCGTAGGCCGCGTACTTGCGCCGTTTCGCGGCAGAGCCGCTTTGATGGTCCCGGTCAAATAGCATCGATCACTCCCGGCGGATCACCTGCTGAGCCCGCCATGCAGCGCCGGCACGTCGAGGCTGCGGAAGCCGTAGTGGCGCAGCCAGCGCAGATCGCTGTCAAAGAAGGCGCGCAGATCCGGGATGCCGTATTTCAGCATCGCCAGACGGTCGATGCCGATACCGAAGGCAAAGCCCTGGTAGACCTCGGGGTCGATGCCGCCGGCCGCGATCACCTTGGGGTGCACCATGCCGGAGCCGAGGATCTCCATCCAGTCGTCGCCCTCGCCGATCTTCAGCGTGCCGTCCTGCCAGGAGCAGCGGATGTCGACCTCGGCGGAGGGTTCGGTGAAGGGGAAATGCGAGGCGCGGAAGCGCAGCTCGACGTCGTCCACCTCGAAGAAGGATTTGACGAATTCCTCCAGCACCCACTTGAGGTTCGCCATCGAGATGTCCTTGTCGAGCGCGAGGCCCTCGACCTGGTGGAACATCGGCGTGTGGGTCTGGTCGTAATCGGCGCGGTAGACGCCGCCCGGGCAGATGATGCGCAGGGGCGCGCCCATTTTCTCCATCGCGCGGATCTGCACCGGCGAGGTATGGGTGCGCAGCACATGCGGCGGGCGGTTGTCGCCCTCGGCGCGGTGCATATAGAAGGTGTCCATCTCGGCCCGCGCGGGGTGGTGGCCGGGGATGTTCAGCGCATCGAAGTTGTACCAGTCGGTGTCGATGCGCGGGCCTTCGGCGACCGAGAAGCCCAGCTCGGCGAAGATCGCGGTGATCTCTTCCTGGACCTGGCTGATCGGGTGCAGGCTGCCCTGGCGCTGCGGGCGGCTGGGCAGGGTCACGTCCAGCCATTCGGTGCGCAGGCGCGCATCCAGCGCCGCATCTTCCAGCGCCGCCTTCTTGGCCGCCAGCGCCGAGTTGATCTCATCCTTCAGCGCGTTCAGCGCCGGGCCTGCGACCTGGCGTTCCTCGGGCGTCATCTTGCCCAGTTCGCGCATCTTCAGCGCCACTTCGCCCTTCTTGCCGACAGCGGCAAGGCGGATCGCCTCCAGCGCCGACTCGTCGGCGGCCTCTGCAATCTGACCCAGATATTTGGCTTTAAGATCGTCCATCACGGCCCCTCGAATTCTGCTTGTGCCCTGCTACCACAAGGGCGGGCGAAAGCAAGGGGCGCGGGGGCAATGGCACCGCATGTGTCACCCCGCTGCGCCGCAGGCGGTGACGGACAGGATCAGGGAGGGGTCAGCCCAGCAGCATCCAGGCGCCCATCGCCGCCATCATCAGGTTCTCGCTGAGCGAGACGAAGCCCAGCGGCACCTCGCTGCTGCCACCCATGCAGGCGCATTTCAGTTCGCGCCGGTCGATGTAGACCGCCTTCAGCACCGACACCGCGCCGATGGAGCCGATCACCAGCGCCAGCGGTGCCGCCAGCCAGGTCATGATCCCCGCCAGCATCAGCAGGCCGGCCAGCCCCTCGGCGAAGGGGTAGAAATAGGCATAGGGCACAAAGCGGCGCGCCAGCAGGTCGTAGTTCAGGAACATCGTGGAGAAGCTCTCCACGTCGCGCAGCTTCTGCAGTGCCAGGAGACACATGGAGATTGCCACGAACCAGATCAGGCTGCGCCCCGCCGCGAGGCTGCCAAAGGCCGCCCATTGCGCCGCCAGCGCGATCCCCAGCGCCATCGCGAACAGCGCGATGACCGGCGTGTAGGTGGTCTCCCCCTCGGCGCGCAACGGCAGGCCGAAATGGCTCCGCAGCGCATCGTAGCCGCCGATCCGGGTCCCGCCGATGTAGGTCTGCGGCGTGGTCTCCACCCCGGCTTCCTGCTTGAAACGGTCGACCTCCTCGCGGGTGGTCAGCAGGTGATCCTCGACCTCATGGCCCTGCCATCGCAGCAGGGCCTTTGATTTCAGCCCGTAGGGACAAAGATGCCCCGGCATGTCCATGCGGTAGAGCTTCGCGGTGGTGGCGGTGGTTTCCGTCCTGGCCTCTGAAGGGGTGGTGGCGGTCACGGCGTCCTCCTGCGTTTGTCCCGGGCTGACCTTGCGGCACGGTCACGGGATCAACGCAGAGGCTGCCGCTCGGGTTCCGCCCGGTGTCCCGTCAGGGTCCACCGAGAGTCCGGGCGGCCTTGACCACCTCAGACCGGGAACAGCAGCGTCGCGGTGACCCCCGGCCCCTCGGTGCCGTAGGACAGCTCGCCCTGCAGTTCCATCTTTACCACCTCGGCGATCTTGATGCCGAGGCCAGTGCCCTCCTGGCCGAAATCGGCCGGCATGCCGACCCCGTCATCGGCGCACAGCAGCCGCACCCGGCCCTCCTTGAGCAGGTCCAGCGCAATGCGCAGCGCACCGGGACGGTTGTCGGGGAAGGCGTGCTTGTAGGAATTGGCAATGAACTCGTTGACGAAGGTGCCCACCGCCACCGCCTGGGGCGCGCTGACCCGCACCGGGCAGGCCTCCACCGTCAGCGCCACCTGTGGCGGCGCCAGTTCGGCGGTATGGGCACAGACCTCTTCGAGGTAGGGCTTGAGGCACAGGCGCCCCTGCTCGGCGTGTTTGTACAGCAGCTCATGCACCCGGCTCATCGCGTCGATGCGCGCGATGACCTTGGCCAGCGCCGATTGCGCCTGCGGCGCGTGATAGCTGCGCTGCTGCAACCGCGCGAAGGCGGACAGCGACATCAGCGAGTTCTTGACCCGGTGGTCGGCCTCCTTGCGCAGGACGGCTTCGGCGCGCAGCGACTTGCGCAGCTCCAGCTGGGCCATCACCTGCCGCGCCAGCACCTTGATCGCGTTGCGCTGGATCTCGCTCAGCTCCCTCGGCTGGTAGTCGAGCACGCAGAGCGTGCCCAGCGGCAGCCCCTCGGCCGTCTTCAGCAGCGCGCCCGCATAGAACCGCAGCCCCGGCTCCGCCAGGCACAGGGGGTTGTCGCACATGCGGGGGTCGGTCAGCGTGTCGTTGATCTCGACGAAATCCTCCTCGAGGATCACATGTGAGCAGATCGATGTCTCCAGCGGCGTCTCGCGCACGCCCAGCCCGGTCTCGGCCTTGAACCACTGCCGTTCGGCATCGATCAGGTTGACCACCGAAATCGCGGTACCGCACAGCGCGGCGGCAAGTTCGACGATTTCATCGAAGTCCCTCTCCCGCTCGGTATCCAGGACGTCATAGGAACGAAGGGCAAGAAGGCGGTCTTCCTGCTGCGGGTGAGGGGTCGCTTTCATCTTCGGCCTCCAGCCAAGTCAGCAATCGCGCGACTATGGGTGGCTTTGCCCGGCTTGGCAACCAAATGGGCCCTCAAAGCGGCCGTTCGGCGCAAAAAGGCCGCTCCGGATGGAGCGGCCTTGAAGATGTTCAGACGTGGCTGGCAGCTCAGGCGGCCAGCGCGTCCTGTGCCTGGCGCACGATCGCACCGAAAGCTTCGGGCTCGTGCACGGCCAGGTCGGCCAGAACCTTGCGGTCCACTTCGATGCCGGCCAGGTTCAGGCCGTTGATGAAGCGGGAGTAGGTCAGTGCCTCGTCGTGCGAACGGACGGCAGCGTTGATCCGCTGGATCCACAGCGCGCGGAAATTGCGCTTGCGGTTCTTGCGGTCGCGGGTTGCGTACTGGTTCGCCTTGTCGACGGCCTGACGGGCAACCTTGAAGGTGTTCTTGCGGCGGCCGTAGTAACCTTTGGCTGCCTTGATGACCTTCTTGTGACGGGCGTGAGTCGTGGTACCACCTTTAACGCGGGACATATCTCAATCTCCTCTTAGCGGTCGTAGGGCATGAAGCCCTTGACGATCTTGGCGTCGGGGGCCGACAGGGTGGTGGTGCCGCGGGCGTCGCGGATGAACTTGGTGGTGCGCTTGATCATGCCGTGGCGTTTGCCGGCCTGACCCGCCTTCACCTTACCGCTGGCGGTAATCTTGAAGCGCTTTTTGGCGCTCGACTTTGTCTTCATCTTGGGCATTTCCGTCTCCTTCAATGCAGGTTCGCTAGGCACGCGACTCGGCATGCCACGATGGCCGGCCGCGCGGAACAGGGGTGCCCAATACGCAAAGCGGCGCGGCGGGGCAAGCGGATTCTCTAGAAAAGCTGCCCCAGCACCCGGAAAAACACCTCCGGCACATCCGCGACACGGTATCCGCCGGGTTTGAACATCACCGCGTAGGTGACCAGCGCGATGGCGACGAGGATCGACAGCAGCGACACGCGCGGCGGGCGGCGTTCGCTGACGGCCGACAGCACAGACGGCACCGACAGTGCCCCGACGACCAGACCCGCGACCAGCGGCAGATCCGTCTCCATCCCCCGGCACCCCTCACGTTCACATTGACGTAAGGGAAATGTTATTCCGGGTCGGTGCTGTAAATCAACCGCTCGTCGCAGGGTGCGATGCGCAGGATGTTGGTGGTGCCGGGCACGTTGAAGGGCACGCCCGCGGTGACCACGATCTGATCCGTTTCACCGGCAAAGCCATTGGCCCGCGCGGCCCGCGCCGCGCTGACCACCGCCCCCTTGAAGCGGTCCAGCTCCGGCGTCATCACGCAGGTGCAGCCCCAGCTGAGGCAAAGCCGCCGCGCGGTGGTGCTGACCGGGGTCATGGCGATGATCGGCACGCCGGGACGCTCGCGCGCGGTCAGCAGCGCGGTGGTGCCCGACTGGGTGAAACAGCAGATCGCCTTGATCTCGGTCTTCTCCGCGATCTCGCGCGCGGCGGCGACGATGCCATCGGCGACGGTGGTGCCCTTGGCGGTGCGCGAGGCGGCGATGATCTGGGCATAGGTCGGGTCGGCCTCGACCTCGATCGCGACCTTGTTCATGGTCTGCACCGCCTCGATCGGATACTGGCCTGCCGCGCTTTCGGCGCTCAGCATCACCGCATCGGCACCCTCGTAAATGGCGGTGGCCACGTCGGAGACCTCGGCGCGGGTGGGCATCGGGCTCTCGATCATGCTTTCCAGCATCTGGGTGGCCACGATCACCGGCTTGGCGGCGGCGCGGCACTTGCGCACCAGGCGCTTCTGGATCGGCGGCACCGCGGCGACCGGCAGTTCGACCCCGAGGTCGCCACGCGCCACCATGATGCCGTCGGAGGCGTCCAGGATCGCATCAAAGTCCTCGACCGCCTGCGGCTTTTCGATCTTCGACAGCACCGCGGCGCGGCCATCGGCCAGCTGGCGGGCCTCGAACACGTCCTTGGCGCGCTGTACGAAGGACAGCGCCAGCCAGTCGACGCCGAGATCACAGACGAACTCCAGATCGGCGCGGTCCTTTTCCGACAGCGCGGCCAGCGGCAGCACCACGTCGGGGACATTCACCCCCTTGCGGTTGGAGATGGTGCCGCCGGTGACAACGGTGCAATCGGCAAAGTCCGGGCCGCAGTCGGCAACCTTGAGCCGGATCTTGCCGTCGTTGACCAGCAGATGCGCACCCGGCTCCAGCGCCTGGAAGATCTCGGGGTGGGGCAGGCAGACGCGGGTTGCATCGCCTGGCGCCTCGTCGAGGTCGAGGCGGAAGGCGGCGCCCTCCTCCAGTTCCTCGGCGCCATTGGCAAAGACGCCGACACGCAGCTTCGGCCCCTGCAGGTCGGCGAGGATGGCGATCGGGCTGTCCAGCTCCTGCTCCACCTGGCGGATGATGCGGTGCTTTTCGGCGATTTCTTCGTGGCTGCCATGCGACATGTTCAGGCGGAACACGTCCGCCCCCGCCTCATGCAGCGCGCGGATGGTGTCATAGGTCTCCGATGCCGGCCCGAGGGTGGCGACAATCTTGACACTGCGCGAACGTTTCATGGGGCGGATCTCCTTCGGGGCTGCATATGTTAACGCAAACAGCGCTGAGGTGCTTATCTCCCAATTCCCCGCGCCGCGCAACTGCTGCGAACAGGTTGCGGCAAAACATATCAGGCGGATGACAGTTTGGCATTTTTCAGTTGCCAGCGGGATTTTCCCCGCCGCGGACCGGCGCAGGTTGCACAGGGAGGCCCGGCACCCAATATCCAAAGAACCGGGCTGCCGCAGAAAGGAGCCGCGATGACCCATGAGACGCTTTCGGCCTTCTTTGGCTGGCTGACCCTGCTGCACCTGGGCCTGTTCACCCTGTCGGCGCTGCTGGTGCTGGCGCTGCGTGACCGGATCTGCGGGCTGCACGGTCGGATGTTCGGCTTGGCGCCGGAGGCTGTGCGACTGGCGATCTACCGCTGGCTGGGCAGCTACAAGATCGTGATCCTGGCGACCGCGCTGGCCCCGTGGCTGGCCCTGCAGCTGATCTGAGCGACCGCCCCGCCCTGCCCTCGCGCCCGGCTCGGCCATTGCCGGCCGCGCCCGCCGCTGCTAGGCCAGCCCAAGACACCCGCAAACCCGGAGAGCCCGCGATGGACAAGCAGACCGAAATCGAACTCCAGGCCGCCGCCTTCCGCCGCCTGCAGCAACACCTGATGCAGGACCGCCCGGATGTGCAGAACATCGACCTGATGAACCTGGCCGGCTTTTGCCGCAACTGCCTGAGCCGCTGGTACCAGGAGGCCGCCAACGCGCGCGGCATCGAAATGGGCAAGGACGAGGCCCGCGAGATCTTCTATGGCATGCCGATGGCCGAGTGGAAGGCCAAGCACCAGACCGAGGCCAGCGCCGAGACGCAGGCAGCCTTCGAGGTGGCCTTCAAGGAAAACGTCGCCGACAAGACGTGAGGCCCGCACGGCCAACCTGACACCAAAAAAGCCGCCCCTCGGGGCGGCTTTTGCGGTTCAACAGCAACCCGCGTCAGATCGCGGTCTTGCGGCTTTCTTCCAGGTAGATCTCGCGCAGGCGCCTGGCCACCGGACCCGGGGTGCCGTCCCCCAGCGCCACACCGTCGATCTCCACCACCGGCATCACAAAGGCCGAGGCCGAAGTGGTGAAGGCCTCATCCGCCGCCTTGGCTTCCTCGATGGTGAACAGCCGCTCCTCGATCTGCATCTGGGCTTCCTCGGCCAGACGCAGGACCGCCTTGCGGGTGATGCCGTGCAGGATGTCGTTGGACAGCGGCCGGGTCACGATCACACCGTCCTTGACGAAATAGGCGTTGTTCGAGGTGCCTTCGGTCACATAGCCATCCTCGACCAGCCAGGCATCGTCGCAACCCGCCTTCTTGGCCATCATCTTGCCCATCGACGGATACAGCAGCTGCACCGTCTTGATGTCACGGCGGCCCCAGCGGATGTCCTCGATCGAGATCACCTTGGCGCCTTTTTTCGCCGCCGGGCTGTCGGCCAGGCCGGGCTTGTTCTGGGTGAACAGCACCAGGCTGGGCGGGGTGTCCTCGGAGGGGAACACGAAATCGCGGTCACCGTCAGAGCCGCGGCTGACCTGCAGGTAGACCAGCCCTTCCTCGATGCCGTTCAGCTCCACCAACTTGCGGTGGATCTCCAACAGCTCGTCCTTGCTGCAGGGGCTGGCCATCTCCAGCTCATCCAGCGAGCGCTGCAGCCGCACCGCGTGGCCCTCGAAGTCGATCAGCTTGCCGTCCAGCACCGAGGTCACCTCGTAAACGGCATCGGCAAACAGGAAGCCGCGGTCGAAGACAGAGATCTTGGCTTCGTCTTCCGGCAGGTATTCGCCATTCACATAAACGGTACGGGTCATCTTTTTCTCCTCACCCCCACAGGGCAGCTTTCGGGGGGTGGACCCCGTCGGCGTCAAACTTCAATGGTTCCTCGCGGTCTTCGGCCAGAAGCAGCGGCCCGTCAAGATCCGTTACCGCCGCACCCTGTGCCACCAGCGTCGCGGGCGCCATCGCCAGGGACGAGCCGACCATGCAGCCAACCATCACCTGGTAGCCCTCGGCCAGCGCCTGATCGCGCAATTTCAGCGCCTCGGTCAGGCCGCCGGTCTTGTCCAGCTTGATGTTGACGACATCGTATTTGCCCTTGAGCTTCGCCAAGCTCTCGCGGTCATGGCAGCTCTCGTCGGCGCAGACCGGCACCGGGCGCTCCATGCCGATCAAGGCCTCATCCTCGCCCGCGGGCAGCGGCTGCTCGACCAGTTCGACACCAAGGCGCACCAGATGCGGCGCAAGGTCCGCATAGACCGCGGCCGACCAGCCCTCGTTGGCGTCGATGATGATCTTGGCGTCCGGCGCGCCTGCGCGCACCGCCTCCAGCCGCGGCATGTCATCGGGGGTGCCGAGCTTGATCTTCAACAAGGGCCGATGCGCGTTCTCCGCCGCCTGCTGCTGCATCTTCTCCGGCGTGTCGAGCGACAGCGTATAGGCGGTGATCTCCGGCTTCGGCTCCGGCAGGCCCGCCAGCTCCCAGACGCGCTTTCCGGCCTGTTTCGCCTCGAGGTCCCACAGCGCGCAGTCGACCGCGTTGCGGGCGGCACCGGCAGGCAGCAGCGACTGCAGCTCCTGCCGGGTGAACTCGGCGGGCAGGCCTTCGATCTCGGCGGTGACGCTCTCCAGCGTCTCGTTGTAGCGGGCATAGGGCACACATTCGCCCCAGCCGGTGACACCGTCCTTTTCGATCCGCACGGTCAGCACCTTGGCCTCGGTGCGCGAGCCGCGCGAGATGGTGAACACCTGCGCCAGTTTGAATATATCGCGGGTGACGGAAACCTGCATGGCCTGTCCCTTTCCCTGTGGCAGGCCGCTGCCGCACCAGACCGGCACACCGCCGGCCCGGACAGGCATCCCGCCTTTTCATCTTTCAAAAAATACTCCCGCCGGAGGCTCCCCAGGGCGCGCCTGAAAGCCTCCGGCGGGGTGGTTAGATCAGATCGCGTCCAGCGCGTCCACCAGGCGGCCAGCGCCGTGGCGATAGGGATCCACCGCCGGCAGCCCCATTCTCTTTTCGGTCTCGGCCAGATATTTGCTGGCCTCTTCCTCGGACAGATGCTGGGTGTTGACGGAAATACCGACCACCTTGCAGGCGGGGTTGGCACGCTGCGCCAGCGGCAGCGCGAGGTCGCGCAGCTCTTCCAGCGAGGGCACGTCATACTCCGGCAGGCCGCGCATATGGGTGCGGGTCGGCTCATGGCACAGGATCAGCGCATCCGGCTGGCCGCCGTGGATCAGCGCCATGGTCACACCCGAGTAGGAAACGTGGAACAGGGAGCCCTGTCCCTCGATCAGGTCCCAGTGGTCGTCATCGTTGTCCGGGGTCAGATACTCGATCGAGCCCGCCATGAAGTCCGCCACGACCGCGTCCAGCGGCACGCCGTGGCCGGTGATCAGGATGCCAGTCTGGCCGGTGGCGCGGAAGGTCGACTTCATGCCACGCTTCTGCATCTCGGCGTCCATCGCCATCGCGGTGTACATCTTGCCCGCCGAGCAATCGGTGCCCACGGCGAGGCAGCGCTTGCCGCGCCGCTTCTTGCCGTTGGCGATCGGGTAGCCGACAGTGGGCACGCGCACGTCATGCAGGGTGCCACCATAGGTCTGCGCCGCGGCGACCAGGTCGCCCTCGTCGCGCAGCAGATTGTGCAGGCCGGAGGCGATGTCAAAGCCCATTTCCAGCGCCGCGATCAGCACTTCCTTCCAGGCGGGAGAGATCACGCCGCCGCGGTTGGCCACGCCGATCACCAGCGTCTTGGCACCGGCTTCCTTGGCCTCGGCCAGGGTCATCTCGGTCAGGCCCAGATCGGCGCCGCAGCCGGGCAGGGAAATCTGGCCGACCGCATGCTCGGGGCGCCAGTCGCGGATGCCGATGGCAACCTTGGCGGCCAGCATGTCAGGCGCGTCGCCCAGGAACAGCAGATAGGGGGTCTCGATCATCGCGCGCTTCCTTCTTGGTATTTGATCTCGTTCTTCCGCGCCAGTCTGTCCGGTTTGCCATGCAAATTCCTCTCATAATCGCGAAAGATTATTCCGATACGGTGATTTCCTCCTTCATTTAGCGCAATCATTCGAAGATCCTCCCGCATCCGGACGGCAAAGCCGCCTTCCGCTTGCCCGATCCTCGGGATCGCGCAATCATCCGCCAGGCCGCCGCGCCCGCCGGAATGCCGCAACGCGGCGTTTCTTGCCGCAGGTGCAAAATTTCCTTGCGTGACGATGCGCAATTTAATAACCCAAGCACTGAGCAACAAGCAATTTCATTACCCGGAGACATGCCGCCATGAGCTTTCGCATCCAGCCTGCCGCCCCGGCCCGCACCAACCGCTGCCAGCTGTTCGGCCCCGGCTCCAAGTCCCTGCTGTTTCCGAAAATGGCGGCCTCGGACGCGGATGTGATCAACCTCGACCTCGAGGATTCGGTGGCGCCTTCGGACAAGGAACAGGCCCGCGCCAACGTGATCGAAGCGATCAACACCGTGGACTGGGGCAAGAAATACCTGTCGGTGCGGATCAACGGGCTGGACACCCCCTATTGGTACCGCGACGTGGTGGACATCCTGGAGCAGGCGGGCGACCGGCTCGACCAGATCATGATCCCCAAGGTGGGCTACGCCGAGGACGTCTATGCGGTGGACGCGCTGGTCACCGCGATCGAGCGCGCCAAGGGCCGGACCAAGCCGGTGAGCTTCGAGGTGATCATCGAATCGGCAGCCGGCATCGCCCATGTCGAGGAAATCGCCGCCGCCTCGCCCCGCCTGCAGGCGATGAGCCTGGGGGCGGCGGATTTTGCCGCCTCGATGGGGATGCAGACCACCGGCATCGGCGGCACCCAGGAGAACTACTACATGCTGCGCGGCGGCGAGAAGCACTGGTCCGACCCCTGGCACTGGGCGCAGGCCGCAATCGTCGCCGCCTGCCGCACCCATGGGATCCTGCCGGTCGACGGGCCGTTCGGCGACTTCTCGGATGCCGAGGGCTATATCGCGCAGGCCAAACGCTCGGCGACGCTGGGCATGGTCGGCAAATGGGCGATCCACCCCAGCCAGATCAGCCTCGCCAACGAGGTGTTCACGCCTTCCGCCGCCGCGGTGGCCGAGGCGCGCGAGATCCTCGCGGCGATGGAGGCGGCCAAGGCCAGCGGCGCGGGTGCCACCGTCTACAAGGGGCGGCTGGTCGACATCGCCTCGATCAAGCAGGCCGAGGTGATCGTGGCGCAGGCGGAGTTGATCGCCGAGAGCTGACAGACGGCCTTGCCACGCCAACAGGGGCGTCCCGCAGCGGCGGGCGCCCTTCTTTCCTGGCTGGCTGCCGGGCGGCGGCGGGACCGCCCTGCCCTGATCTGTGTTTCTGTGCTGAACGCCGAAACGCTCATGGCCAGAGAACATTAAAGTTGGCGGCGCCGCCAAACAGGCGGAGGTGGACGGGCGTATCCGCCCGCGTGCTAAACGTTGTCTCTGCACGGCCCGCAAATGCGGATCCGGTTCCAGGAAGTGCCGGGGGTGTCAGGCCCGACGGGCAATCGCGATCAGGCAGCAGAGTGCCTGATGCGCCTTAGGATATGGTGACAGCGGCGTACGCAAGACGCGCAACACCGGCGCCGCGCAATGAGTATTTGGGGAAAGATGAAACGCGCCGCTCGGCTCTTCATCTTTCCCTTAAATACTCAAAATCCCGCCCTCGCCGCCGGGTTACGCGCGCAAATCCTTGGGCGAGCCCATCACAACATAGGTGGTGATCGCGGTGACATAGGGCGAGGTGCCGAGGATATCGGTGTGGAACCGCTTGTAGCTGGGCAGGTCAGCGCATTCGACGCGCAACAGGTATTCGATGGTGCCGGTGATGTTGTGACATTCCACCACCTCGGGCGCGGCCTGCATGGCGCGCTCGAAAGCCTCCTGCGCCTCCTTGGTGTGCTCGCCCAGCCCGACGCCGATATAGGTGACAAAGCCCAGCCCCATCTGCTGGCGGTCCAGCACCGCGCGGTAGCCGGTGATGATGCCGCTGCGCTCCAGCTCCTGCACCCGGCGCAGGCAGGCCGACGGCGACAGGCCCACGCGCTCGGCCAGGTCGAGGTTGCTGATGCGGCCATCACGGGTCAGTTCCTGCAATATCCGCTGGTTTATTTGGTCATTTTTCGCCATTGATTGCAAAACTATCGTCAAGGCGACGAAAAACGCAATTTCATTTGGCATATTTCGCGCAATCTTGCGCGCTTGACTTACGAACTCTTCCTGGCCCTGGCCGCCTTTGCCTTTGGCACCGTCTTCACCCCCGGCCCCAACAACCTGATGCTGATGGCCTCGGGTGCGAACTTCGGTTTTCAGCGCTCGATCCCGCATCTGCTGGGGGTGGCCATCGGCTTTCCGCTGATGATCGTGCCCGTCGGGCTCGGCGTGATGCAGCTGTTCGAGGCCTTCCCGCCGCTGACCACGATCATGACGGCGCTGTCGGTGGTCTACATGCTGTGGCTGGCCTGGAAGATCGCCAATGCCGCCCCGCCCGAGGACAGCGCGGCGCAGGGCCGCCCGCTGAGCTTCGTGCAGGCCTGCGCCTTCCAGTGGGTGAACCCCAAGGCCTGGGCGATGGCGCTGGGGGCGATCACGCTCTATGCCGCCAGCCGCGACCTGAGCGCGATCCTGTGGGTGGCCGGAACCTACCTGCTGATCGGCTGCTTTTCGGCTTCGACCTGGACCATGCTGGGCCAGCAGCTGCGGCGGCTGCTGCGCCGACCGGCGCAACTGCGGGCATTCAACTGGACGATGGCCGCGGTGCTGGTTGCCTCGCTGGTGTGGATCCTGCTGCAGCAGGCGTGACGGCGGCCGTGGCACACGCCGCCGCTTGCCGAGTTGCATCTTGCCGCCGCTAAGGCCATATAGCTGCAAACCGTCAGAGCAGAGGCACCATGACCCAGTATCTGGAATTCGAAAAACCGCTGGCCGAAATCGAAGGCAAGGCGGAGGAGCTGCGGGCGCTGGCGCGCGCGAATGAAGAAATGGATGTGGCCGACGAGGCCGCGGCGCTGGATGCCAAGGCAGCCCAGCTGCTGAAGGACCTGTACAAGGACCTGACCCCCTGGCGCAAATGCCAGGTGGCGCGGCATCCCGAACGCCCCCATTGCAAGGATTACATCGAGGCGCTGTTCACCGAGTTCACGCCGCTGGCCGGTGACCGCAACTTTGCCGACGACCTGGCGGTGATGGGCGGGCTGGCCCGGTTCAACGACCAGCCGGTGATGGTGATCGGCCACGAGAAGGGCAGCGACACCAAGTCCCGGATCGAGCGCAACTTTGGCATGGCGCGCCCCGAGGGCTATCGCAAGGCGGTGCGGCTGATGGAGATGGCCGGGCGCTTTGGCCTGCCGGTGATCACCCTGGTGGACACCGCCGGCGCCTACCCCGGCAAGGGCGCCGAAGAGCGTGGCCAGTCCGAGGCGATCGCGCGCTCGACCGAGATGTGCCTGAAGATCGGCGTGCCGCTGATCTCGGTGATCATCGGCGAGGGCGGCTCCGGCGGCGCGGTGGCCTTTGCCACGGCGAACCGCGTGGCGATGCTGGAGCATTCGATCTATTCGGTGATCAGCCCCGAAGGCTGCGCCTCGATCCTGTGGAAGGATGCCGAGAAGATGCGCGAAGCCGCCGAGGCGCTGCGTCTGACGGCGCAGGATCTGAACAAGCTGGGCGTCAACGACCGCATCATCCCCGAGCCGCTGGGCGGCGCGCACCGCGACCCCAAGGCCGCGATGAACGCGGTTGCCAAGGCAATCTCCGAGATGCTGGAAGAGCTGGACGGAAAGAGCGCCGAGGAGCTGATCCGCGACCGTCGCAAGAAGTTCCTCGACATCGGCTCGAAAGGGCTGGCGGCCTGAGCCACCTGCCCCGCAGACAACAGGAAAACCCGGCGCTGGCGCCGGGTTTTTTGTTGCCGTGATGAGCGGCGCGATCAGCCCGCGCTGCGCCCCTTGGCCATCAGGTGGTAGACCACCCCACCGAGAACCGCACCGATCACCCAGTTGTAGCCGGACAGGAAGGCGAACCACGGCACCCAGACGGTGGCCACCGAGAAGATCGCCGCCAGCCCGAAGGCCTTAACCGCGGCGCTGTTCCAGCCGTTGTCATAATGGTAGGCACCGCCTTTCATGTCGTAGAGGTCGGCCAGCTCGAGCTGCTGATTGCGGTGCAGGTAGTAGTCGACGATCATGATGCCGAAGATCGGTGCCAGCGTTGCGCCCAATGTGTTGACGAAACCGCTGATGCCGAACTGGCTGATGAAGCTGTTCCAGAAACCGCCGATCACCAGGGCGAACAGCGAGGTGATGAGACCCGCCTTGCGGAAGCTGATCTTCTCAGGCGACAGGTTGGCGATGCCGTTCACCGCGGGGATGAAGTTGGCCACCAGGTTGATGCCGACGGTGGCGGCAAAGAAGGTGATCGCGGCAATCACGCCCAACAGCACGCTGTCGGTGCGCTCGACGATCTCGGTCGGGTTGATGATCTCCTCGCCAAAGACCACGGCCGCACCGCCGGTGGTCAACAGCGCCAGCGCCGAGAACAGGATCATGTTGAACGGCAGCCCGGCGAGATTGCCCATCACCATCGACTCGCGGCTGCGGGAATAGCGCGAGAAGTCGCTGAAGTTGATCATCACCGCCGCGAAATAGGCAACCATGGTGCCGACGATGGCGATGAAACCGCGGAACTCGCTCCAGAAGGTACCCTCGGGGTTGGCAAAGATGGTGGCGGTGGCGGTCAGAAGCTGCCCGTCGGAGCGCTGCCACAGCACGATCACCAGGCCGATCATCACCACGTAGACGAAGGGACCGGCGATGTTGAGGAAGGTTTCAACCCAGGCCATGCCGCGCCAGAAGATGACGATGTGGAAACCCCAGACGATCACGAAGGACAGCCAGTCGATGCCGGTCAGGCCAAGGATCTCGGCACCGCCCGAGATGCCGGTGAGCGAGCGGATCAGCAGCGCCAGCGCGGTGGAGGCGAAATAGACCTGCACCCCGTACCAGAACACCGCCACGGTGGCCCGCAGCACCGCGGGCAGCTTGGCCCCCTGGGTGCCGAGGCTGGCGCGGGCGAGCACCGGATAGGGGATGCCGTATTTCTCGCCCGGCGCGCCGGAGAGGTTGACCATCCACATTACGAAGAGGCCGGAGAAGATCAGCGCCGCAAAGGCTGTCCAGCCGCCCACCCCGTAGGAGATGAACAGCGAGGCCACCAGCGAATAGCCGAACAGCGACTGCACGTCGTTGGCCCAGATGTTGAAGATGGCGAACCAGCCCCAGGTCTTTTCCTGTGGTTCAACGGGGTTGAGCGCGTTGCCCTCGGGATCGAGAGTCCCGCCGTGCGCCAGTGGCATATTGTCTGTTGTCGTCATTTCAGTCTCCCTGCTGCAGTTCTGCGGCTGGCGGTTCTGCCTGCTGCCAGCGTCCCTGAAACTGCTCTTGCAACTAACATGTTAGACTGTATTCTAGGTAGAAGTCCGTAAGGAATTCCAGAAAGCACCTTATTGAATCCGCAGGCAATGCGGCCTAGGGACCACCGATGACCCAAACCAAAGATGTTCAGCTATTGGCCGCCAAGGCGCAGGAAGCCCTGTGGCAGGCACTGCGAAACGGCACCCTGCGCGACGGCCAGTTTCTGTCGATGTCCCAACTGGTTACCATGTTGGATCTGCCACTTTCGGCGGTGCGCGAGGCGGTCAAGCACGCCAGCTCCCTGGGGCTGGTGACCACCCTGCCCAAGCGCGGCATCCAGGTGATGGAAGCGCGCCCCGAAACCATTCGAGAATGCCTCGATTTTCGCATGGTCCTGGACCAGGAGGGCGCACGCCGACGCATTTCCAGCGTGTCTCTGGACGGTCTGGCCGCCCTGCGCGAGCGCCATCAAAGCTTCCTCGACAGTGCTGCGCAAGCGCCGGGCGCGCATCCCGGCGGCGATGCCATCGCGGTGGACCTGTCGCTGCACGACTACCTGGCCGCCGGGCTGGACAACGCGCAGCTGACCGCCGCCTACGCAGCCAACCGGATGCGGATCGCCATCATCCAGAACGCACGCCCGTTTCTGCAGGACCGGATCGCCTCTGCAATGACCGAGCACCTGGCCATCATCGATGCGCTGGAGGCCCGCGACGGCGAGGCCGCGACGGCCGCCATCCAGCACCATTTCAGGCAGACGCTGCGCTGGTGGGGCGTGGGCTGAAGGCACCCGGCCGAGCGGGCCTGCACGGCTGTGGCGGAACCATCCCGCGTCTCGCGCATTGATATTATGAGCGCCGCTCAGCCCGCGTGCCCCGGAGACCCCGCCATGTTACCCGACACCTCGCAAAGCCATGCCCGCCGCCAACGCCTTGAGGCCGTGAACGCGGAGGATTTCGCCTGGGCGGTGCCGGTCATGCGCGCGGGCTATGCCGGGCGGGCGCTGGTCTATCTCGCGGTCGCCGGGGTCTCGCTCTACTCGATCTGGCAGGGCGGCGAGGCCAAGGGCACGGCCGAAGCCCTGGAGTGGCTGCAGGGCGGCTGGGGCACCGCGATCGTCGTCCTGATTGCGCTTGGGCTGTTTGCCTATGCGCTGTGGCGGGCGGTCGACAGCATCTGGGATCTGGAGGCCTATGGCAACGGCGCCAAGGGACTGGTCGCGCGCGTCAGCATGTTCACCACCGGGCTGGTGCATCTTGGTCTTGGCGGTCTGGCGGTTGCCGTCCTGCTTGGCTTCGGCGATGGCAGTGGCGGTCAGGGCGGCGGCCTAGCCACGCTGCTGGCGCAGCCGGGCGGTCGCATCGCCGTCTTCGTGGCAGGGCTGCTGACGCTCGGCGCCGCGGGCTACTATCTGCAGAAGGCCTGGCGCGAGACCTATCGCGCCCACCTGCGCGCCGTTCCCACGACGGTGCATATGAACACGCTGCTGAAAGCGGGGATCGCCGCCCATGGCGTGGTCATCGCGATCATCGGCGTGCTGATCCTGCAGGCGGCGCTGTCATCCTCCGGCGCACCGGCCGGGGGCATGGGCAGCGCCTTCGACTGGCTCAGCACCAAGGCCTATGGCCGGGTTCTGGTCACACTGCTGTGCCTCGGACTGTTGGGGTTTGCGCTGTTCTGCCTCGTCAACGCCTGCTACCGCATCGTGCCCAAGGCGACAGATCCGACCACCGAGACCCTGCAGGGCGCGCTGGACCGGGTCATCTGACCAGCACCCGGTCAGCCGGCCAGAAGGCGCAACCCCTGGGTCACGTCCGAGCGCACCGCCAACCGCAGGCCCGGCTCATCCCCCGCTTTGAGTGCCGCGATGATATGGCGGTGGTGCGGCGGCGGATCGGTGCGCCGCAACCGGCCGTACAGCGCCCGCATGGTCGGCCCGAGCTGCAGCCAGACGGTCTCCGCCATCGCCAGCATGGCCGGCGCCTGCGCCCGCAGGTAAAGGGTGCGGTGAAATTCGAGGTTGGTGCGGATATAGCCGACCGCGTCCCGCTTGCTGACCATTTCGGCGACATTGCTGTTGATGTGCTGCAAGCGGTCGATCAGCGCCATATGCGCACGCGGCAGCGCCCGGCTGGCCAGCTCGACCTCGATCAGGGCGCGCAGGGCGGCCAGCTCCTCGATCCGCTCGTTGGTCAGCTCCGGCGTCGACACCCGGCCCGAAGAGGACAGGAACAGGGCACCTTCGGCCGCCAGCCTGCGCACGGCCTCGCGCGCGGGCGTCATCGAGACCTCGTAGTCGCGCCCGATGCCGCGCAGGGTCAGTGCCGCGCCGGGCGCGATTTCGCCGTGCATGATACGGGTGCGCAGCGCGCGGTAGACCCGGTCATGGGCGGGGGCCGCAGCGGCAACGGGGGCGGTGGTGGCAACCGTCGCGACGGCCGCGACATCCGGAGACGGGCGATTGGACAAGGTCATGCGCCCATGTGATCACAAAATCGCGCCACGTCAAGCGGGCGGCGCGGCCTCGGCCGTGGCGTCGAAGCGATAGCGGTGCAGGCTGGCGCCGTTTTCGCGCAGCCAGGCGCGGGGCTCGTGGTAGCGGCCATAGAGCCGTTCGACCACCGCCCAGAAGTCCTGCGAGTGGTTCATCTCCTGCAGATGCGCCACCTCATGGGCGGCGACATAGCGCAGCACCGCCGGTGGCGCCAGGATCAGCCGCCAGGAATACATCAGCGCGCCATCCGCGGTGCAGGACCCCCAGCGGGAGCGGGTGTCGCGCAGGGTCAGGCGGCTGTAGCCACGCCCCAGCCGGGCGGCGTAAAAATCGGATGCTTCCGCCAGGCGGTTGCGGGCGAGCTCCTTGAGGTAGCGTTGCAGCGGTGGTCCCGGGTTGGTGCCCGGCACCGCCACCCGGCCCGCGTCCAGCACGATGCGGCGGCCCTCGGCCCGCTCGACCACCCTGTCCTGCCCGTCGATTGGCAGCACCGCGCCAAGACCCACCAGCACCGCGGCCGGGTGCCGGGCGAGATGGCTGCGGATCCAGTCGGCCTTTTCCTCAGCGAAGGCGAGACCGGCGTGGTCCGGCAGATGCGCAGGCAGGGTCAGCGTCACCCGCCCGTCCAAAGAGGAGATCCGCAGGCTGATCCGCCTTGCCCGCCCGGAGCGGCGCAGGGTCAGCGGCACCGGCGGTGTCCCGGACAGGTGATATTCGGCCATGCAGATGCCCCTTTCCGGCAAAGGCTTTGACAGTGCCACCCTCATATGGCAAGGCACCGGAATCGTCGATACGACTCACCAGTAAATCAAGGGGATCCACATGCCCAAGGAAGAATGGGGTGTAAAGCGCGTCTGCCCCACCACTGGCAAACGCTTTTATGACCTGAACAAGGACCCGATCATCAGCCCCTACACGGGCGAGGTCGTCGAGGTGGACACCGGCAAGACCCGGATGATCGAAGCGGATGCCGAGGACGCGGCAACCCTGAAGGCCAAGGAATCGGCGGATGCCGATGACGTCGTTCTGGATGATGACGACGCGGTCGACGTGGACCTGGGCGATGATGTCCTGGATGACGACGATGACGAGGACAACGTCTCTCTGGACGAGATCGCAGACGTGTCGACACCCGAGGATGACTCCTGAAAACGCTCGCCGTTCGGGGGAGTTACCGCTCTCCCGGACAGCTTTCAGCGGAAGCTGAAAAAAATTGGACCCCGGCGCATTTTTTCTCTTGCAGCCCGCGCCGCTGTCCCGTAAACGACGCTCACACCGCAAGACGGACCACACCGGAAACGGAACGGACACGGAAGCGGACAGGTTTGGGGCCTTAGCTCAGCTGGGAGAGCGCCTGCATGGCATGCAGGAGGTCAGCGGTTCGATCCCGCTAGGCTCCACCAAACACCCCTCATTCTCAAGACGATAGACACCGGCGCATCCGCCCAGGGAACAGCTGCGCCAGCCGTTTGTGCACCGCTTGTGCATCCTCGCCGCGGCCGCGCCGCAGCCTGTTGCGATCCTGCTATTGCGGCGCCTGAAACAGCGCGCGGCCCAGCTGCTGCGCCGCCGCTACCGCCTGCGCGCCATGCAGCGGCCAGGACTGGGTGAGCCCCTCGATCAGCAGCAAAAGCTCCGCCTCGCGCCCCGGCAGCCCGCAGGCGCTGGCCGCACGCTCCGCGACCTCGGCCTTGTGGCGCTGGAGCAGCGCGCGCAGCCGGGCGCTGTCGGGATCGGCGGCCACCGCGGCGTGGAACAGGCAGCCGTGGGTGGCCTCCTCGGCCATCCAGCCACCAACCCGGGCCAACAGGGTATCCAGCGCCCCGCCCTGCGCCTCCGGCAACTCGGTAAAGATCCGCCCCATGTAGCGCCGGTGCCGATGCTCCAGCGCGGCCAGCACCATGTCGGCGCGCGAGGGCGTGTATTTGTACAGCGTGCGCAGGCTGACGCCCGCCGCATCGCGCAGCTCCTCGACGCTGGGCGACGCAAACCCGCGGGCGGCAAATGCGCGCTCAAGCCCTGCGGATATTCTCTCGATCATCTCTGCCATGGTTGACAGATGTAGAATGATCCCTCTACCCATGCAAGTAGAGCAACCATTCTACACTGGAGAACGATGCGATGACCCTGCCCGAAACGATGAGCGCCATGGTGCTGACCGGCCATGGCGGACTGGACAAGCTGCAGTGGCGCGAGGATGTGCCGGTGCCGCGCCCCGGCCCGGGCGAGGTGCTGATCCGGGTTGGCGCCTCGGCGGTGAACAACACGGACGTGAACACCCGCACGGGCTGGTATTCCAAGGCGGTGCGCGGCGACACCGGCTCTGCCGCGGCGGAAGGCTATGGCGGCGCCTCCGATGCCGATGGCGGCTGGTCCGGGGCGCTCAGCTTTCCGCGCATCCAGGGGGCGGACTGCTGCGGCGAGATCGTCGCCCTGGGCGCGGATGTGCCCGCGTCCCGGCTGGGCGAGCGGGTGCTGGTGCGGCCGATGTTCCACCCTGCCGGGGCGGAGGCGAATGCGCTGGCAACCTTTGGCTCGGAATGCGACGGCGCTTTTGCAGCCTACGCCGTGGCGGCCTCGGACCAAGCGCTGCGCATCGACAGCGCGCTGTCGGATGTCGAGCTGGCCTCGTTTCCCTGCGCTTTCTCCACCGCCGAAGGCATGATCCAGCGTGCCGCACTGGGCGCGGAGCGGGTGCTGATCACCGGCGCCTCCGGCGGGGTCGGCTCGGCCGCGGTGCAGCTGGCCAAGCGCCGTGGCGCGCATGTCACCGCCGTGACCAGCCCGGCCAAGGCCGAAGCCCTGGCCGCATTGGGGGCCGACGCGGTGCTGGCGCGCGGCGCGGCGCTGCCGCAGGACGGTTTCGATGTCGTGCTGGATCTTGTCGGCGGACCGCGCTGGCCGGAGCTGCTGGAGGCGCTGGCGCCACGGGGCCGCTATGTCACCTCGGGTGCGATTGCCGGGCCAATCGTCGAGCTGGACCTGCGCACGCTGTACCTGAAGGATCTGACCCTGATCGGCAGCACCCGGCAGGCACCGGAGGTGTTCACCGACCTGATCCGCTATATCGAGGCAGGCGAGATCCGCCCGCTGGTGGCGGAGGTCTTTGCCCTGCGCGATCTGCGCGCGGCACAGGAACCTTTCTGGAGAAGTCCCACATGGGCAAGATCGGCATCACCGTCGGCAGCTGAGGCCGGGCGCGGCGAAAAGAAAGCACCGGGGCCGCCGATGGCAGCCCCGGCATTGGCGTTACTTGTTGAGGATCTTCGACAGCACCAGGTAGGCGGCACCGGCCACGAAGAGGCCCACGAACCACGCATAGGTGTAGATCGTGGCGAAGAAATCCGAGGTGCCCGCGGTGAGGCCGACACCGGCAAGGAAGCCCGGCAGGTTCGGCAGGATGCCGATCACCAGCGCCCAGACACCGGCCCAGTTGGTGCCGTTCTTGCCGGAATAGATGCCGTCCATCTTGAACAGGTCAGCGACTTCCAGCTTGGTCTTGCGCAGGAGGTAGTAGTCCGCCAGCATCACGCCCGCGATCGGCCCCAGCAGCGCCGAATAGGCGATCAGCCAGCCGACGATGTGGTTGACCAGCACCCAGGGGAACATGGCGATGCCGATGCCCGCGGTGATGTAGCCGCCGCGCTTGAGGTTGATCTTGCTGGGCGCGAGGTTGGCGAAACCATGTGCCGGCGCCACCACATTGGCCGCGAGGTTGGTGGTCAGCGTTGCCACGATCAGCGCGAACAGCGCGATGATCACCGACAGGCCGCCCATCTTCTCGGAGAGCTGGATCGGGTCCCAGATCGCCTCGCCGAAGATCACCACGGTGGCCGAGGTCACGGCGGAGGCGATGAAGGCAAACAGCGCCATCGGGATCGGCAGGCCGACCATCTGGCCGAGGAACTGGTCCTTCTGGCTGCGTGCGTGGCGGGTGAAGTCGGGGATGTTCAGCGCCAGCGTCGCCCAGAAACCGATCATGCCGGTCAGGCTGGGCCAGAACACTTTCCAGAACTGACCTTCCTGCGGCTGGCCGGGATCAAAGGCGCTGGGGGTCGACAGCATCTCGCCGAAGCCGCCCGCGTTGACATAGGCCCAGCCCAGCAGCGCCAGCCCCATCGCCAGCAGGAACGGTGCGGCGTAGGTTTCCAGCCAGCGGATCGACTCGGTGCCGTTCTTGATGAAGTAGAGGTGCAGACCCCAGAAGGCGAGGAAGCAGATGAACTCACCCGCGCTGATGCCGAGGATGGCCAGCGGCTCTCCCGCCAGCGCGCCGCCGGTGAGCGTGTTGAGGATCACGAAGATCGCCGAGCCGCCAACCCAGGTCTGGATGCCGAACCAGCCGCAGGCGACGATGCCGCGCGCGACGGCGGGGATCTTGGCGCCGGTGGGGCCGAAGGAGGAGCGCAAGAGCACCGGGAAGGGAATGCCGTATTTGGTGCCCGCGTGGCCGACCAGCACCATCGGGATCAGCACGATGGCATTGGCGGCCAGGATGGTCAGCACCGCCTGATCCCAGCTCATGCCCGAGCCGATCAGGTAGGAGGCCAGGAGGTAGGTCGGAATGCAGACCACCATGCCGACCCAGAGCGCGGCGATCGCCAGCCAGTCCCAGGTCCGCTGCTCTGCGGTGGTGGGCAGCTGGTCCTCGTTGTACAGCTCCGGGTCGATCCCAGCCAGATCAACCTGCTGCGCCGATTGGGCGCCGGGTGCGGTGTATCCGCTTGTTATATCAGCCATTATCAGTTCTCCCTGTTATTTGGCTTGCGACGGCCCCTTCTTGTTGTCGCGGGGTCCGCCAGATGTGAAAATTCCCCGGCTTGCACCGGGGAACCTCGATCAGACGCAGGCGGGCATGTTTTCCGCCGAGCGCTGGACCTGCCGCGGGGCGGTCAGCTCTTTCCATTTCGACAGCGCCTTGTTCACCTCCGGGAAGGGGGCACGCTCGACAAACCGCCCGTGGCCCGGTGTGGCGCAGACCTTGCCGTCGTCCACCGCCAACTCACCCCGGCTGAGGGTGTAGCGCGGCAGGCCGGTGACCTCGCGGCCCGCAAAGACGTTGTATTCCACCACCGACTGCTGGGTCTCGGGCGAGATGGTCTTGGATTTCTTGGGGTCCCAGACCACCAGGTCAGCGTCGGAGCCTTCCACGATCGCGCCCTTCTGCGGGTAGATGTTGAGGATCTTGGCGATGTTGGTGGAGGTGACGGCGACGAACTCGTTCGGGGTCAGGCGGCCAGTGTTCACGCCTTCGGTCCACAACACCGGCATGCGATCTTCCAGACCGCCGGTGCCGTTGGGGATCTTGGTGAAATCGTCGATGCCGGTGCGTTTCTGCTCCACGGTGAAGGCGCAGTGGTCGGTGGCGACCACCTGCAAGGAGCCCGCCTGAAGACCGGCCCAGAGACTGTCCTGATGGGATTTGTCACGGAACGGCGGCGACATCACCCGCTGCGCGGCATGGTCCCAGTTGGGGTTGCGGTATTCGCTTTCGTCCAGCACCAGATGCTGGATCAGCGGCTCACCAAAGACGCGCATGCCCTTCTGGCGCGCCCGGCGGATCGCCTCATGCGCTTGTTCGCAGGAAGTGTGCACCACGTAGAGCGGCACGCCCGCCATGTCGGCGATCATGATGGCGCGGTTGGTGGCTTCGCCCTCGACCTCCGGCGGGCGCGAGAGGCCATGGCCTTCCGGCCCGCGGATGCCGTCGGCCAGCAGCTTCTGCTGCATAGTGGCCACCACGTCGCCGTTCTCGGCATGCACCATCGGCAGCGCGCCGAGGGCGGCGCAGCGGCGGAAGCTGTCGAACAGCTCGTCGTCCTCCACCATCAAGGCACCCTTGTAGGCCATGAAATGCTTGAAGGAGTTGATGCCGAGGTCGACCACCTGCTGCATCTCGTTGAAGACCTGCTCGCTCCACCAGGTCACTGCCATGTGGAAGGAATAGTCGGCGCAGGCGCGTTTCGACTTGGCGTGCCAGGCCTCCAGCGCCTCCAGCATAGACTGGCCGGGGCTGGGCAGGCAGAAGTCCACCACCATGGTGGTGCCGCCCGCCAGGCCCGCGCGGGTGCCGGATTCGAAATCATCCGCCGAATGGGTGCCCATGAAGGGCATTTCCAGATGAACATGCGGGTCGATGCCGCCGGGCATGACGTAGCAGCCGGTGGCGTCGAGCACCTTGTCACCGCTCAGGCCTGCGCCGATCTGGACGATCTTGCCATCCTCGATGGCGACATCGGCTTCATAGCTGCGGTCGGCGGCGACGATGGTGCCGCCCTTGATCACGGTTCGTTGTGTCATGGCTGTCACTCCACGATTTCTGCGGTTTCAAGAACGGCGTGCAGCAGCACATCGGTGCCCGCCGCCGCCCATTCGCGGCTGATTTCCTCGTCTTCGTTGTGGCTGAGCCCGTCAACGCAGGGGCACATCACCATGGCGGTCGGGGCCACCTTGTTGATCCAGCAGGCATCGTGGCCCGCGCCGGAGATGATGTTGCGGTGCGAATAGCCGAGCTTTTCCGCGGCCCGACGCACGGCAGCGACGCAGCCCTCGTCAAAGGTGACAGGGTCGAAATGGCCGACCTGCTCGATCTCGAGCCCCAGTTCCAGCTCCTCGGCGATCTTCGCGGCACCTTCGCGCAGGCGGCGTTCCATGTCCGCTTGCGTATCGAAACTGGGCGAGCGGAAGTCGATGGTGAAGATCACCTTGCCCGGCACGATGTTGCGGCTGTTGGGATAGTAATCGCAGTGGCCCACGGCGCCGACCGCATCGGGCTGGTGGCTCATCGCGATTTCATGCACCAGGTCGGTGATCCGCGCAGCGCCCAGACCTGCGTTGCGACGCATCGGCATCGGGGTTGAGCCGGTGTGCGCCTCCTGCCCGGTCAGCGTCACCTGCAGCCAGTTCAGACCCTGGCCGTGGGTGACGACGCCGATGTCCTTGCCTTCGGCCTCCAGAATCGGGCCCTGCTCGATGTGCAGCTCGAACATCGCGTGCATCTTGCGCTGTCCCACGGGCTCATCACCCACGTAACCGATGCGGGCCAGCTCCTCGCCGAATTTTTTGCCCTCGGCATCTTCGCGCGCGTAGGCCCAGTCCTGCGTGTGCACACCGGCAAAAACGCCGGAGGACAGCATCGCGGGGGCAAAGCGGGTGCCCTCCTCGTTGGTCCAGTTCACCACCACGATGGGGCGGCGCGGGGTGATGCCCAAATCGCGGATCGAGCGCACGACCTCCAGCCCCGCCAGCACGCCCAGCACGCCATCGTATTTGCCGCCCGTCGGCTGGGTGTCCAGATGGCTGCCCATCATCACCGGATCCAGATCGGGTTCCGCGCCTTCAAGGCGGGCAAACATGTTGCCCATGCTGTCGACGCCGACGGTCATCCCGGCCTCTTCGCACCAGCGCTTGAACAGGTCGCGGCCCTGCTTGTCTTCGTCGGTCAGCGTCTGGCGGTTGCAGCCGCCGCGCAGGCCGGGGCCGACCAGCGCCATTTCCATCAGCGAATCCCACAGGCGGCTGCCGTTGATGCGGGCGTTGCTTTGCACGTCTTTCATGTCTTTCTCCCTGTTCGCCCCTGCCCCGCGCGCCCAAGGGCCGCACGGCAGGGGCAGGTTTTTAGGCGATGAGCGATTCGGCGAGGATGCCGACCAGCTCGTCGATTTCCTGCTTTTCGATGATCAGCGGCGGCGACATGGCGATGATGTCGCCGGTGGTGCGCAGATGCGCCCCCTTGTCCCAGGCCCTGAGGTAGACGTCCAAGGCGCGCTTGGTGGGCATGTCCGCCACCGGCTCCAGCTCCACCGCGCCGACAAGACCCGCGCAGCGGATGTCCTTCACATGCGGCAGGCCCTTCAGGCTGAACATCGCCTCGGCCCAGTAGCCCTCCAGCGAGGCGGCGCGCTCGAACAGCTCCTCCTCGCGGTAGGTGTCGAGCGCGGCAAGTGCGGCGGCACAGGCCACCGGATTGCCCGAGTAGGTGTAGCCGTGGAACAGCTCGATCATATGGTCCGGGCCGGTCATGAAGGCATCGTGGATCTCGCTGCTGATCATCACCGCGCCCATCGGGATCACCCCATTGGTGAGGCCCTTGGCGGTGGTGATCATGTCCGGCTCGACACCGTAGTAATCCGCGCCAAAAGCCTTGCCGAGACGGCCATAGGCGGTGATCACCTCGTCAAAGATCAGCAGGATCCCGTGCTCGCGGGTGATCTCGCGCAGCCGCTTCAGATAGCCCTTGGGCGGCAGGATCACCCCGGCGGAGCCTGCCATCGGCTCGACAATCACCGCGGCGATGGTCTCGGCACCGTGCAGCTCGATCAGACGCACCAGATCCTCGGCCAGCTCGACGCCATGCTCGGCCTCGCCCTGGCTGTAGGCGTTGCGCTCAAGGTCATGGGTGTGACGCAGGTGGTCAACGCCGGTCAGCAGGCTGCCGAAGTGGCGGCGGTTGTTGACGATGCCGCCCACCGCGATGCCGCCGAAGTTCACCCCGTGATAGCCCTTCTCGCGGCCGATCAGCCGGGTGCGGGAGGCATTGCCCTTGGCCTTGTGATAGGCCAGCGCGATCTTCAGCGCGGTCTCCACCGATTCCGAGCCGGAGTTGGTGAAGAACACGTGGTTCAGATCCCCCGGCGCCAGCTCTGCCAACCGGTTCGCCAGCTCAAACGCCTTGGGGTGGCCCATCTGGAAGGCCGGCGCATAGTCCAGCTCCGTCATCTGGTTCTTGACCGCCTCGGTGATGCGCGGCGCGGCGTGGCCTGCGTTCACACACCACAGGCCCGCGGTGCCATCCAGCACCTTCTTGCCCTCGGTGGTGGTGTAATACATGCCTTCCGCCCCCGCGATCATGCGCGGGTTCTGCTTGAAATGCCGGTTGGCGGTGAAGGGCATCCAATAGGCATCCATGGCGTTGGCACGCTTGGGGTTGGTGTCCATGTCGGGTTCCTTTGTCTTGATGAGAGGTCAGCTGACGGCGGTCAGCAGCGTGTCGAGGCTCTGTTTCGCATCGCCGTAGAACATTCGGGTGTTCTCCTTGAAGAACAGCGGGTTCTCGATGCCGGAGTAGCCGGTGCCCTGGCCGCGCTTGGAGACGATCACCTGTTTCGCCTTCCAGCACTCCAGAACCGGCATGCCGGCGATCGGCGAGTTCGGGTCCTCCTGGGCGGCCGGGTTCACGATGTCGTTGGAGCCAATCACAATCGCCACGTCGGTCTCGGGGAAGTCGTCGTTGATCTCGTCCATCTCCATCACGATGTCATAAGGAACCTTGGCCTCGGCCAGGAGCACGTTCATGTGGCCCGGCAAGCGGCCTGCCACCGGGTGGATGGCGAAGCGCACTTCTTTGCCTTTCGCGCGCAGGCGGCGGGTCAGCTCGGCGACGTTCTGCTGCGCCTGCGCCACCGCCATGCCGTAGCCGGGGATGATGATGACGCTGTCGGCTTCCTCCAGCGCCTGCGCCACACCCTCGGCGTCGATCGCGACCTGCTCGCCCTCGACCTCCATCTGCGGACCGGTGCTGCCGCCAAAACCGCCAAGGATCACCGAGACGAACGACCGGTTCATCGCCTTGCACATGATGTAGCTGAGGATCGCACCGGAGGAGCCCACCAGCGCGCCGACCACGATGAGGAGGTCATTGCCAAGCGAGAAGCCGATCGCCGCCGCGGCCCAGCCCGAGTAGCTGTTCAGCATCGACACCACCACCGGCATGTCGGCGCCGCCGAT
>NZ_JBGFGM010000122.1:0-51577 GCF_041224635.1 Leisingera sp. XS_AS12
GTCGAATAGCATTGCCTCGCCCCCTCCCGCGTTCGCCACGTGGCAGATCAGCAGGAACAGGCGGCTTCGCCGACTGAACCTGCAAATCAGCCCTGATTTTCCGAATGGAATGTCAGATCAACGCAACAAGCCACACGGCAAAAACAGTGGATTGGGTCAGTTTATGACGCCTAGGTCAATTTCGTCTGACGTTCAACATCCGTGTCAGGTCCGTGGGTCGGGCTTCGCCCTCCCCCCTCTGTTCCGCCGAAAACATGGTTTTCGTCAGATCAGATTGGCGAGGCCAAGCCCATCGGCGGAAGGAGGGCACCAAGCCCCCCCGCCTTCACCACGAAGGAAAAGACAGATGACCACGATTTCCGCGACCTACTCGCCCGAAGACAACAAGCTCCGCCTGTATGCGTCGAGCCGCCTTGATGCCGAGACCTTCCAGCGCGTGAAAGAGGCCGGTTTCAAATGGGCACCGAAGCAGGAGCTTTTCGTTGCCCCTGCATGGAGCTGTGCCCGCGAAGATTTGGCGCTGGAACTGGCGGGCGAGATCGAGCCGGAGGAAATGACCCTTGCCGAGCGCGCGCAGATGAAGGCCGACCGCCTGGACGGTATCGCTGACAAGCGCGCGGCGCAGGCTTCCGCCTTTTCCCGCGCCGCTGACGAACTGTCGCAAGCCTTCTACATGGGCCAGCCGATCCTTGTCGGGCACCATTCCGAGCGGAAGGCCCGCAAGACGCAAGAGCGGATGCACAGCGCCATGGACAAGGCCAGCAAGGCGCACAAGGCAATCGGCTATTGGCACTTCCGGGCCGAGAGCGTCGAGCGCCACGCGAACCGGAAGAATGACCCGCGAGTCCGCGCCCGCCGGATCGAAAAGCTTCTGGCCGAACTCCGCGACCTTCAACGCGGGATCAACTCTGCCCATAAGGCGCTCGAACTTTGGGAGAAGATGCAGACCGCCGAGCAGATCACCGCTTTTCTCGGTCACGGTGCATCGCTCGCGCGCTATGGTCTTTGGGGCGACGTTGAGAGCGGCAAACTTGACGCTTTCGAGGCAAAGGCCGCTGTCATGGACGGTTGCCGCCAGATCATTGAAGGGCCGAACCGCGCCCGCTGTATCAGCCACACGCTCAACCGCTTGAGCTATGAGCGCGAAATGCTGGGCGAGGTGCCGCGCTTCGCTGGCGAAATCACCCAGACCCTGTTGCAGATGTTTGTTCGAGCGCATGGGGCCGACAAGCCCAAGGGCGCAAAGGTCGACGCTGACCTTTTCACCGTCGAATGTGAGGCCCCCTTGCCCCTGCATATCGGAGACGGCAAGGCGCTGGAACTGTCCGGCGACGAGTGGCGCGACCTTATGCAGTCCTGCGGCTACGTCCCTCCGGCCAAGAAACCGGCGAAACCGCCGATCCTCAATTTCAAAGCCAAGAGTGGCAAAGTCTCGGTTCAGAACTCCTATCGCCGGGAGGCTGACGAGCTGCCGCAAGTCGAGCTGACGAAGGCCGAATATGCGGCGATCTACAGCGAACAGCGCGGAACCCGGCTTTCGACCTGCGGCGAATATCGTGTGCGGATTGCGCCGAACCCGAAGCACGAGGGACCGCGCTATCAAGCTGGTTGGGCGGCAATCTTCATCACCGACCAGAAGCAGCACGAAATTCCCGAGGCCCTGCGCCAGACGGAGGCGGCACAGTGACCCGCCCGGCGATCTATTCCCGTCCGAACAAGCCCCTGACGATCCCCGTGCGCAAGCGCGGGGACATCGCGCCGTTGGCGCAGATCGAGGCTCCCGAAATCATCGCGGTTGACCGGGCCACCGAATGCCACGTCACTCCCGACGATGTAGCGGGGCGGATGGTCGATTATCTCGGCCCCCAGGGCGACTATCTCACCCTTGAGCCGAGCGCCGGAACCGGCCAGCTTGCGCGGGCGCTTCTGGCGTCCGGGCACAGCCCGCACGAACTGACGATGATAGAACGGCACCACCGGCTTGCGGCAATGGTGCACAAGATCGGCCCAACGGTTCACGGCTGTTTTCTCGACTACGCCGACGAGGTGAAGGGGCGCGCAGCGTTCCCCCGGATCATCATGAATCCCCCCTTCCGCGAGGTGCGGAAGCATATCGCCGCCGCGCTTTCCCTTCTTGGTCGAGCCGGTCACGCCGAACCAGCAACGCTGGTCGCGCTGGTGCCCGTGACGTTCGAGCATCCCGAGGCCGAACATCTGGAAACCCTGCCGCCCGAAACATTCAGCTTGGCGCGCGTTCACACCAAAATCATACGGGTTCGCCGCGACTAGGTGGCGATCCGAAGATCAGAGAGAGCCGCGCGAGGCGCGCGGCTCGCATTGATCCAGAAGACAGGGCGGGGGATCGACGGGCTGCGCCCGCTCACCCCCGCCCTGGCACGATCCTGTTTTTTGTCCGCCCAACAGACCTGCCCCGGAAAGTCAAAAGACAAGCGCCGCCTGCGGCGTCGTCTCCGCCGGGGGCCGTGTCCTCGCGCTGCGCGCTGCGGGCCGCACCACCCCCCGGCTCCGATCCTTTGACTGTCCGCGTCAGGCCCGTGGGTCGGGCTTCGCCCTCCCCCCTCTGTTCCGCCGAAAACATGGTTTTCGTCAGATCAGATTGGCGAGGCCAAGCCCATCGGCGGAAGGAGGGCACCAAGCCCCCCCGTCCTCACCACAAAGGAGGCCACAAATGGCTTTTGAGATTGTCGTTATGACCGAGGAAGGCATGACCACCATTTTCCCCGACAACATCGAAGCATGGGCGGAGGAAATGGGCGCGAGCATCACCGGCCTTTCCTCGAACCCGCGCACTCGCCCGGAGCTTCAGGGCCAGCCGAAAATCACGGGCTTCAATGGTCCGTGCTGGGGCGGGACCACCGATCATGGCGAACCGATCATCCGCTACGAGGACGCCGCATCCTACGCGGAACTGTCCTTCTGAAATCGGCAGCAGAGTTCCCCCACCCCACGCGGAAGCTGGCCAAACGAATAGGCCGAAGGAGGCCGCTAACGCCCCCTTACCAAATTAAACACACCACAAGGAATGTCCCAATGACCAAACAGAGCATGATCGCCGCCGACGAAGCCCGTTTCCCTCTGGCGAATCTGGTTCTTTCTCCGATGAATCCGCGCCAGAACGTGCCCGCCGCCGAGGTCGAGGAACTGGCCGAAAGCATCTGGACCGCTGGCCTAATCCAGAACCTTGCCGGGATCATGGACGGTAAGGGCGGGGCCGAAATCGTCGCTGGTGGCCGTCGGCTGCGGGCGCTGCAACTGCTGGCCGAGCGCCACGCCGATCTTGCCCAGGTTCGCCCCGAACTGGCAAATCCGCCGGTCCGCCTAGCGCCCGATGACAGCACCGCGCAGGCGTGGGCGGTGGCCGAGAACTCTGCCCGCCGCGACCTTCACCCCGCCGATGAAATCCGGGCCTATGGCAAGATGGAGCGGAATGGCGCTACCCCAGCAGCGATTGCCCGCGCCTTCGCCGTGACTGAAAAAAGTGTCTACCGCCGCCTCGCGCTGGCTGGTCTGCCGGAAGCCGTGATCGACGCGCTGGCCGCAAATGAAATCAACCTCAGTGCCGCAGCCTGTTTCACGATCAGCACCGACGAGGCGCGGAGCCTTGAAGTGCTGGAACAGTGCCGGGGCAACACCCTGTCCGACTATCAGATCAAGAAGGCGTTGAAGCCCGACGCCGTGAAGGACACCGACCGCCGCGCGAAATTCGTGGGCATCGAGGCATATCAGGCCGCTGGTGGTCGTGTTGGCGGTGATCTTTTCGCGGAAGAAACCTTGCTGGATGATGCCGACATTCTCGATGCGGTTTTCGCAGATCGGTTGGCCGAGGTCGCGGACAGCCACAAGCGCGACGGATGGAAGTGGGTTGAGGTGAGCCACGCCGATTATCTTGGCTACTGGTTCCTGCAAGAGAACGGTTTCGAGCGCATCCACAGGGTGACAGGCACGCTTTCCCCCGAGCAGTCCGAGCGGTTCGATGAACTGACGGAACAGGCCGAAGCCAACGCGCTGGACGAGGCAGGGCAGGAAGAGTTTGCCGCCCTCAATGCGATCACGGAAGGCGACTACACCGAGATGCAGCGCGCGCATTCCGGCGTCATCATCTATGTGGACTCGCGCGGCGAGGTGCAGAGCTATGAGGGCCTGATCCGCAAGGCCGACAAGGCCGAGGCGGTTGCGGCGGGCGTTCTGGCGAAGTCGCAGCAAAGCGCCGATGATGCGCCCAAGAGCCCGATTTCCCAGAAACTCCGCGATGATCTTGGCCGCGTCTCGCGCGGTGCCCGTCAACATGCCGCCTTGCGTGACCCTGATCTGCTGATCGACCTGCTGGCCTACCAACTCAGCCACAACCTCTATTGGTCCAAGCCGTTCGGCTTGTCCGTCGAGGACGTGCCCAACTGGCCGACGACTGAGGCCGATGGCTACGCGCTGGACGAGCGCCTGACCGAGAACCCGCCGCGCGATATGTATGGCAAGGACCTTGGCAAGAGCTTCCGCGCGTTCCGTCAGAAAGGGGCGGATCACATTCGCGGCGAACTGGTGCGCTTTCTTGCCGCGCAGCTTCGGGGCGGTGATGAGAAGCTAATGGCGCTGATCGAGAAGGAGACACAGCCGAACACTCGCGAAGTCTGGACCCCGACCGCAGCCAACTTCTTTGGCCGCGTGGGAGGCCCCTACATGTCGGACCTCTGGCGCGATCTGCTGGACCTGCCTGCGGATCATCCGACTGCCACCAGCTTCGACAAGCTGAAAAAGGGCGAGAAGGCCGCGAAGCTCGAAGCCCTGTTCCGTGGTGATCGCGACCTGCGCAATGCTCTTGGGGTCACCGGCGCGCAGGCAGACGAGATCGCAGTATGGCTGCCCGAAGGCATGGAGTGAAAAGAGTTCTTTGTGGTGAAGGACGACCTGGCCCCGCTTCGGCGGGGTCTTTTTGTAGCTGGGGCCTTCTGATGTCCTGCCACGTCAGGGCGCGAGGCCCCGCCCTGGCAGGACTGGCGCTATCCGCGCGGGAGCCGCTGGCGCGGCGGAATGGCCCCAGGAAGGGCCATTCCAATCCGTGAGCTAATGGCTCGTGGGCATCGGAACGATCAGAACATCCTCATCCGGGCACATCTGGCGGTGATACTGGATCATGGCATCTGCCGAGCGGAAGTGCTTGTGCTCGCCTGATGTCGTCGTGAACACTGGCTCTTCCGTCTTGTCAGGGAAGACGCCCATGACCACCCAGACGAGCTTGCCGTTCGCCGGGTCTTTATGGGGTTCGTAGCGCAGGCGGCCACCGCGTTTGATGAACTGGCGCACCCTGCTGCCGAGCAAAAGGGCGCGCTTCGGTTGTCGGACAGCCTCGCTTGTTTGGGCCATTTGTACCTCCTTCTTGGTCCGTCTGTGTCGCGCCACAGGATCAGAGACCGGCGGCACAACAGGTCGTGTCGGCTCGCCGCTTGGGGGAAGCGGTTGGCTGAGAACGGGGTGCCTGCTCCCGGTCGGGAGCCCATGACTTCAATTTCCTGAGCCTCTTCAAAGCCTTCAAGGAAACGGTCGTCGCGGTCATTCACCCACCAAGAACCAAGCCCGTAATTGCTACTTTGAAACAGTCTGTGGTTGAACCTTGCTGTTCGAACCTTGCGCGGAAAGACGCCAATCCGCGTCATGGCAACGTCTTGAAAGAAGATACGTTTTTGAATGTGTCGCGGCCTTCTGGGGGCGTGACAGTTCCCCTTTTGCGCGCAATTTTGGATCTTGCGGCAAATTCCAAATGTGGTCCCGGACCACATTTTCCGGCAGGAAGGGCTTTGGCGAGCGGTTGGGGCTGAGCGGTTTTCCAGCCTGAAATGTAGCGACCTTGGGAGCAGAGTTTCAGGCCGGAGCAGGCCCCGAACGAGACGTCAAGTATCGAGAGAGGGGCCTGTGGGAAACCGCGGCGGAACGTTTGAGCAGGGCGAATCCCGCGCAGACGCGGGACCGCGTGCCGAGGTTCCGACCGGCAGGGCCGGTCTCCACCCCGAGCCGGACGCCCCTGCCCTCCCTTCGGCCTGAAGCGTTGCGGATTGTCTCTCCGAGCCAACCCGCAGCGCGGCCGAATGGTCGTTCAGGCGCATCCGTCTCGGCCAAAGGTCTGGCCCGCATTTCGCGGTCGCTTCGAGGTGAGGCAACGCAGGAATGGGCGCGCGGCTTTGAGTATCCGTCATTGCGCTGAAGCGCCTTCGCGGTGTGGCGATTTATTTGGGAGAGCGTGCGCCGGCCTCGTCCTGGTGCAAGGGCAAGCCCTTCTCCACTGCGCTTCGCTTCGTTGCGACCGCAAGCGGTGCACCCGTCCGATCTGGGCCGTCGCGGTGATCTCCCGAAATCGTCCAACACCGAAAGGAGCACCACAATGAACAAGATCATCGCCCGTCTGCGCTCAATCCTGCGAAGCCTCACCACAAAAGCGAACCTCAAGATCTCCATTGCGCTCAGCGTCCCCGGCTTCCTGAAGGTCGAGGTTAGCTATGCGCGCAACCTCGATCGGCCGCCCGAGAAGGGCTGACGGTCCCAAGGGCGCGCCTTAAGCCCCTGCCCTTTTCCTAGAAAACAGAAGAGACCCACGCAGCTTGCGCGGGTCACATCCAATCAGAGGTCAGGCCAGGGGATCGACGGGCTACGCCCGCTCACCCCCGTCCTGGCTTTTTTCTCTTTCTTGGTCCGCCCAACAGACCTGACCCGGAAAGTCAAAAGACAAGCGCCGCGCAGGCGCGTCGTCTCCAACGAGGCCGTGTCCTCGGCCTACGGCCTGCGGGCCGCACCAACCTCGTCTCCGATCCTTTGACTGTCCGGTTCAGGCCCGTGGGTCGGGCTTCGCCCTCCCCCACTCTGTTCCGCCGAAAACATGCGTTTTCGGTCAGATCAGGTGGCCGAGGCGCAGCCCATCGGCGGAAGGAGGGCACCAAGCCTCCCCGTCTCACTTTGAAGGAGGCCACAAATGGCAAAATCGGATTTCGACATCTACCAGCACGTCACCAACCAGATCATCGAGGCGATGGAAGCGGGCGTTTCGCCTTGGCGCAAACCTTGGTCCGGCGGGGAACAAGGCGTCTCGTTCCCGTTGCGGTCGAATGGCGAACCCTATCGCGGGATCAATGTTCTGATGCTGTGGCTTGCAGCCCATGCCAACGGGTTCGGCTCGGCGCATTGGTTCACCTTCAAGCAGGCGAAGGAGTTGGGCGCGCATGTGCGCAAGGGCCAGAAGTCGTCGACCGTGGTGAAATACGGGACCGTCGAGCGGGAGAATGACGATGGCGAGGCGGTCGCGATCCCCTATGCCCGCGCCTATCGTGTTTTCAACGCCGACCAGATTGAGGGCTTGCCGGAAGAGTTCTACCGCCGCCCCGAGGTTCAGGAGGATCTTGGCACCCGGCCCCTGCCGGAGGTCGACGCGTTCTTTCAAGCGGTCGGTGCCCGCGTCACACATGGCGGTGCAAGGGCGTGCTATGTCCCCGCGGAGGACCGTATCCAGATGCCGCCCGTGTCCGCCTTCATTTCCGCGCAGCACTACACGGCGACGCTTTGCCATGAAGTCACGCATTGGACAGGCCATCGGTCGCGGCTGGACCGCTTCAAGATGGGAAGCACGAAAGCAGATTATGCCCGCGAGGAGCTGATTGCGGAAATCGGCAGCTGCTTCCTTGGGGCGCGCATTGGCGTAGAGCCGACCATCGACGAAGCCGCATCCTATCTCGATAGCTGGCTCGGGGTATTGAAAGAGGACAAGCGCGCGATCTTCAAGGCCGCAAGCGCTGCGCAGAAGGCCGCAGATTTTGTGCTGGAGGCCGCCGCCGCTGGAGGCGCAAGCGAGATCGCCGCCTGAGCACATCGGCAACACCTTGAAAGGGGCGCGCAGATGCGGGCCTCTTTCTGTTTGAAAAATGTACTTATGTATGGCTGTATGTATGTCATTACAGGCACGCGGCCTGGGCCAAGAAAATTTGCCGCGCCGAGACATGCGTCTCGCCGCGGCCGCAAGTGGCCGAGGTCAGTCGCCCAGGATCAGGGCGCCGCGCTTATGTCGGCCGGAAATCCGGTGCATCTTGCGGAGAGGTATATGAGCAACCCAACACGCATGTTTTCCATGAATATGCCGGTCGACGTGCATCGCGCGCTCAAGCGCGAGGCCTTCGAACGAGAAACAACAATGGGCGAAATCGTCCTCGATGCGCTCAAGCAATGGGGCATCGCTCAACAGACCAACGAGGAAGGAGCAGGCCGTGAAGACGATCGTAATCGCGAATAACAAGGGCGGTGTCGGCAAGACGACCGTTGCGACCCAGATCGCCTTCTACCTCGGTCGCGCAGGCTATTCCGTCATCGCCGTTGACCTAGATGGGCAGCGCAACCTGACCAGCGCCTTGAACGGCAAGCGGGTGGTCGGGAACGCGTTGCAGATGATCGAGAGCGGTGAGGCCCCGAGCTTCTCTGTCGATCCTGGTGAAGTTGTGCTGATCGAAGGGGATCGAGACGTTCCGGTCAGCTCCGACGATGCGGTTCTGCAAAGCACCGTGGCGGCGCTTGACGGGCTTGAGGGCGCGGATTTCTGCGTCATTGATACGCCGCCGACATTCTCGGCGCTGGTCTACGGGGCGCTTCTGACGGCAGACTTCATGCTGTCGCCCATCGAGTTGAAGCGGTTTTCTCTGGACGGGGTCGAGGGCGTTCTGAAAGCCTTCGTGCAGGTCCAGGAGATCAACGAAGGCATCCAGTTCCTTGGCCTGCTGCCGTCCCGCTTCGATGCGGTGAAGCAGAACGAGCGCGAGACCCTGCAAGCTGTTGCCGAGTCCTACTCCAACCTTCTGGTGCCTCATGCGATCCGCAACCGCGTCGGCTATGAGACGGCTGAGGCGGAAGGCATTCCGGTTTTCGAGGTGCCGACTGCCAGCGGCAAGGATGCAGCCGTCGAGTTCGGTGAGTTCTTCGACTGGTTCATCGAGACCGTCGAGAAGGAGGATTAAGCCATGGCCGAGAAGAAGTTTGGCAGCACGATGCAGACGCTGGATCGCCTCAAGAAGAGCGGCGATCTGTCGGCCCTGACGCGGAAGAACAAACCGGCGCAGGCCGGGCAACGTGAAATCCCGCTCGATGATATCATGCCGGACCCGGAACAGCCCCGTCGCCACTTCGACCAGGATCAGCTGGCGTCTCTGGCGGAGAGCATCCGGACCCAAGGGGTGCTTCAGGCGATCACGGTGCAGCCTGCCGATGATGCCGGGAAGCACATGCTGATCATGGGTGAGCGGCGCTTCCAAGCCGCAAAGCTGGCGGGTCTTACCAAGATCCCCGCAGTCGTTCGTGAGATGACCGATGCGCTCCGGATGGCGCAGCTGACCGAGAACGTTCAGCGGGCTGATCTGACGACCTTGGAGGTGGCCGAGGCCGTTGCTGCAATGCGGGCCGCAGGGCAGTCGCGCAGCGCGATTGCCGAGGCGCTTGGCTGGAATGAAGGGGAGGTGTCCCGTTTCGCGGCTCTGGCCAAGATGCCGGATGAGTTGCGCGACGCGGCCGCACAGAACGCACCCATCCGCGCCCTGTCGGATTTGAACGCGCTCTGGAAGAAGGACGAGGCCGCCGTTCGGCAGTTTCTCAGCGAGACCGAGGCGAGTGATATTTCCCGCGTGACGGTCGAGCGTCTGCGCGGGGAAATCGACGGGAAAGGAGCCGCGCCCGAAGTGGGGACTTCGGTTCAACCCGCACCCGAGGCACCTCACGCTGAGGGTCCGAAGGACACTCCCGATGCAAACGTCGAGATTGCGGATGTAGCAGGGCAGGGGGACGAGCCGGGTGAAGCGCCTACGGTCGCTTCTCCGCAATCGCCCCGGCCTCGCGCTGCAACCGCGTCTCCGACTCTTCTGGTCCGCCACGGCGGGCAACTTGGACGAGCCTTGCTTGATCAGCCTGCCTCGAACAGTAAGTCTGTTCTCATTCGCTTCGAGGAGGATGACCGGGTGGCAGAAGTGCTGTTGGCCGAGGTCGAGCTGGTGGAGCTGCTGCGGGACTGAGGAGGACGGGAGATGGTGAAGATCGCGCTCTGGAATGCAATGCTGCTGATCCGCACGCCTGTTCAGGCGTTGCTCACGGTGCTGATGGTCCTGCATCTGGTTGCCGCTGTGGCCGGAGCCGTCATGATCTTCACCGGCTACGGCGTCGAAGCGGTAGATCAGATCCCGTTCGTCTATCGGCTCATTGCTCCGGTTCTGATGGCTGGTGTCTTTGTCATCCTGAGCGCTTTGTCCTTCTATCTCGATAGCCTTGTCTTCCGCGTCACGCCGCGCAATCGGCTGCTTTTCCTTTGGGGCTAGCCCTCGAAAATCAGACCTGAAGAACTGAGACGCACCGCCTGCGGACGGTGCGTTTTTCTTTGGTTGCCGCGTCGGGTTCGGCTTTTCGATGTGGTCCGGGACCACATTTCGAGCGCGTTGCTCCGTTTCGAGCGACCAAACGATGGGCGCGGAAAACGTGGTCCCGGACCACGTTTAGGGTTGGGATTTTGACTAATGCAGGATAGGCTAATCGCCAGCAAGTAGCCTACTTTTGAGTTAAAAATGCCCACACAGAAGAAAGCCGCCAAGACGTATCTGCCTCCGGAGCGCCATGCCCAGCTTGAGGCTTTGGCCGCTTCGGAAGGACAGACTGTGTCAGTCCTTTTAGGGCGTTTGATTGATCTGGCGCTGGATGGAGAAGAAGCTCCCGTTCAGCCGCGCCGCCCGCTTTCCCGCGCCCGGCGGGAGGGCAAGGTAACGGTTCGCCTGGCTGCTGATGTGCGGCAGGACCTGGAAGGGGAGGCGCGCTCCCAAGGTGTCACGGCATCGACCTGGGCAGCGGTTCTGCTGTCGGCCCGGATGCGAAATGCACCGCAGATGGTGTCGGGCGAGAGGCGGGGAGTCCGTGCCGCCTACCGTCAGCTTCGCGGCTTGGCCGTCAATGCCAACCAGATTGCCTACGCACTGAACCGAGGTGTCCTGACGGGTGCCGGTGCGGATCTGACAAAAGCTGAAGTCGAGGGCTTGCGCCAGGACATCGCGAAATTACGCATGGCGTTGAGCGTCTATGCGGAGGGCCGCTTTCAGTTCCAGTCCGGGGAAGGTGAACAGCCATGAGCGACTTCAAGTCGGAGTTGGGGTTTCAGGACTGTTGGTCGTCATCGGCCAACAAGGAGCTGAACAAACCGGCAGGAGGATCAGTCGGCAGCGGTCCTCGAAAACCTAAGGCTGGTGCTGAACAGCCGGATCGTTCCGCTGCCCAAGCGCAGACCATCTCAGCGGCAGACAAGGCGCGGCTGGCCCGTGTCGTCAAAGGTGCGCCGGAAGTCATGGTGAAGGTGTCCAAGCCCGCCAAGAACGACAAGTCCGGCAATCCGATCAAGGTCACCCGAGCATCGGAAGCGGTCAGGGCCTCAGAGCATCTCGCCTACATCAGCCGGAATGGAAAGATCGAGGTCGAGAACGACCGGGGCGAGACCTTTTCGGGGCGGCAGCAGGTCGGTGTGATCTATCGCGAATGGATGGAGAAGCACGACGAGGATCACCGCGAAGGCTCCGCGACTGACCGGACGAGGATCACGACCAGTATCGTGTTCTCGATGCCCGGCACGGCAAATGCGGAAGCGGTGAAAGACGCGGTCAGGGCGCTGGCAAGGCAGGAGTTCCAAGGGCGGCACGACTATGCGATGGCCCTGCACACGGATACGCATCACCCCCATGTGCACCTGACGCTGCGCACCGTTGGCGAAGACGGTCAGAAGCTGAACTTGCGGAAAGCCGATCTACAACGCCTGCGAGACACGTTTGCGGAGAAGCTACGGACGCGCGGGATCGAAGCGGAATCCACCCCTCGACATGCCCGAGGTGTGACGCGCCGGGGAGAGATGACGCCGGTCTACAAGATCAGGCAACGGGGCGGTAAGCCCTTGGCCGATGCTCGGAAGATACGCCAAGTTCTGCGCGATCTCGAAGACAACGGCGGGCGCTTGCCGCAGAAGGCATGGGATGACGCGTTGATCGCGCGGCGCAACAGGGTGATGGCGACCTATGACCAGGCTGCGACGATCTTGGCCGGATCAACCGACCCGAGGGACCGTGACCTTGCGCGGGAAACCAAACGGTTTGCGGCGCGACTGACTGAGACGACGACGCAACGCGCCGAGATCGCCCGGTCTCTGACGGGGCATAGTGCCACGCGCTCCGTACCGCGCGGACGTGGAAACGCGGTCGATAGTCCAGAACATGAGCAGGATCTGTCGAAGGGGAGCCCTGACAGGGGCGGTCGTCAACGATAGATGCTGTTCCGGTGTGCGAGGGCCAAAACCCTTCAACGGCCTCGCAAACTTCAAAACCGGCCGTTCGAGTGATCTGTGGCGACCAGCTGACGCAGCATTTTGCAGGTGTAGAGAATCCGCACCGGAAATTCGGCCCTCACCTGCCGTGCGTTCATTGTCCATCGCCGCAACGCGGCTTCCCCAAACCGGTTCTTGGTGGCAATGCACAGCATCGCCTTCCAGCTTGAGGCCCGCACTGCGGACGAAGTTGTCGCTCTGAACTTATCCAACAAAGTCCGCTTTGGACCCAGCCAAGTGAACGGATAGCTGTTCATCGTTTGTCTACTTCAGTGTAATGCTGGTCGCAGAATAATAGGTTGAGCAGGATGGCACAGAAATCTGAAATCGAATGGACCGACGCGACGTGGAATCCCGTGACGGGATGCACGAAAGTCGGTCCCGGCTGCGACCACTGTTACGCAGAAAGGTTCGCGGAACGTTGGCGCGGCATCGAAGGGCATCCATACGAACAAGGCTTTGACATGCGCCTCTGGCCATCGCGCCTCGGGCAGCCCGCGCTCTGGAAGAAGCCGCGCATGATCTTCGTCAACTCGATGAGCGATCTGTTCCATAAAGACATTCCGCGTGAGTTCATCGACCGAGTATTCGATGCGATGGAAGCCGCAGACTGGCACGTCTATCAGGTGCTGACAAAACGGTCGTCGCTGATGCGCAACTACGTGCGCCGCCGCTACGACGGCGGGCGAGTGCCGACACACATTTGGCTCGGCGTATCCGTCGAAGATGCCACCCACAAAGGGCGGATCGAACACCTTCGGCAGATCAACTCAGACGCGCGCTTCATCTCATTCGAACCGCTGCTTGGCCGGATTGGCGAGGTCGACCTGAGCGGGGTCGCCTGGGCGATTGTCGGCGGCGAGAGCGGTCCGGGTGCGCGTCCTATGGAAGCGGCTTGGGCGACCGAATTGCGCGTCGCCTGCGAGCGATACGACGTGGCGTTCTTCTTCAAACAGTGGGGCGGTGCGCGCCCGAAATCCGGCGGTCGTCTGCTCGAAGGCGAAGAATGGAACGGGTTCCCGTGGCAGATCGTACCGAAGGCGATCATGGCGGAATTGCAATAGCGAAAGAAACGAATGGCAGCAGATTTAGACCTTTACCGCGACCGCGAACAGTCGTTCATCAAGCACCAATTCCTAACGAAGTACCTTCAAGCAGCGGCTTACAAGACGTTACAAGGCCATTCTCCGACATTCAATTTCGTGGATGCCTTTGCCGGACCTTGGCGCGTATCAGATGACGCCAAATACTCAGACGCTTCGTTCGATCAGGCAATCAACACGCTGGAAGCCGTTCGCGCCGATCTCGGAAAGCGCGGTGTAGGTGGGTTGAAAATACGCTTCTGTTTCTGCGAACAGCGCCCAGAGGCAGTTGCGCGCCTTCGGGAATACGCCGCTTCGAAAGGGCGGTTCGAGATACACGTTTTCGAAGGCGCATTCGAAGATAACCTCAATGCCATCGCCGCCAAGCTGACCGACGGCTTCACGTTCACCTTCATAGACCCGACCGGATGGAACATCCGCAACGAGGAGGTGTTTGGCTTTTTGCGCAAACAGAACGGCGAGTTCATGCTGAATTTCATGTCGGACCACATCAACCGACATGCAGAGTATCACGAGGTGGCAGCATCGTTCGGTCGGTTCCTCGCCGATGCCAAATGGGCTGACGAGTTTGCGCGCCTACCAGTCGAATGGAGCAACGAGCGGAAGATGCTGCATTTGATGAAAGCCACGATGCGCGCAAACAAGGTGGCATCATACCTGCCAGATTTCTCGATTATGGTACCGAGGCGCGAGCGGGTGAAGATGCGCCTCATACTCGGAACGCACAGCCCGTCCGGGTTGGAGGTCTTCCGCGACGTTCAGGAAAAGGTCGAGAAACAGGAGTTGGAGCTGCGGCACAACCTTCGAGAAGGGGACAGCCCGCAGGTGAGTTTGTTCTCGTCTGCTGACATTGCGGCGTTTCAGCAGGAACAGAAAGGTGTCGGCTGCAAAGCGAACAGAGCGCGGGCCGAGGAGATCATCGTCGACTTCCTGCAAGGCAGAATGCAGGCGTTTCCCGGGCCGATTTTCAATCGGGCGATGGAGCAAGTTCCGATCCGTCGCACGCATCTGAACAAGGTCCTCATAGACATGCGGGACCGGGGCGTTGTTCGTTTCGAGGTTCCGGCCCCTAAGCGAGTTCCCCAGCCCAATACTGCAATTTCCTTGGTCTGAGCCGCCCACGCCAGAGCATGTCTCACTCCGCCCGCGAAGCATCAAACAGGAGGTCGCAGAATGAGCTGAACGGCCATCATACCGCCTTGAGGCAGAGGAACGGGCGATCGCGTGAATGCAACGGCTTGGCTCAGCGACGACGAGCTCCAAAATCGACGATTTCAGCCGATTTTTTCAACAACATCGGCCCTTCCGGTAAAACGTCTCGCAATCGCGACACAGATCGGATCGCTGCGGCAAACGACGGAAATGTCCGCATTCCTGCCTCTAGGCGCTATCTTGAGTGGCTGCCTTTGGTCTGATCTGACATCTGACGTTCAGGAGTAGGTCTCACCTCATTGGCGATAGCTCCACGCACTTGAGCCTCCTGTTCCTTGGTGACGTTTGCGAGTTTCTGGACGGGAACCTGTCTTCCCGCCCTCATCCCTTGGGATAGCAGCTTGGCGGCGTGATCGCGGGCGGTCTCTCGGTCCTTCTCCGAAACCCCTTCAGCTCGGAGCTGCGCGTCCATGTGAGCCAGAACGCTGGCCGGACCTTTGGCGGCATGGTCGCCCGGTTCGTATCGCTTGATGCGGTCTTCGAGCCGATCGGATTTGGTGTCCTGCTCGCGCTGTTTGTTTGCCATCGGCGTCTCCTCGGTGGTTGCCTTCGCGGCAGATTTGCCCCGTGCCGCGCGTTGCGGCTGTGCTTGGCGCTCGATGTCCTTGGCGTCCCAGAGGCGGCGGTGTCCCTGGCGGTCGACTTCTTCTCCCGTCTTTTGATCCTTGGTCTTGTAGGTCACGGGCTCGACGCCGGGAGAGAAGAAGGTCGCGCGGTCGCCGACCTTCAGGTCATGCTTTTCGAGCGCGGCGGGCAGGGTGACGCTCCAGATGTGCTCGTCCTTGCCAGCCTTGCTGGTCAGAGCGACGAAGGGCACGGGATCAGCCCCTTCGCGGTTGCGATAGGGGGCGGTGCCGATGTCGGTGATCTTGCCGGAGATACCGTCAGAATAGCTGTGGCGCGGCGCGGCCTGCTGGTCTTCGCGGTCGGTCGTCTTGGCATTGGCGGGTTGGGCGGCACGGTCCGTCCGTTCGATGGCACGTTCTCCGATCATTTGCGATCGGCGGTTGGCCTCCTCCTGATCCTTCTCCGTGGGGCGGTAGCCCTGAACCTTCAGGCCCTGGGCAGTGCCTTCGATCCACATCTCGCGCCGGAACTCCTCCGGCCCTTTCGCTTTCAGGCTCTGCCAGCCGCGATGCGAGGCCAGCTCGATCATGTCCATAGCTGTTCCGCGATCCGCATTTCGGGTGCTGAGCTGGTCTCCCCTGTCGATGATCGCAGGTCGGGCGTCATCATAGGATCGGTACAGGTCCTGCTGACCCTTCGCCTTCGTGACAAGAAACCTGTCGTGGTAGCTGGTAGGCAGGTCAAAGTGATCCTGATCCGGTTTGGCCTTCTGTCTCTCACTTGGCGAGATCGAACCCTGATCCTTGGGCTGCTTTTCCGGGCTGGCCTTCTCCGCGACCCGATCATGATAGCCGGTCCAGAAGTCCATGTTGGTCTGCGTCATGCGGGAAGGGGCTGCGCCATCGCGGTTGAGGTCGGTGAGATCCTTGCGAACGCTGTCGAGCGTGGGCACGGACTTCTGGATGTCCGTGCCGATGGTGACCGTGCGGGCGACGGTGCGCGCGCTTTTGTCCGTGGCCTCGATCACGCTAGGGCGCTGGCTGGCGTCGGCATCCGCGAAGGCACGCCCTGCGGCGGCGGCCGAGGCAAAGCGCTCTTCCTTGTCGTTATGAGCGTAGGAGAGCGTGAAGCTCGTGCTCTTATCCGTCTCAGGCATTCCGTTTCCTTTCGGCTTTGGCGGGGGCGACGTCACAGCCGAGGGCGGCGAGGATGTCCGCCGCGCCCTTGCGTGTTCCGACCTGTCCGGCCTTGTTCAGCTCCTTGATTTTCGCCTGTGCCTTCTGCCCGCTGAGAGCCAGCCGGTCGAAGGAGATGCCGTCGGGGTTGGTGATCTCCTCGTCGGTCATCGGCACTTCGGCAGGTTCGCCATTGGCGACGTTCGCGGCCTGGAAGGCTTTCAGACCGGCCAGCTTGTCGAAGTTGGTTTGAAGGGTGGAGACGCTTTCTCGCAGCATCGCATTCTCGTTTCTCAGGGAGGCCACGGCCTCCGCTAGGGCATGGCGGTCGATCTTGGGGACCACGGGCGGCGGCACCTTGGAGCGTTCGAGAAGCGCCGCTTCGGCATAGAACCTGATCTTCTTCGCCCGGATCGGTGGGTGTCCGGCGACGAAGACCAGTGCCTCGCTCTGGTCCATTTGCAGAAGCTCCTGCGGCAGCATGAGGGAGCGCTTCTGTTCGCTGTGGCTGACGGTCGTGCCCTTGCGGTTGGCAAGGTATTTGGACTTGGACTCGCTGCGGGCCTCCACGCCATGCGTGCCGAGCCGTTCCGAGAGGTTGCGCGCCTCTTTCACCCCCTTCGGGGTGAAGACGATGCTGACGCCGGAGTTGTCCATATAGGCATCGGCGCCGTCCTGACCGTAGATGTCGGCCAGCTGGGCCGGGGTCTGGACGATGGTCAGCACCTTCATCCCGTAGCCCGCGAAATAGCCGATGCCGCGCTTGAAGGCCGGAAGCTCCCCGACCGAGGCGAACTCGTCCATGCAGAGCAGGATCTTGTGTTTCAGGGCTGGATTGTGCTCGGGCAGCTCCTGCATGTTCGCGTCGACGCAGGACTGGAAGAAGAGGTTCATCAGCGGTCCGAGGCGACCGAGGTTGTTGGGCGTGATGCCGACATAGATCGTCATCCGCTTGCGGCGCAGATCGGCGAAGGCGAAATCCGAGGCGGCTGTTGCCCGGTCTAGCATCGGGTTGGCGAAGAGGCCGAGGTTGGCGGTGATCGTGGATTTCACGCTCTCGAAGGTGTTCTCGCTCTTCGAGAGGAAGTCGTTGAGGGTCGAGACGGTCTGAAGCGACAGCGGACGGCCCGAGGCCTTCCTGTCCTCGATCCGTTTCTGAAAGGTCTGGACGAAGTCCGGGGTCAGGGTGAGCTGGCGGTAGATTTCCCCCAAGGTGAAGGGCCGTTCCGGCGTCTCGGCCAGATAGCCGCCGACGCCGACAAAGGCCGTCTGTGCCGCCCGGTCGAAGAACGGGTCTTTCGAGGCCACCGGAATGAACAGGTCGGCCAGCCGCTGAAGATCCTCGATCTGGTAATCCGTGCCGCGACGAACCGTCGAGAGCGGGTTCCAGCGATGCGTGCGACCGCCCGGATCGAGGGGATCGAACAGGAACACTTCTTGGCCGCCTGCCTTGCGGAAGCCTGCTGTCAGGGTCCAGTTTTCCTTCTTGATGTCCAGGACCACGGCAGAGTCCGGCCAGTTGAGAAGGTTCGGGATCACCACGCCGACGCCCTTTCCTGAGCGGGTCGGGGCATAGAGCAGGACGTGTTCGTCGCCGCCATACATCAGCAAGTTTTTGGGGGTCAGATGTCCGGCTTTCTGGATCTTGACCGCGCCGCCTTGCTCGGTTGCGCGGCCCCATCTGTCGACCGGCTTGCCATAGTGGCGGGAGGGCAGGGAGCCGGTGAAGCCCGCGATCAGACCGGCCTTCGACCTCATACCTGCCTGCCGGATGTCGCGGGCGCGTGCAAACTCCGCGCGGCCATGCACGTCCGGCTTCGGCTGCGCTTTCAGGATCGCGGCGGCAATCACGATCGTCGGCAGCAGCCCGGCATAGCCCGAGAGCTTGATCCATTTGACCGTCTCGGGATCGCTGTATCCGGCCAGCGCCGCCTGCGGCCAAAGCAACAGGTCGCGGGGCAGGTGGAGCGGGACCTTTAGCCCCCACTGCATGACATAAGCGGCGGTGATGAGCCCCCCGGCTACGGCGAACACGACCGCGGCCGAGATGGCGGCAGCCCGCGCGGGTGTGCCAAGGCGATGCCAGTTCTGGACGATCATGCGGCACCCCCAAGCTTTCTGCGGGGATCGAAATAGACCTCGGTGACCCTGCGCCCGGCAGCGGTCTTTTTGATCTGCACGACCACGTCGACCATCTGGTAGAGCATGTCCTTGATCTCATCGCGTTTGAGGTCGCGCCCGGCTTCGCTCTCCTTCACCAGAAGGGCTAGTTGCTCAAAGGCAAGCGTGGCGGAGTCGGCGTGGATGGTGGTGATCGACCCGCCATGCCCGGTGTTGACATTGCGCAGGTAGTAGAAGGCCGAGGCGTCGCGAAGCTCCTGCAGGAAGATGCGGTCGGGCCGCATCCGGAGCGCGCTTTCCAGCAGGTCGCGGGCGGTTACCTTGGCCTCACCTTGACCACCCTTGGAATAGATCATCCGAACCACGTTGGGCTGCGGAAGCTCCAGCTCGACGGTGTCCTCGATGGTGATCAGTCGTTCATCGGTCGGGATCAGCGGGATCAGCGCCTTCGAGAAGGTCGTCTTGCCCGAGCCGGTGGAGCCGGAGACCAGGATGTTCTTCTTCGCTAGCACGGCTGCGTTCAGGAAGGCTTTCCAGTCTCCGTTGCGGTGATGGCTGAGGAGGGCTTCATCCTCGCCAGACAAGGCTGAGGGGGCGTTTGTGACGCCTTCGAACATGCCCTGACCCAGAAGCTCGTCGAGCGTGAAGGTCCGCTGCGCAGGTTTGCGGATGGTGATGCTGACCGTGCCCGCCGGGACGGCAGGCGGCAGCACGATCTGGATGCGCTCACCCTGCGGCAGGGAGCCGGAGAGGAGCGGCGTCGTCTCGTTGACCTTCTGTCGGGAGAAGGTCCCCACGGTCGCGACGAGGCCGGTCAGGAAGGCATAGGTCAGGTCGGGCAGTTCGACCCTTTCCCAGGTCCCGTTGGCATATTCAACGAAGACCTCGCCGGGGCGGTTGATGCAGATTTCCAGAACGTCGTGGCGTTCAAGGAAGGGCGACAGCGGGGCCATGTGAGAGGCCAGTGCCGGGGGCACGGGCCTGTCTTGCGGCAGGATGGGCCTCTCCATCATTTCAGCCGGTAGACGCCGGAGAAATCGAGATCACGGGCCACCATGACCGAGACCTCTTCGCCCTGGTTCTTCCGCAGGATCACGGGCACGTCGATGGTGTTTTCCAGCTCTGTCTGGGCGAGGCTGCGCGCCGCCGCGCGGGAGTTCTCATAGGAGTCATCATCGCCGTCGCCGGAGGTGGTGGCGACGATCAGGGCATCGTCGATGATCGACAGCATCATCGTGCCACCGAAGCGGGTCCAGAACTGAGTGTCGATGTCGCCGTCAAAGCCGGTCCGACCAAGGGCATCGGCACCGGGCGAACCCAGGTTCACGATCACGCCGTTCGGTGTTTCGGCACGGGTCCAGATCACGAAGAGGCGCTTGCGGCCCCGCTGCATCCCGCCCTTGTACTCGCCGACGATACGGGTGCCGCGATCCAGTAGGATCACCGCGCCCGTGGTCGAATAGACATCGTCGGTCACGGTGCAGCGGACCATGCCGGGGGCCGTCGAGTCCATCGCCGTATCGAGTGAACAGGGGATCGTCGTGCCCTGCGTCACGGTCAGGTTCGGATGGGCGAGGACGGTTGCTTTTTCCGATTGCCGGTCGCTAGTGACAAGCTCGGCCGCCAGCCCGGTCAGCTTGCCGCCCGCGCCCTCGGCCGAGCCGCCGAAGAGATTGGCCCCGGCATCGGTGCCTGCCTGGGCCGCCGATCCGGCAAGGCCCGTCAGGTTGCCCTGATAGGCCATGACAGGCGCGCGCTTCGAGGACTCGTAAAGCTGTTCGGCCTCGCTCGGTTCCGCCGGGGCCAGCTGTTCTTCCCGGCGCACACGCTCGATCGGGCCGACCGGCGCGTCGGGTTCGGGGTCCGCCACCTCCGGCTGGGCCTGCTGCTCCTGTTCTCGGGGCAGTTCCGCAGGCTCGAAGTTCTGACCGGGCCGGATTGTGGTCTGCTGGCGCTCGGTTTCTTCGGGTGGCGCAGGCTCTTCGTCGGACGGCCATTGGAGGAAGGCCATCGTGCCAAGAAAGACAAGGCCAGCGGCTACGAGGAATTTCTTGTTCTTCTCGTTCAGCCCGGCGGATTTCGCGCTGGTGATCGAGGAGATACCACGCTCGCCCTCGATGCCGTTTTCCATTGGTTCGGGTGCACCGTCCTGCGGTGCTTGCTCTTCGGTTGTCATGATCACTGTCCGATGATTTCGCGCTGCACGGAGCGGCTGGTGGTGCCGGTGCCGGTGTAGCCACCAGAAGAAGATCCCAGCCCCATGTTGTAGATTGCGGTGACCTGGTTCCCGAGCCGCAGGCGCATTTCGGGGGCCACGTCATGCACGATGATCTGGTTCTTGCGGACCGTGGTGTTCGCCATGCGCTCGGTGCCGGTGCTGTCCACGACAAAGACCGAGGGCATCCGGTTCATCCGCGAGAAGGTCAGGACCGTCATTTCCCCGTTGTCGTAGGCTTGCGACGGCTGGAGGTCATGCGACCCGGCGACCAGATAACGCCAGTTCTTCGAGCCGGAGGTTGCCACGGATTCCGCCAGCCTTGCCTTGGCTGCTTCTTCCTGCGCCCGGGCTTTCTGGTCTGCGGCTTCTGCGCGGCGGCGGTTGGCCTCGTCGGTCGGATAGGCGAACCTGATCTGGAAATAGACATCCTTGGAGTTGTTGGTGATCGCGCCGTCCCGGACGATCAGCTCGAAGGAATAGGTCCGGGTGGTGCCGTCCTCGCGCATGGTCGCGATCTGGAGGTTGGTCGGAGGGTTGGCCTCGCGCGGCTTGAGATAGAGGATGTTGCCGCGCGGCACGATCTCCCAGGCGACGGTGTCGCCGCTGCCCACGTCAATGATTTCCTCGGTCTGGGCAAAGACGACCTGCACGGAGGTCCGCAGGGTGCCGACGACACGGACCACGTCCCATTCGTTGTAGCTGACGGACCGGACGCGGCTGTCGGAGCGCGACGGGTTCGGGATGTCGAGCGCCAAGGCAGGCGCGGCGGAGCTGAGCGTCAGACAGATGATGAGGGCTATACGCAGGATCATTCCGTCACCTCCGGGTCGGCCCGATAGGTGCTGACGATGAAGCCCAAGGGATTGATCGTGCGATCCTCGGTGCTGATCTCCGCATCTGCGTCGAAGTCGAAGCCGATGGTCGAGACCCAGAGGCTTTGCGTCGTCAGGTTTTCCCGCTCGTTGGTCTCGGTCTTGTAGAACCGGACCTGGGCCAGCCCGTCATTCAGGAAGGAGATCGAGCGGATCTTGATCTCGGCCTTGGTGTCGGTGCCATAGGCGTATTGCGGGCTCTTGGGGTTGGAGCCGTTGTAATAGGTCGAGAAGCGCACCTGTTCCTCGGGAGAGGACATCAGCGTGACCTCGTGGAAAATCGCCTCCCGTTCGGCATAGGTGTATCCTTCACGTTCGCGGACATAGCGGGCGAGGAAATAGCGGGTGACGGCCTCGTCATAGGTGGTTTCGCCGTCGCTCAGCCGGGTCATGACCTCGGGCACGCCGCTGGCCTGATCGACCCGGATGACGAAGGGCACCACTTCCTTGAGCGGGGCCATGAAGCCGACAGCGGCCACGCTGGTCAGCGCCATGACGCTGGCGGCCCCGGCGATGATCCAGGCCGTCCGCTTGGAGCGTTCGGCGGCGAGGCGGCTGTCATAATCGAAGCTGCGGGCCTCCTTCAGATAGGCGGCAAGGTCCTTGTCCTGCGATACCGTCATGCGTCGTCCCCCTCCCGCGTGTCCGCGATCTGGGGCGTAACGCCGATTTCCTTCTGTTTTTCGAGGACAGCGGCCTGATAATCCCATTTGGTCGGGTTCAGGGGCCGGACGACCGAGCCTTTCACATCCGGCAGCGGCGTGGTCGTGGCGCAGGCCGAAATGCTGAGGACGGCCATCAGGAGGGCAAGTTTCTTCATCGCGTAACCTTGGAGTCTAATCGTGGAAGAGGTGGATTTGTCCGCCTCAGCTCTGTCGTGTCGCGGAGCCGCCGGAAGGGGGCGTGCTGCCTCCCTGCCGGGGTGCCGCATTTCCCAGAAGCTTCCGCTCCACGAAGCGCTGCGCGGCACCGGTCGAGGCACCGGCCCCGGCGCTCAGCGCCGCCGCGATGGAGGGAAGCAGGAAGAAGAAGATCGTGCCGCAGGCCATTGCGACGAGGAATGCAGAGACTGCCGCCGCGCCATCCTCGATGCTGAAGCTCGAATAGACGTCGCCGATGAAGGAGGTCACGACCAGCATGAGGACGATGACCAGAAGCTTCAGCAGGGCGAAGTTCAGTGCCTGACCCAGCCAGGCGAAGAACCAGCCGCGCGTGACATCGAAGAGGGCGAAGGCGACGAAGAGCGGGCCGATCGCCGCCATGAGCGCCAGCCCGAAATGGACGAGAAGGCTGATCACGAAGGCAATCGCGGCAAAGGGCACGGCGGCGATGATCACGACGATCGACAGGACATAGCCATAGATCGAGCCCGCGATGCCCGAGCCGTACTGGTCCTGCACCTCGGCGCTGATCCGGCCCGCCATCGCCATCACGGGATCAGAGGGCAGGTCGGTCGAGCCGCCGGTCAGCGTTTCCACGAAATCAGGGATGCCGTTGAGGATCGTGTCCCCGACCCAGGACGAGTAATCGCCGGCGCTGGACACGAGGGTCCAGATGATCGCCAGCTTCACGCCGCGCAGGGTGAAATCCATCAGCGGTTCGTGGATGGAGCCACGGATGATCGCCCAGCCATAAAGAAACAGGTAGATCGTCAGGGCCGCCGTCAGCGGTGCAGTCAGCTCGGAAGAGATGGTGCTGCTGATGTCGTTCATCTTGTCGGTGAGACTGTCAGCAAAATTGTCGTAGAGCGCTTGCAGCATGGGACGGCCCTTTCCGGGAGGCGGCGATGATCAGTTGAAGGACGGGTCTCCGAAGAGGCGGTCCGAACCTTCACGGTCCTTCTGCGTCTGGGTTTTCTGGGCAGCCTTGCGGGCGTTCACGCAGTTGGCGTCGTCCATCGCGCGGTCGGACAGCTCGCAGGTTTCGAGCATCGCGGCCCGTTCGGCGGGATTGTCGGTGAAGTAGTCGACCGTGTGGTTCTCGGCCTCTTCCTTGCAGCCCGCGAGAAACGCGGAAGCCGCAAGGGTGATGATCAGGGGAAGGGGCAGGTGCATGGTGTCTCCTCAGAAGCTGTCGTCGCCGTAGATGCTGGTGAAGGCCGCGCTTTCCTTGGCGCGGCGCTGTGCGGCGACTTCGGTCTGGCGCTGCTCTTCGACCTTTGCCTGGGCCTGCTGGAGCATGGCGAGACCCTGAATGCGGTTGGTGTCGTTCTGGAGCATGGCCTGTTCCACCGCGATCCGGGCGTTCAGGGCGTCCACCTCCTTCTGGGTGGAGACAGAGCCGATCTTGCTGCGCAGTTGTTCAAGCCCCGCCAGCCGGTCATCGGACAGCGACACGATCCGATCCCCGACAGCGGTGTCGCGGGCCGACTGGTTGCGGATGCGGTCCAGCTCGCTCTGGTAGAAATCGTCGGCGTCGATGTCGGCCCCATCCAGCGCGGAGAAGTCGGCCGCATCCTGCGCCTTGCCTGCCAGATCGCCGAGGTCATCGAGGTCAATGTCGAAGTCGCTGGCAATCTGCATGGCATCCGGCCCGAGCAGTTCGCGGACATCGGGCGAGTTCAGGGCGCTGACGATGGAATCCATGTCGGTCAGGCCGTTGATCGAGGCATAGAGCGCCTTGGCCTGTTCCAGCTCTTCGACCATCTGGGCGATTTCCTTGACGAACTCGGCCTTGGCGTTGGCGATGGCCGCCGTGTCGACCACGGGAACGCCTTGGGCATGAGCCGTGGCCGAGAGGGACAGCGCCAGCGCAGCGGCGGACATGAGAAGCCTTGTCATCGGAGATCCTTCCTTTTCTGGAACAGGCGGGGGAGCCAGTCTTTCGGGGCAGGGTGGTCCTGCATCAGCGCGTGCATGATGGCGTTGGTGGCGGTGCGGCCCGACAGGACGGTCAGCACGTCATCGAGGCCCGACAGGTCGAGGTCGCAGACCACCGAGTTCTGCGCCTGCTTGATCAGGAAATGGCCGAGGGGCAGCTCGTCGCGCACGATCTGGAACTCCCGCTCGGACAGGCCGAACTCGTCGACCAGGTCCTTGCGGCTGGCGCGGTCGGAGCCGAAGAAGACCTGGCTGGCGCATTGCTCGATGATCGTGCGGGCAATGGGGCTGTTCACCACGTCGGAGGCCGATTGCGTCCCGGCCACGATGATGCCGTTCTGCTTGCGGATGACCTTCAGCTTGTTCTTCACGAAGTCCGAGAAATAGGGGTCGGACAGGGCCTTCCAGAACTCGTCGATGAAGATCGCGATGCGCTGGCCGGTGATCAGGTTTTCGACCCGGCGCATGAGATACATCATGATCGGGTTGCGGATTTCCGGATCGTCGAGGAAGGCCGTGATGTCGAAGCCCACGAGATCTGCATCGAAGGCGATGGTGTCTTCGGGATTGTCAAAGACCCAACCGAGCCGTTCGTTGCTCAGCCAGCGATCCAGCCGGTTGCCGATGTCTTCCGCGCCGCCGCCAAACCCCAGCAATTCTCGTAGGGCAGAGACGGTGCGGCCAGTGCGCGGCAGGTTGGACAGGCCCGCGACGGCCATCTCGATCCGCCGGATGTCTTCGGCTGAGAAGGTGGTGCGCTCGCCGCCCAGCATGGATTTGACCAGCTCGACCATGAAGGCCTGACCGTCGGCATCGAGGTTGATTGCCATGAACGGCGCGCAGCCGGTCGGGCGACCGGACTGGAAATCGAGATAGGAGCCGCCGGAGGCGCGGACGAAGATCTCGGCCCCGTAATCCTTGTCGAATAGGACGCGCTTGGTTCCGAATTTTTCCAGCTGCGACAGCAGGAAGGTTTGCACCACCGTCTTACCAGAGCCGGAGGGGCCGCAGATGAAGGTGTGGCCGAGATCGCCGACATGGAAGTTGAAGTAGAACGGGCTTCCGGCGCTGGTCTGGAGCTTGCTGACCGCATCGCCCCATTCGTTACCGTGCCGGTGGCCGGTCGGGTAATTGTGCAGCGGCGACATGGCCGTGTAGTTGCGGCTGGTCACCATCGCGACCCGCGCTCGATGCGCATGGTTGCCGGGAAGCTGCGCCCAGAATTGCGGCTCAAGCGCCATGTCCTCGCGGGCAACGACAGCCCCGGATTCCGACAGCAAGTTATGCGCATCGGCAGCGCGGGCTTTCAGCTCCTTGGCGTCCTCGGTCAGGACCGTCAGGGACAGGTTATGCTCGCCCATCACGAACTCGCCCGACATCAGGTCGTCGCGGGCGTCGCGCAACCCGTCCGCCTGGGACACGGCGGGGTCATTCGCGTTGCGCAGCCGTCCTTCCTTGAGGGTCATCTGGCGCATGGCCTCGTTCTTCGCGGTGCAGCGGAAGGACTGGGTCAGGACGAAACGGAAGGGGGCCGTCAGCAGGTTGTCGAACATGTTCGGGCGCGTGCGGGCGTGATATTCCTTGATGCCGAACATCGCGCCATAGGTGCTGGCGGCGGCATGGCGGATTTCCAGCGCCTCCCGCCCGAAGATCACCCGGTCGGTGTAGATCGCATTGCCGATGGTCCCGTGAACCAACGGGACCGGCTCATACCGGCCAGAGATCAATTGCTTCAGGACACTGGCAGGCTCGGAGATCAGCAGGTCGCGGTGGTCCCGGATGATCGAGAGCTTCCGGGGCCGGAAGCGGCTGAGGCTGCGGGTCAGCTGCGTGGTCTTGTCGTCGAGATCGTCCAGAAGATCCTGGTCCACCTCGATCTGGCTGGTTCGGGCGCGACGGACGCCCTTTGCCAGCCGACCACCGGGCAGGCTGCGGGGCTGCATGTAGACGGTCAGATACAGATCGTTGCGGAAGAGGCGTTTGGCCTCGATGCGGCTGCGGTAGCTTTCGTCGATCCAGCGGGCGAGGTCTGTGACAAAGGTGCCGGACGGATAGTCGTCATCGGTGGCCCTGACCACATGGACATAGGCCATGACGGTGTCGTCGGCGATGTTGCGCAGCGCGTGGCTCAGCTGGTTGTGCAGCGTGTTGATCAGCTGGGTATCCGCCGTGCGGAAAGAGACGCCCTCCAGCTTCAGTATCTGGAAGGCACCCCGGTTGCGCGTGATGATCGTGTGCGCGTCCGAATGGCGGATGAAGGGAAGGTAGCGGTCTGCCGTGTTCTCCGTCTTGATCTTGTCCAGCAGGCCCATCAGTCGATCTCCTCGATCTTGTAGAGGCGGCGGAGACGCAGGGGGGATGTCGATGATCCCCCCCAGAGGCTCCGGTTCCGGCACCGGGCATTTGTGTCCAGCCAGCGAAACAGGATTTGGAAAGCGTTCTGATCGCGCTCGACGATCAGGCGGGAGACGCCGAGAAGGGGGATCGCAATGGGCAGGTAGAAGATCGAGTCCGCGGCGATCATCGCCAGCCCCCCGATTCCGCAGCACATGGCAAAGGCTTCGACAGGGATGCCGAAGATCATCGCCGGGCGCGTGAGGGCGAGGAACAGCACGTCCTCGTTCATCTTCACCTTTTCCATTAGGTGCCCTCCCTGCCGGTCAGCCGGTGATCATGCTCAGCACCTCGGAGGAGGCGTAGATCAGGACGACGCCGCCAACGGCCCAGGCGGCACGGCGCAGATCGACGAAGTTGAAAAGCCAGCCCGCGCCGATGAACATGAGGGCGATCAGGGCAATGGGCTGTTTGGCGCTTTCGAACTCGTCGAGGATGTTATTCAGGAAGTCGGTGAAGCCTGCGGCGGCGGCGGGCTGTGCCGCTGCGGTCAGGACCGCAGCCAGAAACAACGGGGCACCGATGCTCCGGTGGCGGGTCAGAAAGGTCTTCATGGTTGCGTCCTTCTATTGGAAAACCAAGGCGTTCGATCCGGTGGCCGCGCCGAACACGTCCCATCGTTTCGCGCTGTCCTTGTCGTCACTCAGGGAGGGCGACCGCTTTTCTATCGAGGGGGCGGTCACGGACCCCTCTCCCAGCACGCGGGCCACATAGCCGTTGTGGAAACCTCGCGTGAAAGAGCCGGTGTTGTAGGAAGAAAGCGCCTGATGCAGGGCCTGTGTCTGGTCCGCTCCGGCAGCGCGTGCCCGTTCATAGCCATCGCGCAGCACGGTTTCCGCCGCCGTCAGGTTGCGGCAGGCATCGAACACGGTGGCGGGCGTCAGCCCGAGCCAGGATAGGTTGGCGCTGTTGATCTGTCCGAGGCCCATGTCAATGGACTTGCCTTCTGCGATCAGGCGGGCAGCGATTTGCGTTGCCTCATTGGCGGAGCGCGGCGCATAGGACGCGCGATCCGGGCCGTTCACGCCGATGGCGAACGGGTTGAAGCCACTCTCGGCGGCGACGAGCTTTTCCATGATGGAGGGGGCGACACCGGGCGCGCAGTTTTCGGCGACGGCCCGGAACGCGGTGGCATTCATGGGCTCAGCCTGCGCGAGGCGCGGTGAGCCGACGGTGAATGCGGAAAGGATCGAGAGGGAGAGGAGAGGGCCGCAGAGCGGTCGGAGGATCAGCCAGCGCAGAGCGCCGAGGCGATCACTCGGTGTCTTCGTCTTGTCCAGATTTCGGGGCAGGCACCCAAACGCCTTCGGCGTCAGGGAAGATGCGCATGTGGAAGCTGACCAGCGCATCGGAAGACTTGAAGACGCGGGCTTCGCCAGTCTTCGAGGAAATGACCGGGCTGGCCGCGCCGTTCGACTGAACAGCCCAGAGCTCCCAGTTCCATCCTTTTGGGGTGTGAATCGGGCGGTAGTCGAGCTTGCCACCCTTCTCAAGGAAGTTTTGCACTGCATCAGTCGTAATCACGCGTGGGTTCCACATTGGCTGACACCTGTCGTTGGGAATTTCTGGACAGGTGCTGCGTATCCTTGAATCACGACTTTTTTCAACTTTAAAGCCTTTTTTTAAAAAAAGCGCCAAAGGACTAAAAATCGCCTATAGTTAAAAAAAAGCGCCAAACGTGCACTTAGCGGATTTGACAATAGGCGCTTGTTCTGGAAGTTTGGCGTCAAATTTGGTGCTTTGGCGCTATTCCTGACGTGCTCCGCTATAGGATGATCACCCCGCTGTGACCATCGCGCGAGCGGGACACCGGCGGGGACATGCCGATCGAAGATGCGAAGGAGGCAGAGGCCTTGATCCTGGATGGACATGCGATGCGGCGCGCCGCCGCGACTGCCTTGACCTGTGCGGGTTTCTCCTTGGCGGCTCCTCCGGCTGCACAAGCCTATCAGGTCGACTGTGCGATCCTGATCTGTCTGGCGGGAGGCTGGCCCGGCAGCACCGAATGCAACGAAGCGCGATCCGTCTTCATCAGCAGGATCACGCCTTGGCCGGTGGAGCCTCCCTTGCAGATCTGGAACTGTCCCTTGGGCGTGTCCTACCGCCCGCCTCAGGGCCAGAGCCCTCTGCCGCTTTTGCGTGAAGCTTCGAGCACGCCGGTGCCTTTGACTCCGCAACCATTCTCGGCCGTCTTGGAGGGGTTGCCTCTGCCGATGACCGAGAAGGATGAGATGCTGGCCCTGATCGCGGACTATGCCGACGACAACGGCGTGGCTGACATCGACATCAGCGGGTCAGAGTATGACTTCGTCCGCTCCATCCGCGTCTACAACGTCGAGTATGCCCGTCAGCGTGAAAGCGGTGGTGACAATGGTGACTGCCGCCGGAGCGAGAAGGTCCGCGTCGGCACCTATGGCGTGCAGGGAGACTTCCGCTGGTCCGGCAGTTCGGTCGCATCATTGCCGGATGCTTTCGAAGGTCTTGCCGGTTGGGGGGAGAGCTGCCCGAGCCTCTATCAGCGGTCCGTCTTCATCGACTGGACCGACTACCAAGGAAAATATGGCTATGAGCAGGTGGATTACTAATCGTAGTGGCGGCGCTGGCGGTGGACTACCAGAATTGCGGCCTCAAACGAAACCCTGTATGCCTAATGACACAATAATGCGACCGAGAGAGTCGTGACGAGGAAAGGAGCAGTAAGGAACCCCAAAAATTAAAGCCCCCGCGAAGGCGGCAACCTTCCACGGGGGGCTGTAGGACCTAGGGCCGGCAAGCCCGAAAACGTCTCTAGTCAAGATTGGTTCTACCAGCTTCCCCACATTGCAGGCAAGTCAAAAACGCATTTGTGCGACCAGTAGAAGTTTGCCTGCCGCCGCCTCGCTTCACACGAACGAGGATCGAACAGATGCATGTATCCCAGGCTTTGCCTGCCCGACGGTGTGAGGCCGTCAAACCAACGCTTCCACGCGGCATGGAGCGCGACGGCTTTGTCGCGCTTGTCGATGCGGTTGCTTCCAGCCTTGGCATTGGTGCTGCGGCGATGATGACCTTTCGGACCATGATCGCGTCGACCAGGCCGAGCGCGTTCAAGCGCGGCCCGGACGAACCGTGCTGCTATCTCAGCCAGAACGAGATTGCGCATAAGCGTGGTGTCACGGCTTGCCGCATCCGAGAGCATGAGGCGGCTCTTGTCCGCGCAGGGCTCATCGAAAAGCGGACGATGGCGAATGGTGCGCGGTCCGGATTTTCCGGTTGTGGCGTCTTCTTCGGCGTGGCGATCGCGCGCGTCGACGAGTTTTTGTCCCTGCGTGACGAGATCGAGGCAGATCGCAGGGCTCATGCCCGTCTGCGTGGGCAGCGCAGTTCGCACAAGCGACATCTGAAAGGCATCCTGTGCGAGCTGATCGAGCGCCAGGGCCTGACAGCAGAGGTCGAGCGCATCCATCAGATGTTTGCGGAGTGGCCGTCAGGCCAGGCGCTTCATCGGATGTCCCTCGAAGAGCTTCAGAGCCATGAGGCTGAAGCCGAAGCACTGACGATTTCGGCGTCTGCTTTGCTCTATCAAACGCATGATCGACCGCTCGAAAACGAGCGCTCTCATATACAAGATACAACTCAAGATTCTAACGAAGTAATCTGTAACGACCCTGTCGATATGCGGAGCGTGGGCAAGCCCACGCACTCGATTAACAAAAGGCCGCAGCCTGACGGCCGCGTCCATTGCTTAGAAAGCCAGAATGGGGCGGCCAGCGAGGCGCACAAGTCCAAATTCATTCAGAACCTAGGCAGTGATCGTCTATATGGCCTCTGTTCCGAAGAGATGAAGATGTGGCTCGACATCGAGCGCCAGAAGCGGGGCAGGCTGGATTTCCATTCCTTCGTGATCGCCGCGCAGAAACGTTTGCCTGAACTGGGCATCCACCCATCTGCTTGGGAGGAAGCCGTAGACCTTCTGGATGAGGATGCCGCGATGCTTTGCGTGCTGATCACCGATGCGAAAGTTGCCGATCCAGAGGTCACCATCCTTTCCGCGGGAGCCTATCTGCGCGGGATGGTGCGGGCGCAGCGGACTGGCTCTCTGAACATCATGGGAAGCCTGATCGGCCTGAACGAGCGGAGCAGGAGGCGCCAGTGAAGCCACTTATCTTAGCCGCTGCCATCGTGGGGGGCTTTGCCGTGCCTGCGGCCGCCCAAGAGCTTTGTATCGAGCCCATCAGGCCAGAGGCTGCTCACCTTCTCGATGCTGGATTTTCCGGAGGCGAGGTCCGGACGGAGTTTCGACGCTATTTCAACGAGGTCGAGGACTATCTGAATTGCCTGAACGAAACGTCAGGTCGGATCAGGGATGACGCGCGCGCCGCTGCCTATGACTACCAACATGTGTTGGAAACGACGGAACCTGGCCGGGCCGATCAGGAAGCTGATGGATTTTCGCCTCCAAGTGTCGAGATGAAAGACACTGGTGAGCTGTACTTGGATTACCGCCCGAGTACGCCGTGACGGCAGGCAAGGCGACACGTGGATTTGCCTGGCTGACTTGTCCGAAAGGGGATCGTTTAACGGACATTGCACAGCCTCCAAGTCACGCACTGTGTTAGAGGGTAAAAATTATTCTCATTTACCTGGTACGATGATATTATCATTGAACGGACCTTTTGCGTTACAAATTGGCGCGGCTCAAATCCTACTTCGCACGAAGGATGCACCATGTCTGATACCCGCATAGGCTATGCCCGGTGCTCGACCGACAAACAGGACCTCGCTGCACAGAAGGTCGCCCTTCTCAATCTCGGTGTGGTTGAGGATCGCATGTACACCGACCATGGCTTGACCGGGACAAACCGAGAGCGGCCAGGGCTAGCGCAGGCCTTGGCCGCCGTAAGAGCCGGCGACACACTGGTGGTGCCAAAACTCGACCGTCTGGCGAGATCGGTTCCGGACGCTCGTGCCATCGCTGACGAGCTGGCAAAGCGCGGGGTTAAGCTTGCCGTAGGGTCGTCGGTCTATGATCCAATCGATCCAATGGGAAAAATGTTCTTCAACATCCTCGCCACCTTCGCCGAGTTCGAGGCTGACCTGATACGCATGCGTACCAAAGAGGGCATGGCGGTTGCCCGCGCGAAAGGAAAACTGAAGGGAAAGAAGCCAAAGCTGTCGGATCGCCGTCAGACAGAGCTACGGCGCATGTATGACACCGGCGACTACTCAATCAGCGATTTGGCAGAACTGTTCGACGTTTCGCGGCCAACTGTCTATCGCGTCCTGCAACGGACGTCGAGCGTTGAGGTATCAGTAGGTAGACTATAGCTGAAACGGATCGACCCATAGCCCGATTGCGAGAGGTCTTGACGGAAGGGCGGAGAGCATGAACGGCAGCATTTCGCAAAACCGACTTCCCCAACGCATGCCGCGGTCAAGTGGATGCCTTCTGGGTCAAACGCAAGAACGGAGGTGTGGAAAGGACTGCTCGAAAGCAGTTATGCACTCTTCAAAATGGGGAGCTTTCGGCGTCAAGGTGGCGCAGTATGAATTGAATGCCGTATTGTAAAATGCTCGTAGAACAAGGTTCATGAATTGATAAGGAGTGAATGGAGCAGAGACTGGAATTCTGCAGTTCTTAAACTGCCCTATTGTTAGGTGAGTGCGTGGGTGATGGTATTCCCTAAAGTTTTGTGGATCAAAGTCGATGCGCAGCGGCGCTACGACTATGTTCCTCTCAATAACTTCAGAATACAAAACATCTTCCTGATAGACTTCGGCATTATTTTGAAAGTCTAATAAGTCAGGCGACGGCCAGAAACCCACAGTGTGAGAGATCAATGCATTTTTCTGGAAACGATACATGAGCTGCACGAGGCCGCCGTCGACCATTGAGAAGTTGTAGCATCGACGCCGCTTGAGTTCTTCGTAAGTCTCCTGATACTCGACATTCTTCAAAGCGAAAGAGAGGCTGTCGACTTCATCAATTCCGACAATAGAAATCTGACCGTCCTCGTGGTTCGCAGTACGCACGCTCGGCCAGTTCTGATCTGCGCAAAGTCCCACTTCTACAAGTTTAGACGTAATGTGTGAGATTTCGGCCTCCACAGCCTTCGCATAATTCATTGCGGGCCAAGAAGTTTCTTGAGCAGGTCGATATCTTCCTTCGAGAAGTCTTCCGGCTGCAGTCTACCCGCGGCCAGGTCGGCCGCCATATCAGACAAGGAGCTTTTACTCCTCCTGAGAGCACGTTGCTCATCTGCGCTGCGATCTCTATTTACAACCCGCAATTTTTTCCGAAGTGGAGCATCCGGATACTTGAATTTCAACTTAAAGTCGTTCGCCTCAATTTTTTCAATTTCTTCTGTAAGCTTAGCCATGTTTGGCCCATGTCCGAGTATCTTAACCCATGCCTTACTTCGCGTGATGGCCGTGAAAAGCTGGTTCCTCACGCGCCCCACACCGCTAAACGATTCAAAGCAATCTTGGGCGTTCACGATATAAACCATACCCGCCTCATTACCTTTAGCTCGAAAAATTCCAGTGAAGGCGACGGAACCCTCTTCTGGCTTGAAGAAAATATCTGAGTCCGTATCGACACCGGCAACGTGGCTTTGGATTCCTCTTTCAAAGAGAATTTTTCGGATCGGGCCGACTTGCTTGTTCGTAGTCAGTGGGTTCGGGTTGATTACAATGATGTCCTCTGGCCGAAGATCATCTTCACGCAGATTTTTTTCTATCTGGGATGCTACCCACTGAGCCTGATCAAGCTCAGATGGAAATTGTATTTTCTGCAATAGGGGTTCAACTTGACCTGGCGCCTCCAAGAATTCGGGACTGGAACGAGTGGGGCGAACGAGCGTCACTTGATTATTATCACGCAGTGCTCCTGCCTCGACCTCATACCCAACCTCCTCCCAAAGTTCAGGCCGATCAAACATTTGAACAAGGCCAGTTCCCAATTTCGGATCAACATCGCGGTAAATGCCAAACCCTAGCGCGTGGGCGGTGGTCAAAATGGGACGTGAGTTGCGGTAGCATTTTTCTAGAATAATATCATGGCTCGAGGAGCCATCTGCATTGAACGGCAATGCAACTTCAGCTGTTCCATCTTCCCGAAGGCCAAAGATTTCCTCTACAGGAGGAAGACTGCTCTCTGTAAGTGATTGAAGCTCATCGTAGGCAAAAACGAGACGTCGCTTTTCATCTAGAGAAGCGTAACACATTCTCAAAAAGGCGGGATCAAAGTCTTGCGCCTCATCGACCAATATCGCGTCAAAGAGCTTGCGCGGATGCGGGACTTCGTTGAGTGCGGCCTCCACCACACCTCGAAAAGCTCCATCGAAACCATACTTTGCCTTCGCACTCCTGAAGTCAAAATAGGTCGCACCATTTTCGGCGCAGAACTGATAATAGATACCAGTTCGTGTCGCACCACCGGGCGCACCCCATGCGTTTATGACCTGAAGGTTCTCGTTAGGCCTTGATCCGGTTTGGTCTCGGACAAACGTGTCAATGAGGTGGTTGAAGTGATTTTTGAGAGATCGTGTGTTGAAAGTAACAGCGATCTTCCAGTGAGGATTTTGAGCGTGGAGATATGCGGCCTTCAGTGCAAGGATAATAGTTTTTCCGGAACCTGCGAGCCCACGGATACGTTGCACTCCATCAACCGTTTCAATGACGGCTTGGCTCTGCCTAGAGTCTAGGTTTGCGATTGAATCTTCAAGAGCTTTAAGTGCGCTCCCATGTGATTGCTCCCTCGTAATCTTTCGTGGTGACAAAGTCTTTCGAATTGTCGAGATTGATTGAATTATAGAAAGACTTGGCTCGTAGAGTTCGGGTGTCGTCCACTCGATCCCCTTGATCGCCTTAATTATCGTTTCTTTGTTTGCCAGGATATAATTGTCATCCGAATAAAATTCAGTAGCGAGAGGTGCGAACGTAATTGTCTTGGGTGGAGACTTCAGATGGCGACCAGCCTTCAGGGCGCGATGAGGCAATAATTTTGCCTCAAGCAAACTGGCCAATTCATCTTGGCTTTCTTCAAAGTTTCCTACCTCACGACCTTCTACCATCTGAATTGCGATCAGGCCTCGATCCTTGGATATCCATAGCGCGTCGATCGTTTCCCGGCCATCCGCGGAGGATAAAATCGGATAGCCGATGTAAAGGACGCCGTCTTCGGAGCCGAAGGCATCGGTAGCAACTGCAGCGAGGAGCTCGGACGTTGCAGGCTTCTGTGTTGTGCCTCGGATGATTTCCATTGGGAGTCCTAGTGAGTTGGCCAGTATATATTTAGTAGCGTCTTATTTCATCAATTTGGCAGCCCGCCTAGAGACCTCTGCGCCTTGTGTCGCAGTTTCGGCACGGCGTGCGACCTACGTATCTTGATCGTCTTTGCGCTTTAGCGCAACAGATGCCCCGTCGCCATCAGCTAGCCTGATCATGATCCCCTGAACCGTTGCGGGCAGTGAATTGCGCAGACAGGCTGTTATCCAAGGTTCCCGGATGAATCCAAGTTGGATTGATAACTGTCAATTGTCACCCTACAGTCACGCCAACTGCAGGAGCTGAAGTGACCCATCCCGGAATCCTTGTTCGCCAAGAATGCCTTGATCCCAACGGCCTGTCCGTAACCGACGCCGCACAGGTGCTCGGATGCAACCGTCAGACCCTCAGCAACCTCCTGAACGGGCGATCTGGCATCTCGCCAGAGATGGCGCTGCGCCTTGAGAAGGCGTTCGGCACCTCCGCCCGCTCCTGGATGGAACGACAGATGAACCACGAGCTGGAGACCGTCATGGCGCGCGCCCATGAGATCGAAATCCAGCCATTTACGAGGCAGACCCCATGAACCCCGTTGAAATCGAGCAGGCCATTTCCGATCTCGCCGAGGCCCCCTTTGATGCGGCGGAATTTCCCTATGCTTTCCTTGAGGCCTTTGGGCGCAAGGCGACCGAGATCAAGAAGCTGCGCAAGGGCGACACCAACAAGTCGGACCTGGGCGGGGTTCTGCAACGCAACAACATCCACATGGCAACCTGCGCGCCTGGCGAAGTCTCCCAGACCCTCGCCGCGCTGAAGGACAGCCCCGCCACGACCAAACACAAGGCCAAGTTCATTCTCGCCACTGACGGCCAGACCTTCGAAGCCGAGGACCTGGTCGGCGGCGACACCGTGGCCTGTGCCTACAAGGACTTCCCCGACAGTTTTGGCGTCTTCCTTCCCCTCGCGGGCATCTCGACCGTCAAGCAGATCAAGGAAAGCGCTTTTGACATCAAGGCGACGGGCCGACTGAACCGCCTCTATGTCGAGCTGCTGAAGGACAACCCCGATTGGGGCAAGGCCGAACGTCGGCACGACATGAACCACTTCATGGCACGGCTGATCTTCTGCTTCTTCGCGGAAGACACCGACATTTTCACCACCGAAGACCTGTTCACCGGCACGATTGACCGTATGTCGAACCGCGACGGCACAAACACGCATGAGGTCATCAGCGAAATTTTCCGCGCGATGAACGTGTCGCTGCCGGACCGCGCCAGCGCCAACCTTCCTCGTTGGGCCGATGCCTTCCCCTATGTGAACGGCGGTCTGTTCTCCGGCTCGACCGAGGTGCCGCGCTTCTCCAAGATCGCGCAGCGCTACCTCAGCCATATCGGCGGGCTGGACTGGACCAAGATCAACCCCGACATCTTCGGCTCGATGATACAGGCTGTTGCGGACGATGAGGAGCGTTCAGACCTTGGAATGCACTACACCTCGGTGCCGAACATCCTGAAGGTGCTGAACCCGCTCTTCCTCGACGACTTGAATGCGGCGCTGGAGGAGGCAGGCGACAACGCCCGCAAGCTGCTGAACCTGCGGAACCGTATCGCCAAGATCCGGGTGTTTGATCCGGCTTGCGGGTCGGGCAACTTTCTTGTCATCGCCTACAAGCAGCTCCGCGCGATCGAGGCCGAGATCAACCGCCGCCGGGGTGAGGCCGATCGCAAGACGGACATCCCCCTGACCAACTTCCGCGGCATCGAAATCCGGGATTTCTCGGCCGAGATCGCCCGTCTGGCGCTGATCATCGCGGAATACCAGTGTGACGTAACCTATCGCGGCCAGAAGGAGGCACTGGCCGAGTTCCTGCCGCTGGATAGCCAGAACTGGATCACCTGCGGCAACGCGCTGCGGCTGGACTGGTTGTCGATCTGTCCGCCCACGGGGACGGGTGTGACGGTAAAGGCAGATGACCTTTTTCAGACGCCGCTTGATCAAGCCCAGATTGATTTTGAGAATGAGGGTGGTGAGACGTATATTTGTGGGAACCCCCCTTTCAAGGGGACGCGAAAGCAAAAGCCATATGAAAAGGAGGATTTGGAACGAGTTTTTGGCAGCGTCACCAGCAAATGGAAGAATGTTGACTATGTTGGCGCATGGTTGATGAAAGCGGCGTTATATAATGAGGCTAGCGCCGCACCTTTCGCATTCGTTTCCACTAATAGCATCTGCCAAGGTCAGCAGGTGCCGATCACTTGGGATATTTTGCAGAAGCGCGGCTTCAAGATTCGATTTGCGCACACTTCCTTTACTTGGTCTAACCTTGCCTCGAATAAGGCGGGCGTGACTGTTGTTGTGACGGGCGTTGACAATATTGTCGGCGGGGTTCGCACTATTACTACACAAGGAGTGACCAGGGAGGTAGCCAACATCAACCCTTACCTGACTGAACATCAAATATCGGTTGTGCCAGCATCGCGCCGTCCAAAATTCACCATAACTCCAATGGAGTACGGTGTGTATTACTCTAAGTCGGCCGGTCTCATCCTAGATCCTCAGGAGAAAGATGAGTTATTAAATGATGGTCTCAATGCAAAATTTGTTCGCCGGTTCTTGGGGTCGAGCGAGTTCATAAATGGCAAGGAGCGGTATTGTCTATGGATCGACGACGCAGAGCTACACGAAGCCTCACTCGTCGCTAGCGTTGCCAAGAGAATAGATGCGGTGCAAGCCGATAGGCTGGAGACCACGGATGCTGCGGTGAATAAGCTGGCGCAGAGACCGCATCAGTTTAGAGAGCGCAAAGGTGATGAATCTTTCAAGGTATTCATTCCTATTGTTTCATCGGAAAATCGCGAGTATTTCCCTGCAGGCGTCGCGGATGAAACAGTAATCCCCACCAATAAGGCATTTTATATGCCTGGCGCTCCCTTATGGGCTGTTTCCGTAATTTGCTCGAAGCTTCATCTGTCGTGGATTGATACAATTTGTGGGAGGCTGAGGACCGACTACTCGTATTCCAACACATTAGGTTGGAATACATTCCCGTTGCCAAAACTAACCGAGAAAAACCGCGAAGACCTGACCCGCTGCGCCGAAGACATCCTTCTGGCGCGCGAGGCGCATTTCCCGGCCACCATCGCAGACCTTTACGACCCCGAAAAGATGCCCGCCAACCTCCGCGCGGCCCATGACCGCAACGACGAGACCCTGGAACGCATCTACATCGGCCGCCGTTTCAAGAACGACACCGAACGCCTAGAAAAGCTCTTCGACATGTACACCAAGATGACGACGAAGGTGTCGGCATGAGCGAGGTCTTGTCTGGTCAGAAGCTGTTTGAAGAGATTGATGAGCGGTGGCAACGCGATGACGAATGGTCCTTCCCCAAGTCGGTTTCGATAGGTTGGCCTATGGATGGAACACCGAAGGCGGAAGACTTCAGACGTTTCAGCACCCAGTATTTTCAGGCATCTCGGGCGATCTGCGAGATGGTTTCGGGCAACAAGATCGAGGACTACGTTGCCAGCTATCCGATCATTTACCTGTTCCGGCATTCGGTCGAGCTGGCGCTGAAGGCGGCGGTTCTACATCAAACCGGCTCCTCCAAGAGCGGTCACGACCTATCCACGCTTGCAGGCAAGGTCCAAGGGTTGCCCGAGTGGGCGGCCAACTGGATTTCTGAACTGCATCGCCTGGACGAGAGATCGACCGGCTTGCGCTATCCGGACACCGAGGTCGCATTTTTCGAGGCGGGCTCCCTCCTTCCCGACTGGCTGGAGAATACCGAAAGCCTGCATTCCGCTTTGATGGCCCTGAGCCAGACCAGAATTTGAAGAAAGTGATCGTATGACCAAGTCCGTTCCTTCTGTTTCCGTTTCCTATCCGGCCAATGGCAGCTCCACCAAGTCCAACGAGCTTGGGATGCGCACCATGCAGGAGCGCGCCTATGAAAAGCGGGGCGAGCAATACCTGCTGATCAAGTCGCCACCCGCCTCGGGGAAAAGCCGGGCGCTGATGTTCATCGCGCTCGACAAGCTGCACAATCAGGGTCTGAAGCAGGCCATCATCGTGGTGCCGGAGAAGTCGATCGGATCGAGCTTTGCCGATGAGCCGCTGTCGAAGTTCGGCTTCTGGGCAGACTGGACCGTCGCGCCGCGCTGGAACCTCTGCAACTCTCCGGGTGGCGACAGCGGCAAGGTCGGCGCGGTCGGCAAGTTTCTGGAAGGCGAGGACCAGATCCTCGTCTGCACCCATGCCACCTTCCGCTTTGCCGTCGACAAGTTCGGGATCGAGGCATTCGATGACCGGCTGATCGCGGTGGACGAGTTCCACCATGTCTCGGCTAACCCCGACAACAAGCTGGGCGCGCATCTGGGCACCCTGATCGCGCGCGATAAGGCGCATGTGGTCGCCATGACCGGATCGTATTTCCGGGGGGACACCGAGGCCGTTCTGTCGCCCGAGGACGAGGCGCGGTTCGAAACCGTGACCTACACCTATTACGAACAGCTCAGTGGTTACACCTATCTGAAGACGCTCGACATCGGGTATTTCTTCTACAGCGGGTCCTATGCCGACGAGCTGCTGAAGGTGCTGGACCCGACCGAAAAGACCATCCTGCACATCCCGAACGTCAATTCGCGCGAAAGCACGAAGGACAAGCATCGGGAGGTCGAGCACATCATCGACGCCTTGGGAGATTGGCAGGGCACCGACCCGGCCACGGGCTTCCAGCTGGTGAAGTGCTCCGATGGCAAGGTGCTGCGGATCGCTGACCTGGTGGATGATGACCCGGCCAAGCGGGACAAGGTTTCCGCCTCGCTCAAGGACCCAAGCCAGAAGAACAACCGCGATCATGTGGACATCATCATCGCGCTCGGAATGGCGAAGGAAGGTTTCGACTGGATCTGGTGCGAGCACGCCCTAACCGTGGGCTATCGGTCGAGCCTGACGGAGATCGTGCAGATCATCGGACGGGCCACGCGGGATGCGAAGGGGAAGACTCACGCACGTTTCACCAACCTGATCGCGGAGCCGGATGCTTCGGAAGAAGCGGTGCGCGAAGCCGTCAACGACACGCTGAAGGCCATCGCGGCGAGCTTGCTGATGGAGCAGGTGCTGACGCCCAAGTTCGAGTTCAAACCGAAGACCCCGGCCAACACGGCGCAGGACGGCTTCGACTATGGCGAGAACGGTTATGACGACAGTAAGTGCAACGTGGGCTTCAACGAGCAGAAGGGCACGTTCCAGATCGAGATCAAGGGTCTGACTCAGCCCAAGAGCCCGGAAGCCAACCGTATCTGCGAGAACGATCTGAACGAGGTCATTACAGCCTTCGTCCAGGACAAGACCGCGATCGAGCGCGGGCTGTTCGATGAGGAAATGGTGCCGGAAGAGCTGACCCAGGTGAAAATGGGCAAGATCGTTCGCGACAAGTATCCCGAGCTGGACGAGGCCGATCAGGAAGCGGTGCGTCAACATGCCATTGCCGCGATGAATTTTACGCAGCAGGCCAAGAAGACGCTGTTGGGGGATGGCACCGAGGCGCCGTCCAACACCGCCTTTGTCGATGGCGTTCGCCAGTTCGCCATGAGCGTCAAGGAGCTGGACATCGACCTGATCGACCGGATCAACCCGTTCAGCGAGGCCTATGCGATCCTTGCCAAGACCATGAGCGAGGAAAGCCTGAAAGAGGTGGCCGCGGTGATCGAGGCCAAGAAGATCAAGCTGTCCCCGGAGGAAGCCCGAGACCTCGCCAAGCGTGCTGTTAAGTTCAAACAGGAGCGCGGGCGGCTGCCGTCATTGACCTCCACAGATGCCTGGGAGAAACGCATGGCCGAAGGCGTGGCCTTCCTCACGCGAATGAAGCAGGAGGCGATGAATGGTTAACATGTTCACCGATGATGACGATGCCCTGCTGTCCGAACTGGGGATTGAGGTCGAGAAGAAGAAGCAGGTCACGCGGACGCCCCGCGAGGAACGGATCATCGCGGGCTTCGAAGACATCCAGAAATTCGTCGCCGAGCATGGACGCCTGCCGCAGCATTCCGAGGACGGCGATATTTTCGAACGGCTTTATGCCGTGCGCCTTCAACGGCTGCGGGAGCTGCCGGAAGCCGCTGACCTTCTTGCCGATCTGGACGCGGATGGCCTTCTGTCCGGAGCCAAGGTGGTGCCCGTTGCCGACGATCTGGATGATGATGCGTTGCTTGCCGCGCTTGGCGTCGAGGTCGAAGCCTCCCCTATCACCGAGCTGAAGCATGTCCGTTCTAACGCCGAACGCAAGGAGGCGGAGGACATCGCAAACCGTCAGCGGTGTGAAGATTTCGAGACCTTCCAACCGCTGTTCGAGAAGGTGCAGCGTGAACTGGAGTCCGGGCAGCGTGAAACCCGCCCCTTTGAGTTGAAGGCTGAGATCCAAAGGGGCCGCTTCTTCATCGTTGAGGGGCAAAAGGCCTATGTCGCGGAGATGGGCGAGGAGACTCTTACCGATCAAGGTCGGACAGATGCCCGTCTGCGCGTGATTTTCGATAACGGCACGGAAAGCAGAATGCTGATGCGTTCGCTTCAGCGGGCTTTGAACAAGGATGAGTCCGGCCGAAGGATCACCGAGTCCGTCGCGGGGCCGCTGTTCGCGGACGCGCCTGAAGAGGGCGACAGCACCACTGGCACGATCTATGTCCTGCGCAGCAAGTCCGATCATCCAATGGTGTCTGAGAACCGGGACCTCGTGCACAAGATCGGCGTGACCACCTTGGGTGTCGAGAAGAGGATTGCCGGTGCGCATCTTCAACCGACCTTCCTGATGGCGCCGGTCGAGGTCGTGGCGACCTATGAGCTCTACAACATCAATCAGACCCGACTTGAAAACCTCATCCACCGGATTTTCGGGACCGCACAGCTCGACATCGAAATTCCGGATCGGTTTGGTCGTCCGATAACGCCCCGAGAGTGGTTCCTGGTACCGCTCTTCGTCATCGACGAGGCTGTTCAAAAGATCAAAGACGGGACGATTACCAAGTTTCGCTATGACCCGGAGAAGGCCAGCCTCGTCTCCAGCTGAAGAGTGGGTTGCTATAGCTCTGGAAGCGATTTGATGTTCGCCCCTTTGGGGCGAACATTTAGGAAGTGGCCGTTTATGGGTTCCAGACCGGTCGTGTCCGCCAGTCTGTGGGGAAACCCATTTTCGATCGGTCGGAATCAGATTGTGCTTCGACAAGATTCCGCAGCCGATCTCGCCAAGTGCTGTCCGTCGCTTGCTTGTCCATCATGTGAAGTAGAACGACCAATATGTTATACAGCCGATTGTCATTCTCTTCTTGCTGGCCTTCAGTCACCAGTACCAGGTCTTTTTTGAAGCGTTTGATCTTGGGTAGTCGTTTGACCGTCCGGCGGTTCCACAGCCGTCCGTGATGTGCGCAAATGTTTCTGGTCAGCGCCAAGACCTGTAGAGTTCCCTCCACGGTCTCTTTGGTCGGCAAGCCCAGATCACGTCCCACCTGCGACTTGATTGAATTGTCCTTCGTTGCCTGGAACCACTTCGAGAGTTCGCCAAGCGTCATCAATTCGGTTGCTGACCAAAGGGGTGGGGAATAAGGGTCCGTGTACTTGCCTTTGTGGTATAAAATGAAGGTTTCTTCGGATTTCTCCACGGCCCGAGCGAGACGGACGAGCTGTTCGGCATGGTTCAAAAAGCCAGAAAACAGGCGGTGATCCAGATGAGCATGGGCACCGTGGGCATGTGCCATATGGTAGGTCCAACGCGATCTTACATGTACTTCAACACGTTCGATTGCCTCCAGTACCAGAACGCGCAGCCTGCGGTCGAAGACATACAGATCGGTTACTGCACTGAGGGTTGCTCCGCTTTCGAAGACCTTGCTGCGCGCGTTTCCGTTTTCGGGAGGTTTTTCGAAGGGGAGCCAGTAGGCGCTCAGCCTATAGTATCCAACTGTCTCAAGCCACTGCTTTGCAGTGTCATGGTCGCCGACATCCATGCCACGCTGGATGAGGAGCTGTAGTTGTTGCTCGATGCTTGAAGGCGTCTTCGTGAACTTCAAAGTATTGAGCATACCCCTAAAATAAGTAACCCCCCGGTATTGAGCTCGGCCTCTCGACCGGTCGCCTGGGGGGTGTTGTTGAGGGAACTATATGTTCGGTTTGGGTGAATGTCAACGTATGTGCGCCCGAAGGGTATGTGCGAACGGTAGTGCAAGAAGGCCAAACTGCATGGTCCATCCTGACCGTTCGTGTCCGCGCGCCACTGCGCGGGGTCACGAACGGTCAGGACCGCGCTCTAGTCTCCGGCCGGCTGTACCGGCCTTCCACCCGAGCCTATCCCCCTGCCCCTCCTTTGCGCTTTCTCCCGCCCGGTCAGTCTCGTTCCGAGCCAGTCCGCGCGGGGCGCAATAGTCGGTTCAGCGGCCTAGTCTCGGCCCATTCGGGTGACGATCGCTTGCACGGGTAGTCCGGTTGTCCAGCCGCGTGCCGGAACGACCTCGGGAGTGCAGGTGCGGGGCCGAAGCAGGTCCGCGCGAGACCCCAAGTATTGAGCAAGGGCCTGTGGGCAACCGGATGGGAGGTTGAGTAGGGCTAGACCTTCCCACAAGTTGCCTCGCTATCCTTCGCTGTGTGATGGCGCGTCCAGCTCGTCGACATGCAAGGCCCGTCCCGTCCCCTGGGCCGGGATCGGGCTGGAAAGCTCTGGCCTTTGAGGATTGAGAGAGCCGCGCGGGGCGCGCGTCTCGCATGAGTTCAGGGGACATGCCGGGGGATCGACGGGCTACGCCCGCTCACCCCCAGTCTGACATGATCCTGTTTTTTGTCCGCCCAACAGACCTGCCCCGGAAAGTCAAAAGACAAGCGCCGCCTGCGGCGTCGTCTCCGCCGGGGGCCGTGTCCTCGCGCTACGCGCTGCGGGCCGCACCACCCCCCGGCTCCGATCCTTTGACTGTCCGTTGTGGAACGTCGAACACCTTTGACCCAATCAGCGGCCAAAACCTGAGGGAACAACTCGTCCGCGTCATGCAATTCTGACCCAGACGTCAAGCATTTCTGACCCAAAATCGACAGCGGCCATTCATGCCGATCGCGGCGAAAGCTGGCGAAGAGCCCACTTTACCAAATGCTGCGCTTCGCTCGAATAGAAGCGAAGCGCAGATAGCGACATTTGCAAAATCCGGGCCTGACCGGGAGCATGGGCGCGCGAACGGCCCTAAGCCGACCTTTCGTCCAACCAGCTATGCCGCGATGCCACCAGCCGGACTGGACATTGCGCCCCACTCAACCCTGGCTTGGAGCAAGTCGGGTATCCCGTGTCGCGCTTTTTTGACCGGGGTGATCTTGCTCGTCGTTGCAATCGTCCAGTTCACGCAAGCCGTCTGACTGCAAGTTGACCCGAGTCAGGCGGCAGCGGATGCAACGCCGGCAACAACAAGGTAGCGTCCGCCCTTTGCGATGGTCACGATAAGCACGAAGCGCCAAAGCGGTTCGCGCAGGAGACCTGCCGCCAGCGTCAGTGGATCTCCAATCACTGGCACCCAAGACCCGAGAAGACTCCAGCGCCCATATTTGCCGTACCAAGCCGCTGCCTGATCCAGTCGCGCACGAGATACCGGGAACCAGCTGCGATCCGAGAAATGCATTAGATACCGCCCGGCCGCCCAGTTGAGGATTGAACCCAGGACATTTCCTGATGTTGCAACCGCCAGGAGCAACCATACCGGGTGACTGCCGACAACCACTATCCCAGCGAGCACAGCCTCTGACTGTGCAGGCACGAGCGTTGCAGCCACCAAAGCCGCCGTAAACAGACCGGCGATGGACAGCATGTCAGGAGCGCATGGGCCAGCTGCGGTGCAGATCGTCGATGATGACCTCATGCTTGTGCCCGGTTACCCCGTGATCCCGCAGATGCGGGTGGTCAAGCGGCAGATCGTCGTGCGTGTGCTCGATTTCCCCAGTCGTTCCGCTAGCCCACAGCAGCAGACAGGCCATGATCCCAATTCCCGCCAGCGCGGCCAAGGTGACCAGCGCGGGGATGGCACCCAACTGTGTCATCAGCCAGCCGGACAGCGGATAGGTGACCAGCCAGCAGGCATGCGACAGCGCGAACTGTGCAGCAAACACTGCGGGCCTGTCCTCGGCATGCGCCGAACGCTTCAGCAACCGACCAGAGGGGGTCAGCACTGCGGAATAGCCGAAGCCCGCAATCAGCCAGGCGAGAAGCAGAGCTCCCCAGTGCAGATCCGAAGCGGCGATGCTTCCCGCGAGTCCAAGCAAGGAGAGGATCATGAGGCAGGCACCCGAGAGCATGACGGGGCGGTCGGGAAGCCGGTCCAGAAGCCTTGGCAGCAGCAGTGCCGCCGCCATGGAGCCTGTGCCGAATGCGAACATCGTCCAGGCCAGCGCGCTTTCCGGCAGGCCGAGCAGGCCGCGCACCAGAACGACCGAGTTGACCAGAACCATCGCCCCGACTGCCGAGACCGCAAGGTTGAGCGCAAGTAGGCCGCGCAATCGCGGGGTTGCCAGGTAAATGCGCATTCCACGCGTTGTGCGGTCATAAATTCCCCGCGGTTCCGCGGCCTGAGGGCTCGGCAGTATCACTGAAACCACTAAAAGCGCTGAAGCGGCAAAGCCCGCCACAGTTCCTAGGAAAAGCGTATTGTAGCTCATCATTGCAAGCAGTAGCGCCGCCAATGTCGGGCTGATGATGTTTTCCAGATCATAGGCCAGACGCGAGAGCGAAAGCGCACGGGTGTAGCGCGCCTCGTCGGGCAGCACATCGGGGATCGTAGCCTGGAAAGTGGGCGTGAAGGCCGCCGAGGCAGACTGTAGCAGGAAGATTAGCACGTAGACCTGCCAGACCTCGGTTACAAAGGGCAGCGCCAGCGCCACGGCAGCGCGCATCAGGTCCAGCGCAACAAGCAGCCGACGGCGGTTCACCCGGTCCGCAAAGGCACCTGCAACCGGGGCAATCCCCACATAGGCCACCATCTTGATGGTGAAGACCGTGCCCAGCACCATTGCTGCGCCGTCTCCTGCCAGATCGTAGGCCAACAACCCAAGCGCAACTGTCGCAAGGCCCGTTCCCAGCAATGCAACAACTTGGGCAAGGAAGAGGTGCCGGTAGGTGCGGTCAGACAGGATGTCCATCATGATTGCCTCAAAGGTAACGTGAGATGGCCTTGAGTTCGGCCCGGTCCGATTCGGAGTTTTCTCCGTCGAGGCAATGATCCATGTGGTCATGGATCAGCGCCTGTTTGGCGTTGCGGACGGCTTTTTCCACCGCCTGAAGCTGCTGCGCGATTTCGAGACAGGGGCGCCCGTGCTCGATCATGTCGATGACTGAGCGCAGATGCCCTTCGGCGCGTTTCAGCCGTGCGGAGAGCTTGGGGTGGCTTGCATGCCGGTGTGGTTCTATCATAAGAACGAGTTATCCCCCTAGGGAGGATAAAGCAAGATGGCGTTTAGCGAGCCACGAGCAGGGACATGGTGCAGGTAAGGATTGCCAAGAAATGGACGGGATTGATGCAGCGAGGCCTCGCCGCACTCCTCTGCCTGTGTCTTGTGTTCTGGTCATCCCAGCCGGTCACGTCCCACATCCCAGATGTCCTTGCCACTATTCAGGACCATGCGGAGATGGTCGAGTCTCATGGCCATAGCCATGGGTTCGAGGTAGATCTCGCCTGGGCGCTACACGGCCACAGCCATGATGTTGCCGATCATGACCACAGCCCGGCACTTCTATTGCGCGGCTCCTACGTCGCAACTTGGGACGTCCCCGAAGCGGCAGGCTTCTCAGCTCGGCATTTCTGGCGACCGGGTCTGGTGTATCGCCACGAAAGACCTCCGCGCGTGTGAACTGGTGCCGCCCGAAGCGGCCACCACGCAGAATTCACACTTTTTTCGGAGATCAACATGACCGCAGTCTTTCGGGACACGCGCCGCGCCGCATTGCGCAAGCCGGTGTTCCTGACAATTCTTATCCTGCTTGCACTCGGCGCAACGCAGGCCGCAGCCCACAACGTCACGGAGGGCGATGCCGGCTATATTCAGGAGATCTGGGGGGTCAACATCATCCCCTTCATGTATCTCGGTGCCAAACACATGGTGACCGGTTACGATCACATCCTGTTCCTGCTCGGCGTCGTCTTCTTCCTCTACAAGATGCGCGACGTCGGCATTTACGTCAGCCTCTTCGCCGTCGGACATTCGACCACGATGCTACTCGGCGTCTGGTTCGGCTGGGGCATCAACGCCTATATCATCGACGCCATCATCGGCATTTCGGTAGTATACAAGGCCCTGGACAACCTCGGTGCTTACCAGCGATGGTTCGGCTTCCAGCCTAATACCAAGCTGGCGACGCTGATCTTTGGCTTCTTCCACGGCACAGGCTTGGCCACCAAGATTCTCGACTACGACATCGCCTCAGACGGACTGCTGGCCAACTTGCTGGCCTTCAACGTCGGGGTAGAACTAGGCCAGCTCATGGCCTTGGCCGTGATCCTTATCGTTATGGGGTTTTGGCGCCGCTCTCCGCGTTTTTTCGCGCAAGCCTACACCGCCAACGTCATCATGATGACACTTGGCTTCATTCTCACGGGCTACCAGCTCACCGGCCTCTTCGTGGCCGCCTGAACCGACAGGAGATTTCCCTATGTTCAACGCAGAAAAACCGAGTCTCGATCAACTCCCCAGTTCGAAACAGCTTATTCGCTCTACGGTGATCGCCGGTGTTTCGGCGGTGGCGATCCTCGTTACCGTGGTGCTACCCGCCGAATACAACATCGACCCGACCGGCATAGGCCGTGCCATCGGTCTCAAGGAAATGGGTGAGATTAAGACCCAGCTCGCAGACGAGGCAGAGGCTGACCGGCTGATGGAGCAGGCCGCCGAAGAACAGTCGAGCTTGTTGAACGACGTGCTTGGCCTTTTTGTCGGAGCCGCTTATGCGCAGGACGCCACTTCCGTAACCGCCGAAACATGGCGTGACGAGACCACCTTCACGCTTGCTCCGGGTGATTCCGCTGAGTGGAAACTGGTAATGGAGAAGGGCCAGACTGCACAATACCGAATGGTCGTCGAGGGCGGTAAGGTCAATTTCGACCTGCACGGCCATGGCGGCGGCAAATCAGTCACCTATGAAAAGGGGCGCGGCTCTACCGGCGCGGAGGGTGAAATAGTCGCCGAATTCAACGGTGAACACGGCTGGTTCTGGCGCAACCGCGACAGCTCGGACGTTACAGTGACAGTCCAAGTCCGCGGCGAATACGCCGAGTTCAAAGACGCAAGCTGACATCGAAACTGCCGTTCGTAGGCCGCGCGGCGAACGGCAGCGCTCCGCCCGGGCAGTGGGCAAGGCCATCTTTTGCAAGTGCAGTATGAATGTCGCGTGTGTGCTGGCTGCGGCCATCGATGCCAGCACCAGAAAGGGCGGTTCAGTCCCAAACTAGTGAACTCTGTTTTCAAAATGGAATGACCGCAATACGGAGGCGGGGCTGATGGCCCCGCCGCTGTAGAAAGTCAGGCATTTCCACACTAGATGCCAAGCATTTCTGACCCAAAATCGACAGCGGCCATTCAAGCGGACCTCGGCGGATGCTGGCGAAGAGCCGATTGTGTTGAAAAAGTCCTTGAAGCTCTCAGCGCTCTCCGAAATGCAGAACAATGTTCTCAATGCACGTGCCGGGCGCCGTATTTTTGGCTACTTTGAAGCGCCTTCAGAACATTATCCTACAATGATTGCCTGTCAGGTGCCATGACAGAGTGTTTTCAACACAATCAGCCCATACTTCAAAATTTCTGCGACGCAGCCAATGGCTGTTCCTGTGTTTGACAGTAGAGGCATTTCAATTTAGTTCTGTAGCTCAGGGGTGCGCAAGAACCTCGTGAGGCGCCAGCCCAATCTTGCATCCTTCCAATTCCCTTACTTTCCGAGGAGGATGCTTCATGGCGTCGTACAATGAAATTTCGGTATCTGCTCTAGCTCGCCTGGTCGGGACCCCCGACTGTCCAGTGCTTCTTGATGTGCGCATTGATGAAGACTTTGACGATGATCCAAGGTTTATTCCTGGCGCATTTCGCTATCCGTTCAAAGATGTTCCCGATTTAGCGAATGAGCTTCAGGGCCGCTCGGTCGTTGTTTATTGTCAGAAGGGGCTCAAGATCAGCCAGGGCGCGGCGGCACTTCTTCGTGCATCCAGAGTGCAAGCAGAAGTTCTCGAAGGCGGGCAATTCGCATGGAGAGATGCGAAGCTCCCAATGGTCACGACAACCAAACTGCCGCCGTTGGACTCGTCTGGCCGCACCGTGTGGGTCACGCGCCATCGCCCGAAAATCGACCGAATTGCTTGTCCGTGGCTCATTCGTCGTTTTATCGACCCGAAGGCCCAAATTCTGTTCGTTTCAGCCTCTCAAGTGAGTAATGTGGCAGAGCGCTTCAACGCGACGCCCTTCGATATCGAAGACGTCTTCTGGAGCCATCGGGCCGAAATCTGCACCTTCGACACAATGATCGAAGAGTTTGGCGTTGGACATGACGCACTGACAAGACTAGCCATGATTGTGCGGGGGGCCGACACCAACAAACATGATCTCGCCCCGGAGGCCGCTGGCCTTCTGGCAGCATCCTTGGGTCTGTCGCGCATGTTTCGCGATGATCTGCAACAGCTCGACGCCGGCATGTTGCTTTACGATGCATTCTATAGATGGGCACGTGACGCGACGAACGAAGGGCATGATTGGCCAGCAGCTTCGACAAAGGCATAAATCATGAGCAGTACGAGTAATATCCAGACGGATATGGTTCCGTCTATCGCCGACGCGACGCGCGTGTGGTGGAAAATCGGAATTCTGTCTTTCGGCGGTCCAGCTGCCCAGATCGCACTCATGCATAAGGAGGTGGTTGACGACCGTAAGTGGTTGTCTGAACAACAGTTCCTGAATGCATTGAGTTTTTGCATGTTGCTTCCGGGGCCGGAAGCCATGCAGCTTGCAACATATGCCGGTTGGCGGCTTCACGGAACAATTGGCGGTCTGATTGCCGGATTGCTCTTTGTTATCCCAGGAGTCGCCGTCATCATGGCATTGGCGGCAATCTACAGTATTTTCGGGAATGTCCCGCTCGTTGAAGCGCTGTTTTATGGGATCAAGGCCGCTGTTCTAGTGATCGTTGTTGAAGCGCTTTTGCGCGTCTCGAAGAAGGCGCTTAGACAAAGGCAGCATTGGGTCATCGCGGGTGCCGCTTTTGTCGGAATATTCTTCCTGACCATCCCCTATCCGTTGATCGTCCTGATGGCAGGTCTGTATGGTTTGATCACGGCACCCGCGCGCGTGTCGCAAGATACGGTCGATATGACCCATGTGTCGGCCCGGAAAACGGTCGGTACGATCATCCTTTGGCTTGCGATCTGGTTACTTCCGCTGCTGGCGCTTACCTGGTTGGGCGCGCCTGACCTCCTTATCCAAGTCGGAAGGTTCTTCAGCACTCTTGCCATCGTGACCTTTGGTGGTGCCTACGCAGTCCTTGCCTATATGGCGCAGGATGTCGTGGTGCAATTCGGCTGGCTGAGCGCAGGCGAGATGATCGACGCCTTGGGTCTGGCAGAGACCACGCCCGGCCCGCTGATCCTCGTGACACAGTTCGTGGGCTTCCTTGCTGGTTTCAAGGACGGGGGGCTCGGTCTCGGAGTGATCGCTGCAATCGTCGCACTTTGGGTGACGTTCGCGCCATGTTTTCTGTGGATATTCGCCGGTGCCCCTTACATCGAGTGGATATCGAACCAGCCCAAATTGCAGGGTGCCCTCAAGGCGATCACCGCGGCGGTCGTTGGCGTCATCCTGAACCTTTCGGTCTGGTTTGCACTTCATGTGCTGTTTACCACCGTAACCCGCGAACAGAGGGGGCCATTCACCCTGTGGATGCCGGAGCTTGCCACCATCGAATGGCTCGCCTTATTACTATTTGGCCTGAGCTGCCTACTGGCTTTTCGACTGCACTGGGGCATCATCCGAATTCTGCTTGTCGCCTCGGTTATGGGCGCAGCGCTTAGGCTACTGCTCTGATGCGCCAACCCAAATCCGGACTTTGGTGTGGGCGCGGCGTAAGTTAACTATGTCCCAAACCTGTGAACTCAGTTTTCAATATTGAATGATCGCAACACGGAGGCGGGGCTGATGGCCCCGCCGCTTCTGTTTTGTGGGCCAGCGGGATTTGGACAAGCCAAACGCCCCTGGCCGTCAGGGAGAGGGCGCTGCCCTCCCCCTCGGGCAATCCGATTAGACCGGGCCGTGTCCTCGGCTACGCCTGCGGGCCGCACCTACCCGGTCGAATAGCATTGCCTCGCCCCCTCCCGCGTTCGCCACGTGGCAGATCAGCAGGAACAGGCGGCTTCGCCGACTGAACCTGCAAATCAGCCCTGATTTTCCGAATGGAATGTCAGATCAACGCAACAAGCCACACGGCAA
>NZ_JBGFGM010000123.1:0-551 GCF_041224635.1 Leisingera sp. XS_AS12
CTGGCGAGCGCGGCGAAACCGCTCAAAGCGAGAGGGAGGAGGCGGGCAGGAAGGGCCATGACGGTCACACCGGTCTAAAATGCTGTACTGTATGGCATATTGGATGGAAGCCCCCAGTCCACAAGGAGATTTGGGCGTAATCCACGGTTTTATCGCAAACATGCTCAGCGGATCAGGAAACGGATGGCCGCGAAGGGCAGCAGAGGGGTTGCATACAGTCCTGCGATATCTAGGAAATACACAAGCACTGGATCCAAGTTGCAATGCCCATATCACACAGATCGATATACCCTGGATAATAGAAGTCGTCAGGTTCAGCTCGTGCCATGAGCTCCACGAGAATGCCGGGCTGAAAGCCAAGAGCGATCGTATAATCGTTGATGAGCTCATAGATCGGATGGGAGATGGTAAGCAGTGTCCCAACGGTTGGTGTAATTTCCGCCGGTAGCGCGGGCTGAGCTGAGCCTTCGCGTAGCGAAGCGAGGCCCGCGCGAGCCGCTTGGCGGCCATAGTTGTTCTTCGGCTAAGGTTTGGTTTGCCGACCTGACCTA
>NZ_JBGFGM010000124.1:0-417 GCF_041224635.1 Leisingera sp. XS_AS12
GACGATGTCGGCGCGGTCATCACCGTCGCAGCAACCTATACCGATGGTGAAGGCACGACCGAGAGCGTGACCAGTGCCGCAACGGCCACCGTGACCAACGTCAACGACGATCCGACCGGATCCGTCACCATCGCCGGAACCGCTGCCGAAGATCAAACTCTTACGGCAGCCAACACCCTGGCAGATGAAGACGGGCTGGGCACGATCGCTTACCAGTGGAAACGCGATGGCGTCGACATCAGCGGCGCGAGTGGCAGCACCTACACGCTTACCCAAGACGATGTCGGCGCGGTCATCACCGTCGCAGCAACCTATACCGATGGTGAAGGCACGACCGAGAGCGTGACCAGTGCCGCAACGGCCACCGTGACCAACGTCAACGACGATCCGACCGGATCCGTCACCATCGCCGGAACC
>NZ_JBGFGM010000125.1:0-456 GCF_041224635.1 Leisingera sp. XS_AS12
CGATTTACCGCGGTAAACTGGCCGCAGAGGCGAAGGGCTTTCCACAACGACCTCGAGAGCCATCCTGACGAAGGCCGGCGATTTACCGCGGTAAATCGATCATACCAGCCGTTCGCATCCATAGTGAACCAGCGGTTGGTAGCATGATCGTGGTGGCCGATTTACCCCGGTAAATCGGCCCTAGAGGCGAAGGACTTTCAAGAGTGAACCCCAAGGGAGTCCTGGTCATGATCACCCGATTTACCGCGGTAAATCGGTCATGCAAGATGCTCGCATCCATTGTGAGCCTGCAGGCGGTACCATGATGCTGCTGGCCGATTTACCGCGGTAAACTGGCCGCAGAGGCGAAGGGCTTTCCACAACGACCTCGAGAGCCATCCTGACGAAGGCCGGCGATTTACCGCGGTAAATCGATCATACCAGCCGTTCGCATCCATAGTGAACCAGCGGTTGGTA
>NZ_JBGFGM010000019.1:0-13007 GCF_041224635.1 Leisingera sp. XS_AS12
AGCCAAGATCGCTGAGCAAGCGGAGAAAAGCTACGAGCACTTCGTGGCGGCCTGGCGGCCACACCCTCCAAAACAGGGCGGGTGTGCGGCCGCCTCAAACCGGCAGGGACTGAATAGGCTGCCCGGTGACGCTTCCAGCCGACACGCCACGCTTCGCCCCGAGGTCGACCGCACTGCCAAAGAATAGAAGATTACGGCGGAAATGTCTTGTCGATCTCATCCGTCATACACAAAAGGTTGGACACTCTTGCGGGGTTTCGGCAAAACCGCCCTAGCCCTCGGCCACAAGAGGGTGCCAGCCAGCCCAAACACGACATTCATGCAAGGCGCGGCCGTTCCTCTGCCGCGAGAGAAAAGACCGTCACGAAAGCGGACCTTCAAGTCAACCGAGATGACCAGGGCAATGCTTCGCCTCGGTCGAAGTTCCGCGAAGCGCAGTTTATGTCCTTGGCTTGGACGGACCGGCTCTGCCGGTCAGGCATGCCGATCTCGATGGGTGGGAAAGGCCGTTTCCTCGACAACATTTTCATCGACAGGAGTGGCGCAGCCTGAAATACGAGTGCGTCTATCTGCATGCTTGCGAGATAGGATCAGGGACGAAGGCGGCCATCCGGAAATGGATGATTTTCTACAACCATCAGCGCCCTCACTCAGCCTTGGGCGGAAAAGCATCGGTTCTGGCTTATTGTCAGAGACAATAATTTCAACCAACCCGATCAGCAGGTGCAAAGATTGGGGAATAGCCCACAGTTAAGCGTCGGCACAATCGCTGTCCTCTAAAGAAGACATCGGACAAGTCAACTCCCAGCTGAAGCCATCGGGAGAGTAGTCCAAAATGACCTCTCCAGACATTGAAGAGGCCACCATCCGCTCCAAAACAGTGGTACCGAACCCCTTGCGGTCAGGTTGAGTGACCGGCGGCCCGCCCGATTCACGCCAAGTCATTCGGAATCTATCGTTCTCCGCCTCCCACGAGATATCGACCTGACCCGTCTCTGTACTCAAACTGCCGTATTTTACCGCATTTGTTGCAAGTTCATGCAGCGCCATACCGAGGGATTGGGCCACCGCAGCGGGGACCAGGATAGGCGGCCCTGACAATCGAACCCGATCGACAATGGCTTCCAAGTGCGCCAATTGCCCTGTCACGAGATCAGAAAGAGCGACGCGCTTCCACTCGTTATGCACAAGGATATCCTGGTTTGCCGCGAGCGCTTGCAAACGCTGATTCAGTATTTCGACAAATTTCGCCGGAGAATGCTTCGCTGTCTGACGGGCGATTACCTGAACGATGGCCAATAGGTTTTTGCTACGGTGGTTCACCTCGCGCATCAGCAATTGCCGCAGAGCCTCTGAGCGCTTCCGCTCCGTAATGTCCTGAATTATCTTGATCAGGTAATCGATCTTGCCATCCTCACGGCGTACGCAACTGACTGTTGTATGCCCCCAGACGATCTTCTGCGTCTTGTGCAAGTAGCGCTTTTCTTGCTCGTATTCATCCTTTCCTTCGACCGTTAGCTGGTTCCAAGCAACGTCGATCAATGCCTGATCATCCGGGTGGGTGAATTCAGCAATGCGTCGCCCTTCTATCTCGCTAACATCCCGGCCGAGCATCCGTGCGAGGCTGCCATTCACCCGTAGAAGTGTCCCGTCTCCGCCAACGATACTAATGCCGACCCCGGCATTCTCGAATGTGGCTTTGAACCTCTGTTCGGTCGCCTCGATCTCTCGGGTCCGTTCGGCCACACGTTGCTCAAGTTGGTCGTTGGCCAACGCCAGATTTGCGAGGGCCTGCCGCTGCTGTCGAGCGATGCCCGCGACGATCAATCCAGTGGTCGCCGCGATCAGAATTAATGCTCTCAGCATGTTCTGAAGTGCAGCAACATCCGCTCCCGATCGAGGTAAATACTCGAAGCTTTGTGCTTGGATCGCGATGGCAGCAGTCAGTACCAGCACGGCAAAGCTGACACCGCGGAACTCATAGCGCAGCGCCGCCCAGAGTATCGGCATTGGTAGGACGAATGCATAGGTAGCGTCCGTCGACAGAACCCAGAAACACAGTACTGAAAGCGACACTGCAATGGCAGCGCCCTCGAACAATTCTATGGGACTAGGCCAAGCCTTTTCGTCCCACGCGTTCATGACTGAGATAGCCAGCGGGGTTGCGATCAGGATACCGGTGGCGTCTCCGAGCCACCAGTACGGCCACGTCTTCATGAACGGGTTCTTTCCGACGAAGGCATCGATCGCGCTTCCAAGAGTAGCGCTGAGTCCCGGCGCGACAAGCACGCAGACAACCAAGAACCTCAAGACTTGAGATAATCGTCTAAACCGGAAGCCTTCATCTCCACTCGGCTTCATCAGCGTGGCAGCAAAGATCACGGCTATCGCGTTCGCCACGATATACCCAAACGCCCAACCTACCGGATTGTGAAACCAGACCGCATTGCCAGTCAGTTCACCAATGGCAGCCAGAGAGATCCACCATGACCAACTTTGCTTGGGCTGGGTCAAAAGCATCGCTAAGACGATCCCGTTCGGGGGCCATATGACAATCGGGATATCTGGTATCACAAGCACCCATCGGCCGAACTGCATCGCGGCTAAATAGGCGACGTAGAAAGCGATTAGCTGCTTGGTGGCAGGTTTACCCCGAAACACCCCCATTGGTCGCGGCGGCTCAACTGAAGGCGTTGGTGAGGTCCGAGACTGGGTGCTGGGTTTCATACGATTTGTTTCCTCCATGAGAAACGAGACCACACGATACATAACGTGCAAATAAATCAAAGTCCTATTTGAACACCTGCAGCACGCGCTGCAAGGGTCGCCCTTCTGCCGCAGTCTAGCTGTGGTTGATGGTTGCGGGGATATGCTGAGGTACAGCCAAGAGCCCCCGCGTTCCTTTGATGCTGCCCACACAGAGAACGGCTACGTTGCCCCAGATCTAAAGCACATGGGAATGCAGCCTTGCGGAGCAACGCAAAAGTTCACTGTTGAGGTTTCCGCGCCAAAATTCTGCGCGTGTAGAAAAGGACCGGTCTCAGCCCAATCGCGACATCCAAACCAGGCGCAGCGAAGGCTCCGCTGCAGCCGCGAAACACTTCCGAAAAGCGGACCTTCGAGTTGCTCAGTTGGCCAAGGCGATGCTGCGCCTGGAACGGATGTCAGCGAAGCGCAGGAAGCGCCCTTTGCAAAGTCACGGCTAGACTGCTGATAATCCGGAATTCCGGCGTCGATATGCTGCGGCGCGGCCCGCTGTTGCTGCCGTTCGCTTAGTCTCGGGTGATGTCAAGTCTGCAGCCCGTTATGGCCTTTAAACCGTGACGTCGGGAACAAACAAGACGACCTTCATAGCGCTAGAGCCAACTAACCGAAGTGCGAACCCAACACGGCCTAGATTGCGACGTGTATTTTTTACCTTCTGCTCAAGCTTCACCCAACTTTGGTTATTCAGCACGTCGGCGGCGATTTCCCAAGTTCGAGCGGTCTGTTGGATTGTCTGTAAGCATATGCGCTTCAGATCAAATTCTGCTTCTGCCAACCATTTATTATGATGGCCGCGGGTAACTTTTGATCCATTCGATAGCGGTTGAGAAGACTGTCACGACACGCTGCCGCAGAAAAGCTCCAACTCGGAAGCCTCAACAAACCGATGAAATTATGGTAAGGTGCTAAGAAGTTCGTTCTTTTTGGGGGGGGAGAGTGGATGACTTCTAAAAATTTTACTGTGGTACTGTCTGCAACCATACTGCTTTCAGTCACTTCGTCATTGGCAGCACAAGCTCAGCAATCTTGGACATTCACCTCGGACGACTACAGTTGGTTTGGCCACGCTGCCGCTCCGGCAGCTACAGCCGATGAACCGTCAATCAAATTCCGTTGTATGGCCAAGGACGCTGACATCGAGGCCTACCCTGGAGACAAGAAGTCAGTGTCATTGTTCCAGCCGCCGGACAACACTCTTACCATCCTGGTTTCGAAACACTTGCACCCGGCGCAGGCAGGCTCAGGTTCTTTGGTGAATGTTTCGGTTTCGGTCGACGGCCAATCTTACGGAGCTTCAAATCTGGTATACCTGCCGCCAGAGGGTGCGTTTGCCGCACATGTGCCGACAAGCCATCCAATGCTCCGTGCAATCAAGGGCGGGCGCATTCTGACGCTTCAAAACACGGCTGCAGGAACAAGCTTAAGCGTGCCGCTCGTTGGTTCAAGTAAGTCGCTCAATGAACTGGAACGCTTTTGCAATAGCCTTCGGCGCAGCACTCCAGTCCTGCCGGTCTTGCCAACTGCTGGAGACACCGACCGGCAGGCTCCAGCCGTCGGCAACCTTTCCCAAGGCGGCGGCAGTCCGGCATCCTCCTTTGCAAGTGGAAGTTCGAACCCAAACGAGTCGAGAATTGCGGCCTTCGGTGCCACATGGTTCCCCAATACAGTGCTTGAGGACAAAGAGGGGAAAAGGAAAGAGTTCGCGCGGCTAGTTTCCCTTGCGTTGCTGAACTGGAAAAGAGACGAATTGAAAAACATCCTTTCCAATACGGATGCCGCAATTCGTCAGCTCGCCCACTTTCCCGAGGAACAGTCCCGGCAAATATTCCTGGACGCAACCGGAAGAGACGAACAATTCTTGGCCCGCAGGCTGCAAACTACGCGGCTGAATCCTTTTGAGGCACAGCGTCTTGCAGAACAAGTCAGGACATCGCTTCCGTCACTTTTGAACACTGCGGCACCGTCGTTTCCAATGAAAGTACGCATTTATTGCTACATTAACCTTGGCGAGTATGATTTTGAAACGAGGTCGTTTCCATTTTCCAGATCTGGATCAAGCAACTACGATCTGGAAGCGTGCAGAAATCTCGGATTGGTACCCGGAGTTTTGACGGTACCATTGTCGGGTGATCCGGTTGGGAACCTGGAGAACTTCCCCGAGCGTCTGCATATGGAGCCTGCTCAGGCGGAAACGCTCATCGAAGCACTAGGCGGGAACCCCAGCGCACCTATGTATGTCGACGCTGAACTTACGGCGGAATGGAAAACTGGCGGGCGCCGCGGCAATGAGTTTCAGCTGAATTTGGCAGCGGCGGGTCCATATTTCCTAACGCTGCCCAGTGATTTAGAGGCACCGATCCTTCAAATGATTGCTCAGAAGAAGCCAACGAAAGAGGAGCTGACAGCAAGGAAGCTCTCAGGAGAGGACCCTTGGGACGCGCGAAACCCGGACGACCAGGCCAAATTGATGGAGTTGGCATTGCGTGTAGGGCCTGAACATAGCGCCCCTGTCCCAATTTTTGCCGAGCCGGGCAAATTTGGGCGATTTTGGGTCAGGTGGAGCATGGGGCAATGTGAAAACGATCCCCAAAGCTTGTGTCCGTTTGTACCTAACCCGGTGAATTTCAGGGTCCATGAAGACCTGAAAATTTCAAGTGATTACATTATCGGCTGGCACACAGGTGGTGTCGGCAGCGACGCGCTTTCAGGAGTAGGAGTGATCCTGCCGTCAGTTGAGAAAAAGTATCGTATGCCGGTGCCCGTTAATGGGAACTTCAGGCGTACTGACGTGATCTTCGAGTTTGATCTGGCTGATGTCTTCCTCGTCGAAGCCGAGCGCTTTCGCCAGCCTGTATTGATGCTGGCCGGCGTTCCCAAGTCCGCCGGGCTTTTCTTGCAAGGCGGACAAGAACCGTCTGAATGGATCACACTTCCGCAACCGGCTGTTAGCCTCAATTCAATCCTGGAAACGGTTCCCGCGCCGTCTTCTTCTGCAACCGATGCTCCTATTCCGGATGACGTGGAACTTGAGTTGCTTGGGGTGCGTCCGGGCATGCCAAAAGAAGCAGCTGAAAGCATGGTCAATGCTAATATGAGCGTGGGCTGGGCTGGAGGATACCCGAACCTGACGGTCGCTGAGCCGTTTCAAAAAGGTGTCACGGCATTTGTCAGCGCCGATGGCAGAGACCAGATTCAGTTGATCGAAAGCCTCGACGGAACCGGAGCAATTCAGGCGGTCGCCCGTTCTCAGTTCTTTGACGGCTCTAACTCTTTGGATAGTATTAAGGAGCTTTTTGTCGAGAATTTGGGCGAGCCGCAGGTTCAAGAAAAAGGCAATCAGCGCTATCGTCTGGTATGGTCCACAGGATCCGTCTCCAGATGGTCAAATGATAATCCTTGCGTTTTTAAGGTCCAACCATCCAGCGGGGTCCGCCCCCAGATGGATGCCATCAACGGCCAAGGGCGCGTGCATACCATGCCAGCGCACAAGTTCACGCCTGCGATTCAAATCGGCGGCCCCCTTTCACTCAAGGGTCTGGAGATGGTGTCAGAGCGGCTTGAGACACCAGGCATTTTCAAGGACTGCGGGCAAACGCTCGTCACGGAGATACTTCAGCTGAGTGACGGCATTCTGGCACTGCATGGATTGGTTGATCTGGAGGGGTTCCAGCGATGAAGGATCTGAAGTACCGATAAATGCGGGCTCTAATTGCTTCCGCCATTTTAGGGAGGATCAACTTATCATCCCTGATGACAGAATTAACTTGGCGGCAAGCCGTATTGGCAAACTGCTCGATACTGTGCGCTCTCTTTCTGGTGCGGGCAGTAGAGAGAGTGGCATAGTTCCACTCCCCTATCATATTTCAGGTTCTCCCAGTCTATCAGGTAATTTGGATTGTTCTTTGATGTTTCCGCCAGCGCCTGAAATCTTGGCTTGTATCTGTCCATTATCTTTTTTTGCGTTTTGTCGTACCTGCTATCTCTGTCAGCGCTCCACCTTTGGCAACTTTCCTTTGACCGAGACCGCCAAATCTTTTGAAACGACGTAGGCTTCACACCGCTGACGTCACAGTGACATTGAAGTTCCACAGGGGGTTGCTCTTGCTCCCCCGCCGCAGGAAAAGCTGTGACAGCAATGATCACCAAAATAAAACCAGACAAGCAAACGCACTCTGAGAAGTTTCTTTTCAGGATCTGCTTCATAAGTGCTTGCATGCGGAGCCTTTAAACCGGGTCAGATTCGAACAATTCCGGGGGGCGACAACCCCTATCTTCGTACGGCACAGAGACGAGAGCATTCACATAAGGGTGCTCAGACCTGTGTGGAATAATAATAACTTCTCACATGAAAAACAATTTTCTTCGATGAGAAATGTTAACTCAGCAATCAAAAGTAGCTGCGGTGGGGCAAGTCGGGCCGCCACCGGCTTCTGGACGGCTGCTTTCGGGAAATTGGCTCAAATGCTTCGCACTCGCAGCGAAGTAGGCACTGCGCCTGATACGAAGGTCGCGTTTGGGCTGGGATCGATCATTTACGGCGACATAGGCCGGTGATCCGCACGCTGCGGATCGATCATACACATCAACTATTGTATTGATCAAAAAAATCACACGACAGCAGCAGTTCGGCGGGAAGGCAGTTCATCCCATTAGCTCAGGGTTCGGATGTAAAACAATAGCGGAGCTCAACAAAACGTAACCGTCCGGTCTGCCCGCACTGACGGCCCTCGTTAGTGAGGGATAATGTCCATTAGCGAACAAGTGGACATTATCGAGGTTGGGCATGGCAAAGCGGCGCAGGCGGCGGACTTGGTCTGAAGACGAGAAGCGCATGATTTGCGCGCAGACGCGGGTGCCCGGTGTATCGGTTGCCCAAGTTGCGCGGCGCTACGATGTGAATGCCAATCAGGTCTTCAACTGGCTTAAAGAGCCGCGGTTTGCGGCGGAGGCCGATGAGGAGCAGGACGCACCCCGCTTCCTGCCGGTTGAAGTTCTGGACGCTGAGCCTGCTGCAGCACCGCCGGATGCCGGTGCGCAGATCGAGGTGGAGCTTGCCAGCGGCCACCGCCTGAAGGTTCAGGGCGGCTTTGATCCCGATGCGCTCGCCGCACTGATCCGGAAGCTTTCGGCGTGATCCCGGTTCCGGCAAGCACGAAGATCTGGCTGGCCGCCGGTGTCACGGACATGCGCAAGGGGTTCGGCGGGCTGTCGGCTCTGGCCGAGAAGGTGCTGGCCGAAGATCCTTTCTGCGGGCACCTGTTTGTATTCCGGGGCCGACGGGGCGACCTTTTGAAGGTGATCTGGTGGGATGGCCAGGGGGCGTGCCTGTTTTCCAAGCGGCTGGAACGGGGCCGGTTCGTCTGGCCCGCCGCCAAAGACGGCAAGATCAGCCTGACGCCAGCTCAGTTGTCGATGCTCTTGGAGGGGATAGACTGGCGGTTGCCGCAGAAGACCTGGAAGCCACTGACCGCTGGGAATTATCCCGCAATTGCAGAGCCGTAGGATTCCCATTCCGCTATAGCCGGGGTATATTCCGGCCCATGCTGGATGCGCCCAAAACACTGCCTTCCGATCCCGAAGATCTCCGCGAGACGGCGGAGGGTTTGCTTGATCTAGTGAAGGCGCAGGCGCTGAGAATTGCCAAGCTGGAACACCAGCTTGCGGGGCATAACCGGCACCGGTTCGGATCAAAATCGGAAAGCCTGGATCAGCTTCAGCTCCGTCTGGAGGAAGAAGAAACAGCGGCAGCGCAGGTTGCCAGCGCAGATGCTCCTGACGGTGATGCCGAAGGGCAGAAGGCCAAACCTAAGCGCAAGCCGCTGCCGCCCGAACTGCCCCGGATTGATCAGGTTCTGACACCCGGCGAAGCCTGCACATGCGGCGGCCAGCTGCGGACCATTGCCGAAGATGTGACGGAAGAGCTGGAATATGTGCCGGGCCGGTTCGTGGTGAACCGTATTGTCCGCCCGCGCATGACTTGCCGGGAATGCGACCGGATCGTTCCGTCAGCACTGCCATCACGCCCGATTGAGCGCGGCCGTCCCGGTCCCGGCCTTTTGGCGCACGTGCTGGTCAGCAAATATGCCGACCACTGCCCCCTGTACCGCCAATCCCAGATCTTCGCCCGCGAAGGGATTGATCTGGAGCGGTCCACCCTGGCGGATTGGGTCGGCCGGTCTGCGGCGCTACTGGAACCGCTGGTCGACGCGATTGGCCGTCATGTCCAGGCGGGCCTGGCCATTTTTGCGGATGATACCCCAATCAAAATGCAGGCCAAGGGCAAGTGCGCGACGGCCCGCGTCTGGACCTATGTCCGGGATGAGCGCCCTTGGGGCGGTACTGATCCGCCCGCTGCATGGTATCAGTTCACAGCAAACCGCAAAGGCAAACACCCTTCAACGCATTTGGCCAATTTTAAGGGCTGGATGCACGCCGATGGCTATCCCGGCTTCAATGAGCTGTACCGTTCCGGAGCCGTCAGCGAGGTTGCCTGCATGGCGCATATCCGGCGCAAGTTCGTTGACGTGTTCCAATCGCAGGGGCTGGCAGTGGCCGAAGAGGCAATTCGCCGGATCGCGGAGCTGTACGCCGTGGAAAAGGATGCGCGGGGTTCGCCGCCGGAGGATCGCCTGCAGTTGCGCCAATCCCGGTCAAAACCTTTGCTCGATGATTTGGAGGCCTGGCTGGCCGCACAGATGGCACGGATTCCGGGCAAGTCAGAACTGGCCAAGGCTATCCGCTATGCTTTGACGCGGATGCAGAAACTGCGCCCCTATCTGGATCATGGCATCCTGGAGCTCGACAATAACACTGCGGAGCGGGCGATGAAGCCAATTGCCATAGGCCGCAAAAATTACCTTTTTGTCGGCTCCGAGGGCGGCGGGAAAGCTGCTGCCATTGCCTATACTCTGATTGAAACCTCCAAGATGAACGGCGTAGATCCCCAAGCGTGGCTCACCTGGGTTTTGGCCCAGATCGCGGATCATAAGATCACTCGCCTGAACGAACTCATGCCCTGGCGCTACGCTGCTGCCGCAGCGTAGCAGGCACCGCCGGATCTGTGCCAGAGCGCCTCCACCGGACGGTCGCCTTGAGACAACGTATGTGAATTATCTCGCTCGCAGCGAACTTCCGGTTTCCCGCCCATACTTGCCTGGACGGTCCAGTACTGCGGGTGCAAAGATCATGTCCGCTTCGGGCTGGCTTGAGCCAATCGCAACTGGTCTGGGGCAGGCTGGTTTCTCGGTGCTGTACTGCCGTATGGCGGCAGTGAGCCCTCTGCCCTCATTGCCCTGGATGCAGCCCTTCGCTGGCGCAGCACGCCGGTCGCAGCCCGAACTCGACATTCGAGCCACACGTACCGACAGCTGTGCTGCGAATGCGAAGGGCTCAGTCGATTTTCCTGTAAGTGGCGCTCAGGCGACGCAGTTCTGAGCAGGCTTCATGCAGCGCTGAAAAGGCATTACCTACACCTTGCCTGATATCACCGGCTTCGGCCGCATTCCGCACGGCAGTGATCACTTGCTTTGAAATCTCATACGCATAGCCGGTTGCCGTGGATTGGACGGCAGCTTCGATCTTGCCGATATATAGCGGTATGTTGTCTTGAATATCGCTTTCAGACAAACGCGCAATGAAGGACTTCGAGGGCAATTCTTCCGCTAGCCAGGCGAGCAGCCGGATGTCACTGTCCAATTCCTCTTTTGTCGCTGGGCCGTCGATCGGGATTCTACAGGCCATGCAAATCTCCCTGTTTAGGAACAGTAAACTCTCCGGACCCGGCTACCCAGACAGGTCAGTACCGGATAAGATCGCCAAAACGGAGTACCTCCATCTAGCCGTGTAGCGAGCATTGCTGGACGCAACTATGTAAGGTTAGCATCCCAAAATACATATCAAGCGGGCGTCGTGCCCAGCATTTTATCCCACCCGTCACTTTTCTCAAGGATGCTGAAATTGAAGACCGTTCTACTGACCTGCCTTGCTGTTCTTGGCTTTTTGCAAGCTGCGCACGCGGAGGAGGAGAACCGCTGCGGATTGCCGTCTGCCCGGGACGCTGATGAACTCTGCGAGGGGCTGACACATTTGCTCCCTCATTTCGCCGATGACTTCGATCTATCCCGGCTTGATGGCCGCTATGCATTGGCTTGCGAGATGATGGAGGGCATTGAGCTCTCCGGCGCGTCCGCCGAGAACGAAACACGGGTGCTTGTGGATCAGCATGAGGCAACCGATGTCTTCCAGCCTAAGGCCTTTTTTGGTCCCTCGAGCGGCCCTTTGAGCTTCATCCTGGCGATTGCCTACACGGACCCTCAAACCGGCGAGGAGAAAACCTTTTCGGTGAATGGAGATTATCAAGGGTTTTACATACTGGAGGACTGGGACGGAGTTCGAAGGTTGTCAAAATGTTCGGAGGCCGCGGATTAGAGCGGGGCACTCTGGAAGGCGCCACAGCAGTGAATTTCCAAGCTCCCAAGTGAAACCGCTAATTTTGCAACATGCTATCCGTGCAACACACCAGCAGGTACAGCTTGACCGGCGTGGACAACGCAAACATCAGATAGGAATTCGAAAATGTTAAAGAATTTGTTTTTGCTTCTAGCATTTCTCAGCGCGCCATTTGCCGCCTGGGCTGATCCGACCAAGAGCGACATCTATTGGGCCGTTGTCAGATCTGACAGTGCTAACCTGGTACATTCTGGGATTGAGATATTCAGGTTCCAAGAGCAACGACAGTTTTCCATTGAACTCGCGAACAGTGCTTGCGAAGGCAATGAAGTTGCGCATGGCAAACTTGAAGCGGCTGCGGCTCTGGGAAATGCAACGGCGAATACCGCTCTGGGATGGCTTTACGGAAAACGGCACTGCCACTATTTTCAGAACAACCCTGAACTGGTCACGAGCCTGTACAAACGCGCTGCAGAAGAGGGGTACCCCATCGCGATGACCAATTATGGGATCAAGTTGCTTCGAGGCGAAGGAACCGCAAAAAATCATTATGTTGGAACCGTTTACCTGTTGAATGCCGCCTTATCCGGTTGGGGTAATGCGGGCTTGTTCCTCGCCGAGCATATTCTTCTCGGTGTGAATGCAGAATATGACCGGGACGTTGCGCAAGCTCTCTATGATGAATTCCGCTACAGCGCGTATAACGACGAATTGATTGGAAGCGTTGAAAACCTATTGGCGCAACACTGAGCAGGCAGCGTCAATATAGGTGAAAACTGCGGGGTAGATGATGCCCGATACACATGCATTCTCCTCCAGACTGCACGTGCCCATTGAGCGGTACAAGCAAGCTCTGGAAGATCTCGCTTGCCGCGCAGATGCCTGCGGCATATCAGGCTATGAAGAGGAGGGCGATATCGTCCTTCCTCCGCTCTACGACAGCGAAGCGCATGTTGAATTTTTTGACAGTATCACCCGGCAAGCGGAGCAGTATCACGCGTTCCTGTTGCTGCAAAAGGTGAACCTGCTGGAGGACACCCTAGGATATCTGCAGCGGTTTGGTGAGCCATATGCCGATACGACCATTCAGAGGTTGATCCGCGTTTTGCGAGATCCGGCGGAGGGTATTGCCCCCATAGATCCTGAAGCCTAAGGAGCCGGATCCCTCCGGGCGACCCTGCGCGAAGAAGATCACCCGTTTTCAGGGGCTTGGCGGTGGAATTTCCGCGGCCATCTTCAATACTCGGGTAGGCGGTCACCCCGCCGTTACTCAACTTGAGACGATCATTTTTGTCCCGCAGTGTGTGAATTCACCGGCTCCAGAACCTCGCGTCGCAGCGAACGGCAGAAACGGCGGGCTGCACCGCAACAGAAAACTTCGGCTGGTTGCGTCAAGCGGCGGAGGTGGCAATGGGCGCTTCCTACGCTTCCTACGCTTCCTACGCTTCCTGCAGCTTCGCTGACACTGAGGTGAAATGCAGCATGAGCCAGGTACACCACAGCTTGCTGTAGGTCTGCTTTAGGGAGTGGCGCCCCCGAAGTTTTGCGCCTGCAGCGCGGTGTGCGCTTTACACCATCCGAATCTCGCGATTGGGTTGGAACCGGTTACTATAGGATCAACACGATGTGCGGACATCCTCTTGCATCTAGGGCCGGGCGGCCTGTTCAGGGGCCGCCGCCCGCGGGCTTATGCCAGCCGTGCGATCGCGGCCGTGAAGGGCCCTTCCGGGATCCGGTCCGGGGCAAAGCTCTCCGCCGAGGCCCGTCCCCAGCGCTCATGCCAATCGGCCAGT
>NZ_JBGFGM010000021.1:0-2827 GCF_041224635.1 Leisingera sp. XS_AS12
GTTGGAGGAAACACTACAACACCAAGCGCCCCCACAGCGCCTTGGGATACCGGCCGCCTGCGCCAGAAACCATCGTCCCGATGGACCAAAGGCCAGTCATGCACTAACAATCAAACCGGACCAGTCAGATCAGGCTCCCCAGCGGAAGTGCGCCCAAACGACTGCGTGCTGGCGGAGCCTTAGCCGCGCGAGCATTCGCCCTCTGGCAGCATTGAAACGACTTTCTGGCTCTGCGCAGCACAGGCATTTAGCGCCATTCAGAATGGCCAATTCCTATCTGTAGTATCTTGTAATTTACGAGCGAATTGCAGGGAAAGGTTAAGCCTTATACGCGCTTAGTGTGGGATTATGGACACGGGTTGCAAGGTTTATTTCTTCGGCGACTTTTCCGTGTCAGTCAGGTTGATATGTGACCTATCCACAAAAAAAATGGAGTGAAAAATGAAGATTTTCGAACACGATGGCTGGCCTAAGAGCCCCACAGCTTGGTTCGAGCTTTTAAGTTGCATAGCGCTAGCGATCGCTCTCACAACTGTAGCGTCGTCGTTTATTTCGGCTTCTTGGCCGCTGCTTTCCTTGGCGACAGCCTTCTCCGCAGTGGCTGCAGTGATCCTTGTTGTTTGCGCCTTTATTTCGTGGTTGCTCGTCCTTGCGGCATTAAAAGGGCGGAAGGAATGGAAAACAGCTTGGATTCAAATTTCTATCGCACTCGTTCTAGCGGGCGTTTTGTTTTTTCAGGTGAGCATACCTGTCGCCAAAGTGGCCGCGGATATCTTCTGACATTACATAAGGTGAGAGCCGCATCTTAACCGGCAGCCTTATGCTCTTTCCTGCCAACGAAAGAAAGCGCGCTGGCTGCCCGTTCAATGCGCGCGGCCGTCGCTCCGGCGTTGCAGATTACGGGTGCAGCTAATGGCAGAAATGCCCGCAACGTGTGAGGTCACCGTTTCCATACCCTCGCTGTCGCAGCGAACGGCGGGTACCGCGGGCCGCCGCGCAGCAAAAGAACTTCGGATGGTTTCGTCAGACGGCCGAGTTTGCAAAGGTCGCTCTCTGCGCCCCCTCCGACCTTCGAGCGGGGCGCAGCATCGCCCTGGTCAACTGTGCAGCCCTGGAGGTCTGCTCTCGGGAAATCTGGCTGGATCCTTCGCGCTCGCGGCGAGGGCGACGCCGCGCATCGTGCGAACGTCTGAATTGGGCTGATTTTTCTCATTGGATGACCAATGAATGCGTAGCTATACAGCGCTGCCTTAACAAAGATCGGACATCTTTCTGAGCTTCTTGTGCCGCTCCACTGACAGCTATTTCATGTGGAGCGGCGCCGTGATGGAAAAGTGTCGCAAGACGTAACTTCAAGTCATCGCGGTGTCCTGCTGGTTCAAGTGAAAAGGAAATGATCCGCGTCATTCAACTCGGCAACCGTCGTGCTTTCTACCAGCACAGTGGTTGAGCCGAATGAGAGCAAAACATCGTTGCCATCTTGCGAAAACGTTACCTGCTCCAAAGACTTTGCCCCACGAATGATTTCAATCAAATCATTCCCTTGGCCGAAGTCTGTGATCGTATCGTTTCCGTGATCGCGACCAAATACAAAAGTGTCCGCTCCAAATCCTCCGGTCAGGAAATCATCTCCTTTCCCCCCTTTGAGTGTGTCTCTACCTTTACCGCCTGCAATCACATCGTTGTCGAGGCGACCTAAGAGCAAGTCGTTACCCGTTCCGCCTTTAAGGGTGTCGTTTCCTTTGCCTCCGTAGAGAGCGTCATCGTCCTTGCCGCCCAGGAGAAGGTCGTCACCTTTCCAGCCATGAAGGCTGTCGGATCCGGTGTTGCCCTTCAGAGTGTCGTGCCCCCAGCCACCGATAATGCTGTCCTCGCCTTTGCCGCCGGTTAAAGCGTCATCGCCGTAGCGCCCGCGCATTTTATCATCATCGGAGGTTCCTACCTGGTGGAGGTCGCCATACCGGATCGCGGTCGTGCCCTCACTGAGGACGACCTCGGTAGTTCCCTCGCCATCGAAATAGCTAGCTTCTGTGGTAATGGTGGCTCCTACGTCTTCTTCGGACAGAGTGTAGGTGTCGCCGGTCGCTCCTGCAATGTCGACGCCATTGCGTTTCCACTGGTAGGAAATGCTTCCAAGCCCATCTTCGTCCGCGAGAGTGTTTGTCGCAGTCAGAGTTTGGCCTTGTGTTGCTGCTCCCACGATACTGACGGATCCGGTCGGATCGTCGTTGACGTTGGTCACGGTGGCCGTTGCAGCACTGGTCACGCTCTCGGTTGTGCCTTCACCATCGGTATAGCTGGCGGCGACGGTAATGACCGCGCCGACATCGTCCTGGGTAAGCAAGTAGGTGCTGCCGCTCGCGCCGCTGATGTCGGCGCCATCGCGTTTCCACCGGTAAGCGATCGTGCCTAGCCCGTCTTCATCTGCCAGGGTGTTGGCTGCCGTGAGAGTTTGATCTTCAGCAGCGGTTCCGGCGATGGTGACGGATCCGGTCGGATCGTCGTTGACGTTGGTCACGGTGGCCGTTGCGGCACTGGTCACGCTCTCGGTCGTGCCTTCACCATCGGTATAGGTTGCTGCCACGGTGATGACCGCGCCGACATCGTCTTGGGTAAGCGTGTAGGTGCTGCCGCTCGCGCCGCTGATGTCGACGCCATCGCGTTTCCACTGGTAAGCGATCGTGCCCAGCCCGTCTTCATCTGCCAGGGTGTTGGCTGCCGTGAGAGTTTGATCTTCAGCAGCGGTTCCGGCGATGGTGACGGATCCGGTCGGATCGTCGTTGACGTTGGTCACGGTGGCCGTTGCGGCACTGGTCACGCTCTCGGT
>NZ_JBGFGM010000022.1:0-626 GCF_041224635.1 Leisingera sp. XS_AS12
TTCCGCATCTTTTGGCTCCGCCAAAAGCAGCTAGGGTCGGTAGCTCAGGTGGTTAGAGCGCACGCCTGATAAGCGTGAGGTCGGAGGTTCAAGTCCTCCTCGACCCACCACTCCCTGGGAGTGGCACAGTTTGATCTTCAAGCATTCAGTCGAATGTTTGAACGTCCAACTGGACGAATTGACATCGTTAAGAGAGATACAATCAACAATACTGTTGGTCGCCCGAGTGTGGGAGAGACCTCAGCAAGGTGCAGATTGCCTTCGGGCAGGATGCGAGCCACGGAACACGTCACTTTCCTCAGACGTACCGCGGTCTGCCTCGTTGAAACGACAGTGTTGTCCAAGTCAAGTACACTAACCCGCAAGATCGACAGATCTTGCAACAAGTTCCTGGTCACCGACATGACCGGGAGCGGGATAGTTTGCTTTTTGGTTCAGAAATAGAGGCGCCGGTTTCTTACCAGCTTCCGGTGCCGCGACGTGCACATGCACTGTCTCTTTCTGGATCAAATCAAGCGCGAGAAGGGCGTTTGGTGGATGCCTTGGCAGTAAGAGGCGATGAAAGACGTGATACCCTGCGATAAGCCATGGGGAGCCGGGAATAGGCTTTGATCCATGGATCTCTG
>NZ_JBGFGM010000023.1:0-794 GCF_041224635.1 Leisingera sp. XS_AS12
CGGCAAGTCACCGGATAATAGCCGGCCTCAAGTAGCGATCCGCGCGGTAGGCCAAACAAAGTGTCGCGGGATGGAGCAGCCAGGTAGCTCGTCAGGCTCATAACCTGAAGGTCGCAGGTTCAAATCCTGCTCCCGCAACCACCGTTTCCGACCAAGCCCCTGCAAACAGCGGGGGCTTCTTCGATTCAAGCCCACCCAAAGCCATGATCCCGGCCAATTCTCCAACAAGCTCAAGCTGATGGCCGCCGGGCGCATCCGCGTCCGGAACCATCCGTACCTGCGAAATCAGCGCCCTCAACTCTGCCATGGCTTCCCGCTTCACCTCCGGCGCGTTCAGCGACCGGGCGAGATCTTCGACCATCTCGCGGTAGCGCTGCGAAAGGCTGTGATGCAGCTGGGGAGCCTGATCTGACTGGTCCGGTTTGATTGTTAGTGCATGACTGGCCTTTGGTCCATCGGGACGATGGATTCTGGCGCAGGCGGCCGGTATCCCAAGGCGCTGTGGGGGCGCTTGGTGTTGTAGTGTTTCCTCCAACTTTCGATGATGATCTGAGCCTCCCTCAGCGAGTAGAAGAGCTCTCGGTCCAGCAGTTCGTCCCGGAGCCGGGCATTAAAGCTTTCGACGTATCCATTCTCCCATGGGCTCCCAGGTTCGATGAAGGCTGTTTTTGCCCCAACCGCCTCGATCCAGGCCCTGACGTCCTTGGCAACGAACTCTGGGCCATAGCACGTCGGGAAGATTGGCCGCTGAGAGGTTATGGCCACGCGCGCAGCCCTCAAACCGCGCAGCGGGT
>NZ_JBGFGM010000005.1:0-831 GCF_041224635.1 Leisingera sp. XS_AS12
CGCGGATCGCATCCACGCGCTGCATCCCCTGTCCGACAAGCACATCAACCTGCCGCAGCTTCTGAACTATTTCCTCAGGCTTGTGTCGCTTGTTCGCCATTCTCAGTCCTCCGTTTCCTGAACATAACGGTGGGCCAATTCTGATGGGGCACTCCACTGGCGCTGTGGCGCTACGATTACAACAACGTCAGGCCGCACTCTTTGCTGGGAAACAGAACGCCAAAGCAAGCGCGGCAGGCGCTTGAGCAATTTGAGGGCTCCGCGCCTGCCAAGCTTGCCAAGCCCGAAACCGACGACTACCAAAATCAAACCCGCAGACTCTCGTCATGAGCGAGGGACCTGCGGGGGGCAGGTCAAAAGTGCTCTGCCCCCTGAAAACTGGATCGTTCGGAGCTGGAGTTTTCCGCTAAGTTTCCCTGGCTGGGAGAGGAGCGGAATCGCATGAAAGCATCGAAGTTCACGGAGGCGCAGAAGGCGTTCATCCTGAAGCAGGGCGAGCAAGGCACGCCGGTTGCGGAGATCTGCCGCAAGGCCGGGATCAGCCAGGCGACATACTTCAACTGGAAGAAAAAATACGGGGGCCTTCTGCCGGACGAGATGCGCCGGCTGAAAGCGCTTGAGGATGAGAACACCCGGCTGAAGAAGATCGTGGCGGAGCTGACGCTTGATCGGGAGATGCTTCAGGACGTTATTCGCCGAAAGCTCTGAAGCCTGGCCGTTTGCGCGAGATTGTCACCGGGATGTGCGTTGACTGGGGCGTGTCGATCCGGAGGGCCTGTGGGGCCGTCCGCTTTGACACCTCCACCTACCACTACAAGTCCCGGCGTACGG
>NZ_JBGFGM010000024.1:0-320 GCF_041224635.1 Leisingera sp. XS_AS12
CCCCCTCAAAACAAGGTATCCCTGAGGGCCGTGGAAGACCACCACGCCAATAGGCCGGAGGTGTAAGCGCAGCAATGCGTTCAGCTGACCGGTACTAATCGCCCGATAGGCTTGATTTGATCCAGTAACAGACAGTGTTACTAAACCAATCAAAGCAAACACATCCCTAACTGACTTGAACAACGTTGATTGTAACCGACGCAGGTTGTTCTGCCTGCCGCCAATCGGCGGTGACATAACAACCCAGCGGCAACGCGCATTTGCTTCGCAAATACGCTGCCTGCCGCTCGCCAGCCTTGCTCCGCAAGGCCGTCGGATTT
>NZ_JBGFGM010000025.1:0-321 GCF_041224635.1 Leisingera sp. XS_AS12
CCCCCTCAAAACAAGGTATCCCTGAGGGCCGTGGAAGACCACCACGCCAATAGGCCGGAGGTGTAAGCGCAGCAATGCGTTCAGCTGACCGGTACTAATCGCCCGATAGGCTTGATTTGATCCAGTAACAGACAGTGTTACAGGACACAGAAAGCAAACCATCCAAAACACAAAACCTGGACAACGTTGATTGTAACCGACGCAGGTTGTTCTGCCTGCCGCCAATCGGCGGTGACATAACAACCCAGCGGCAACGCGCATTTGCTTCGCAAATACGCTGCCTGCCGCTCGCCAGCCTTGCTCCGCAAGGCCGTCGGATTT
>NZ_JBGFGM010000085.1:0-159111 GCF_041224635.1 Leisingera sp. XS_AS12
CGGTTCGTCCGGCTCCGCCGCTGGCAACACCAGCTTCCCCTGCTTCGCCAGCCGGCGCCAAGCCGACAGCTGGTTTGGTAAGACACCATACCGCGCCGCCACGCCATTCACAGTCGCGCCCGGTTCGAGCGTATCCGCCACGGCCTGGGCCTTGGCTTCATCCGGCCACCGCCGGTGACCCGACGCGTAGATTTCGACACCCAACGATTTGAGAAACGAATTTGTAGCGCACATTGCGAAACGCACTCCCCACTGTGAGATGTGCAAGATCTCGCAGCACGGGATAGGCGCTACAACGTGGGGTCGGGACACCGTTTACGGTCTTCACGCGTTGAATGATTCCGCGAGTATGCCGTGCAGCTCATCGGTTTCCTGTCTCCCGATGGTCACCACTCGAAACACGGTCATGCTGTTGCCAGTGGTGCGTTTTTGCAGCCCTTTCCCGAAAGGTCTTTTTGAACACCATCCCTCGACCATACAGCCTGAATAGTCCCAATGAGCTTAGTGGCACTTCTTCTGGCCGATGCGTGCTAGCATGAACTCCAAGGGAGCGTCTCCAAAACCTGGATTAGGAAACTCAATGCCTGAGAAGAGTTGACCCAACGTACGCTTTGTTCAGCGTGCCCTGTGCGGGCGGCGGCTCGACAGGTAAATCGCGCATTCAACGCCTGCAATCGCCAGCATTGATAGCCCCACCAGCGGAAAGAAGATTCCTAGGGCAACGGCGACTAGTAGCAGAGTCCGCGGAATGCTCCAATCAGCTGGCACCTGAGGCAGGCCAAGTGTGCCGACAGGACGACGTTTCCACCACATTGCCACACCTGAGATGCATAATATGATCATCGCCACGCAGGCCGCCAGCAGGACTATCTGGTTAACGAGACCAAATTCCTGCCCCATGTGAACACTTATCCCCCATTCCGACCAACGCCCCAGCGCCCCGAGATCGGCCAGACCAGCGTCATATAGAACCTCGCCTGAGTACTGATCCAGATGGATTACCCGTTCGAAGTTGATGTCGTCGGGATAGACGGACGCAGTGAATACTCCAGTCGGACCGGCGGGTAGGCTTACGGTATAGCCCGGGGCGAGGCCCATTGCCTCCACCGTGGTTGCCACGGCATCAAGTGTCCTGGCTAAGCCCGTCTCGGCGCCCGATAGCGGAAGCGGTTGATTTTGCATAATCCAGGGTGCGTGATCGACAGCATCCGACACAGGCTTTGATGAGACAGGCAAATCCGACCAGTAGCCATCAGGTATGCCAAGCCCGAAGGAATAAGCATAGTCGTAAAACTTTTCGCCCCAAACCGATGACCAGGGCAATCCGGTCATGGCCATGAAAACAATAACGGTACCGGCATAGAGTCCGGTCACCGCGTGCATGTCGCGCCACCATGGTCGGCCCTGCGTTGCCTTCATCGAGAAGGTGCCGACCTTTCGGCCGCGCGGCCACCACAGGTAAATTCCCGTAATCACCAGTACCACCATCCAGCCCGCCGCGGCCTCGATTACCCGGTTACCGAACCAGCCAACATATTCCAATGAATGAAGCTTGCGCACCACATACATTGCAGGGCTGCCGGCGGGTCCTCCATCCCAAAGGCTTCCCAGCACGGCGCCGCTGTAGGGGTCCACGTAGACCGTGTCTTTCAATCCATCTACACCAAGTATATCTACCTCGGCGCTGCGGTCCTTGGCTGAGGGTGCGGTGTAGGCCTTCACCTCGCCAGGGTGGGAGGCGATCGCAGCCTTGGTGATCTGCGAAGGCGTCAGTGTAATAGAGTCGGCCGGCTCTACAAACCGTAGATTCCTATGGGCGGTGTCGTTGATTTCATCCTTGAATAGGTAAATGGCGCCAGTTACGGCCAAAAGTAGGATGAAGGGAAGAACCACAAGGCCGGCAATGAAATGCCAGCGCCAGATTGCGCGGTAGAGCGCAGAGTTGCTCCTGCCTTGGATGTCATTTGTCATGTTCCGTTTCCATTTATAGTCTTGGAAGGGGATACTCAGAGCATTCCGGAACAGCTCTGAGCTAAAATCCTCTCTTGGACACATCGCTAAGTGTTGGATGCCATCTAAGAAGAGTGTGACAACGTTCCGAACAACTGAGGATCAAGGCTTGCCGAGACAAAGCTCTCTCCTGCAGTAAGAACGCTTACCGCATCATGGCTGTGCAGGCTTTCCTGGTGGCTTGCAATGATACGAAAATCTCCAATCCTTGGATCATTTTGAAACTGTTCGCAGAAGAGCCGCGCCGCATCCTCAACGAAAATCGGATTAGCGGCGTTGAGCTCGGCGAAAGCTTGTTCGTCTTCACGCTTAACCATGGCCTGGGTTTCAGTCGGCACGGCAATGCGGGCCTTGTCGATTAGATCCTCAATCCACAGGCGCTCGCTGCCGACCACTTCGACAGATAGCCTGGCAACTGAGCGTTGCGAATGCGGTGTCGCCAATTGTCCGCGGACCCGCCGCGCATGCTCACTCAGTCCCAATGAACATGGACATGTCGAGGAATAGACATAGTCGAGATGCACAAATCTTTGACGGCTTGCTTGCAATTCTGCCAATTCCATGGCGATCTCATAATATTGGTAAGCTTCCAGCCCGGATCTTAAAGACGGCATTTTGAGCGGATAGGAGAACCGAAGCTGCAGCCTCGCGTCCCCGGTCTCGAGGTCACATAGATAGTCGTCCAGCACTGCGCCCATTGTGTCAAAGTCGAAGAGCCTATCTGCATGTTGGTAGAAACTGCGCATGATGCGGGACATATTGATGCCCTTTTTGCAGGCCTCCAGACTGACGGTTCCGCTTACCGAAACCGGCAAGGTCACCTCGGACTTGTCTCGGCACTTGAAACGCAGCGGCAGGCGAAAATTGGAAATGCCCACATGCTGCAGCTTGCGGCGCGCACCACTAATTAAAGTGGCTGGGCCGTTCTGTAGATCAGGCATTGATGCGAGATAGGTCGCATCCGGGCGAAATTTCTTTGGGTAATCTCGGTCGAGCAAAGGATATTCCTGTCCTTCGGCTTTGATGTCGACCACTTCGCCTGAGTCCTCATAGAACATAGGCGAAACACAATGAACTGCTACCATTTCAAAGGACCTCGCAAGCCTTTGATGCGTCAATGCCGCTTCCGATCATTTGGCCGCAACTTGTTCCACCAAAAATGGATATCACCTCGGGCCCGTCCAAGTGCTCCTTTTCCAACTCGGCCCACAACGGGGTCTGTCCGCAGGAATGCCGGGGTTCCATACTATGAAGCACTGCTTGCAGCCCCTCGTTCCAGCCAGCACGGTTTGCAATTTTTCTGACACCCTCTGAGTTCGCGAGTGCCAGTTTGCATCGGTTATTGCGAGCGGCCGACATATGCACTTGTCGCACGGTCAATTCCAAATTCCTTCTTGCTGCTTCATCAGGTGAGCTTCGTTGACACCTAGCCATTAGGTGCAGAAATGAGCAAAAGGTTCCCCAAAATCGCCCCTGTGTCTGATTTGAAGTGTCTTTGCAGTCATTCTGGAGAACCATGGCGTCTCCCAGGATCTGAATTCATAGCCGGTGAATGAGTAAGGCTGAAGGGGTAATGGCTGACAGGAAGACCCTTGGCACCGGCCGTGGAATGCGTATTTGCTGACCCGTCCGGCGGTGCTAAACAGGCTGTGCGGTCAGGCTTGGTTGATGCAAAATGGCGCACAATTTTCTGTTCATGCCGCCGTTGGCCGACCGATCTGTCGTCCGCGCCCTTATTCTCGAAAGGCCTTCATGTAAGTGGCGTCGATCCTCTATGCTGCGACCGAAGGCCAGCCCATCTATCTTTCGAGCGAGTGAAGTTTTTCTCGCCAGCGCTTCCACAGTCAATGAAGGCGGCTCTGCGGACCGTATCCAGCATGCCTCCCCAGCCTGCCCAAGCCGTTTTGGTCTCCAAATTTAATCCCGGTCAAGACGCGCCGATCATCGACGCGATACTTGGCCAATGCATCTGGCCGAAAACTGAATCGGTTTTCACGTGTGCCCTCCTGCCCACCCCTTCCACATAAGCCTTGCACCGGTCGTCAATATAGGCAGGGAGTCTTTCGGGATTTGACCAAGTTGTTCAAAAAGGGAAAGATAATCTGTGCTAGAGTGCCATTCTACAATTTTCTGGTTCTTCACTTTCGCGATCAGCTGCCCCCGGATCAGCAGGGGAAGCTCAGATCCTGTGGAAGTCGCTTCAATAATGGTTGTCGCAGCAACCCAATCCCCTCCATCTATTTTTATATTTATTGATACCGTTGGATTAACCTCAAAAAGAGACATGAGGACGTCCGCAGCTTCAATAAACTCACTCTTTGAATCAGCCAAGTCGCCAATGGCCCCTCCGAATCTTGCATCTGGAGAAAAGTACCTGGGCAAAGCTTTTCTATTGTTATTCTCGAACACATCTTTGTAAAATGCGCGCACAATGTCGGACGCCTTATTTTGATCGCTAAGCGGCATCTGTATGATCGTATGCTTTTTGACGTCACTTTCTTTCATTTTCCAGCCCTTTGATTGTTACCTAGCGGCCGCCGCAGGTGAATACATAAAGAAAGCAATCGTGAAGAAGGCGCTGAACAGAAACGGCAATATTTAAAATTGATCCTTTCCATACTAATTTCGGCCGCTACTATTTCTTGCCTCTAGACAAGCCTCAAGGTGTGGCGCTTGTTGCGGGCTTCGAATGATAATCCAAATAAGAACTGCATTTCATTAACAGCACCCTCGGAGTCTCCTATATTATTTTCTTTTCCCGCAAGCTAAAAATGACCCTATCAGCCATTCTCGCGCATCTCTGCCCGTCAAACGGAAAGATTGCTTCAAATCCGCCCGAGACGCTGTTTTCTAAGGCTGAGCGCAGACGGCGTCGCGCTCTAAACAACCTCGTCTTGACGGTTACCTTATTGAGATCGAGCTCATCTGATATTTCAGATATAGTCATGCCCTCCACTTCTCGCAGGAGGAATGGTAGGCGCAACTCCGTTGGCAGGCGGGCTACGGAGTTCTCCAGAAGTCCACGGAGCTGCGCCCTGCCGAGAGATGCTTCCGGCAGTTCGGACTGGTTCGGAAAAAGCTCCAATACTTGCGGGGTATTGGTTTCGCTCACGGTATTGTACTCCTCAGCAGATCGATCACGACGGCAATGGCTGCGCGCAGCGTTTATTGCGATGCGGGTGACCCAAGTGGAAAACCGAGACTGACCGCGGAAACTTTTAATCTTTGAGAATGCAGCCAGATAGGTTTCCTGCACAATTTCTTCAGCTTCGGCATCTGAAGATACTATCCCCCGGGCAACCCGGAACAGTCTTGGGTTCAGCCGTCGAACAAGTTCTCTTATAGCATGCTCACTGCCGTTACCTGCAGCCAGAACAAGTTCGCTTTCTGGAGTAGCTGAACCTACGGCTTCTTTTGTATACTGGTGGTCTCGGAGCGTCATTGTGTTCCCTCCACGTGTACATTCCCCAGATTGAGGATGGTCTCTACTTTTGGAAAGGCGGCTAGCACCTCTGCCGAAATGTCACTTGCGTCGTCTGCTGCTCCAGACCACTTAGCGTCATTCGGTGTACCGACGACAATACGCCCCACCATAGCCGCCATTTCATGCGGGATGCAGTAGTAGTCATAGACGCCTGGCACATCGAGAGTTACATCGAAACTATCCCCTGGAAGCAAGAAATCGCTGTCCCAAGGTTGAGCTAATGCAGGAATACGCTTCTCCCTCCCGAAAAGGTCCGGATGATACGCCGTGGCGGTATGGCTGTTGCCGGGGTCCTTGTTGATAAAGCGAACCGTTGTGCCCGGGGAAACTGACAATCCGATTGGATCGAACCATATTTTCTCACCGCGTGCCGTTCCACGCATCTCTACCGTTTCGACTGGCTTGGCCAGCAAAAGGCCGGGTGACCCGAGGGCGGCAACCATGCCGCCTCCGAGCCAAAGGACATTGCGTCTTTTGAAAGTCATTTTGCCAGCCGCTCCTTGGCTCCGTCATCATGAAAGAGAGCAATATGCGCGTGCGGCTTTTCGACACCGGGGTGGCCGGCGTTGTAGTAGATGTCGACTGCTTTCACCGCTTCGGAACCTAGGCCAAGATTGTCGAAAGAGGTGCCGTTCTGGAGATCCTCCAACGGGGTCATGTAAATAGTTGCGGACAACTTTCCATCATGGTCATAGGCCAGGAATGGGCCCGCGGGCAGCGTTTGAGGGTTCACGAACAATGTTCCCATCCCAGGGAGAAACTCAGGCAAGGGCAGAACGTCGCTCACTTGCACATAAGGATCTCCAGGAGGGGATTGGTGCAGCGCTGTTGCGTCTTCGGCATACGAAGCAGTGCCCAGGGCAACCATCAAAGTTGAGATCGTCAGCGTGGTCCTAAACATGGGTAGTCCTTTTCTTAGTAATGAGTGGCGCCTTTTTGGACACCTGCCCCTTAGATGCAGGTCAGCCCAAAAGGTTCCCACGATTTTTACATTTTGATTTTGGACTCATTTGGTCGGACCGTTTGGACTTCGATGGGCAATGTGCCCTAGTCAGCCCCGGGAGCGTGTCAACGGCGGCGCAAAATCCGGCCACGGAGCAGAGAAAAAGTCGGCAAGTCTGGGAATGACCGCTGTGTACTCAGGTCGTGAAGTCCCACCACTTGAAGGAGGGGGCTTCCCGTATCGACGTGACCGCAGTACCCGCAAGTGCGCTATGTATTCCGCAGATCCACCTCGACGAGGCGGCCCCCGGCCCAGGACAGTTTGTAGGAAACCTAGTGGCGCCTCTCGCTGAGCCTTTGTCGAGGATCGATCGGATTAAACCGGACTTGGCTGCAACATTGCGCTCAGGGTCCTCGACGGTTCCGCGAGCTTAGGCCGTCATGGCCTTTACTCGCGTGCTTTGGCGCGGGGCCTTCTAGTCACCGTCCTACTGTGTCGTCTCCTGCGGTGGTGCGCCGCTCGATGTCATCAAAGAGTATGTCGAGAACCAGAACATGCCCGATCGCGACCTCCACGGCGCCGCCAAGTGCGAGGCGCAGGGAAAAGAAAAAACGAGGGGATAAGAAAGGGCCTTGCCCCCTCCCTAAACGAAGGGGGTTGCGGCTAGTATTGCTCAGAAAATCAATAAACCTATTGTCGAAGGGCGCTGAAAACATCCAGCCTGTTCACTCCCTTGCATCGGTCCTTGCACAAGTCGAGTTCTCTTCACAATTCAAAGGGCATGTTACGGATTATCCGCCGCCTCTGACAAAGTCAGCAATGGAACCAGATCCGCTTTGTTTCTGATCAGGTCGGCGACAGTGCTGCGGTCGAGGATGCTTAGAAACGCATTGACTGCTTCGGCAAAGACCCCTCGGAGCCCGCATTGAGGCTGGATCACGCATTCTGCGCAATTGGCAACTTCCAAGCTTTCTTCCATGATCCGGACGACTTGCCCGACATTGATTTCGCTGGCTGCCTGTCCAAGCTTGATGCCGCCGTAGCGGCCGCGAACGCTCGTGACGTAGCCTTGCCGGACCAACTCGCTGACGATCTTCATCAAAGAGCTGTGCGGCAGACGGTAGATGCGGCTCAATGTCTCAATCGAGTGCAGTTCTTCGGGTTTGGACGCCAGAAAAATTAGAATTCTCAACGCGTAATCTGTTGTGAGGTTCAACTTCATGCGGGGCTCCGATCACGCCTTTAATATTCATATGGGTTGCATCTTTCAATCCTGCAATCATACATGCAACTAGTCTGAATGATTCAGGCGGTGAAACTCATGATGCAGACCGCAGGTCTGCCAACCGACATATCAGGAGCGTGCAATGGCACAGCCACTCAGCCAAACCACCATCGACACCGTAAAGGCGACTGTTCCGGCGCTGGCGCTGCATGGGCGCGGGATTGTAGCGGAGATGTATAACAGGCTGCTGGCCGATCCCGAAATCCGCACGCTATTCAACCAGTCCCACCAGAACGGTGACTCCCCGCAGCACGCAGCATTGACCAACGCAATCCTGGCCTACGCCCAGAACATTGAAAACCTCCCGGTGATGGCCGCAGCGGTGGAGCGTATTGCAAACAAGCATGTGGGCCTGCAAATCGAACCCCGCCATTATGACCATGTCGCCAGCGCCCTGCTGGGCGCCATCGAAGCGGTTCTCAAGGAAGCTGCAACCGGGGAGGTGATCCGCGCCTGGGGCGAAGCATATTGGTTCCTGGCCAATATCCTGATTGGCCGAGAAGAACAGCTTTACCAGGACACCGCCGCGGCCGAGGGCGGTTGGCGCGGCTGGCGGGAATTCCGGATCGACAGGCGGACCCAGGAGAGTGCTGACGTGATGTCATTCATCCTGAAACCCGTCGACGGTAAGCCCGTGCTGAAGCACAAGCCGGGGCAATATCTGTCTTTCGATTTTGAGGTGCCCGGAGCAGGCAAGCTGCGCCGCAATTATTCGATTTCCTCGGGGCCATCGAACGAGTTCTACCGGATCACGGTCAAGCATCAGAAAGGCGGCCTAGCCAGCACCTGGCTGCATGAGCAGGCAGTCGAAGGCACTATGGTCAATGTTGCTGCACCGGCTGGAGAGTTTTTCCTGAAAAGCGGCCAGGAGGCTGAGGTTGTCCTGTTGTCGGCCGGTGTCGGGCTGACGCCGATGATTTCAATGCTTGAGGTTCTGGCCGCAAACAATCGATCTGCGACCTACCTGCATGCCACGCAAAACAGCAGGCATCACGTCCTGCCTGATATCGCACAATCCCTGTCCCGCCGGTGTGTCACATTTTTTGAGGATCCCAGTTCCGAAGACCGGGTAGAAGCGAACTTCGATGTGGAAGGCCGCATCACTCCGGAGTGGCTGGCCCGAAACACCAATACAGATCAGGCTGATTACTACATATGCGGTCCAAAGGGATTCATGGTGATGGCTGTGAACGGCTTAAGGGCGGCCGGCGTCGACGAGAACCGTATCTTCTACGAGTTTTTCGGGCCAGCACAGGAACTGGACGCCGCGTAGCAGCAATAGACCAGCACAAGAAGAACGGCCTTCCCGGCCGGGAAAACCGTATCGGGTGGACCACACGATCGTCGATAGCCTTGTGACACGAAGCCAACCGCACCTGCATCGCGGTTGGCCGTGACCAAGGTGGCGAATGGCTATCAGAAGTTCAATAAACAGCTCAATCCATATGGTGGCGCTTCAGACTTGCTGCAAGCTGCCTGAGTGACTGCATTCCCCTCTGCAATGCAGCAATGGTTTCGCAGCGACGCAGCAGGTTTGCGTGCTGCCTGCGCGCGCAGAACAAACTTGGCGCTTCCGCAATGGGCTCTGTCGGGGCATTCGCCGCAATCCGCAAGAACGGCCGGTCCGAGGTCCGGCCGTTCTTGCGAGAGTTTCACGCTTGAAGGAGGCAGCGAGAGTTTGCGCTGATCCTCAGAGGCAAGTCGCCTTGTTTCCCGGGCTGGTTTCATGACTGCGCTTGACCTTAGTGAAGAAGAGTTGTTCTGCTTCCCTGGCAGTGCGCAAAGTTTTTTCAGTGAATGGCCCCCTCGCAAACGCAGCGCCGCGGCCGCATGTTCAACTTTCGCCGCCCTCCTCGTCATGGGTCAAGCGCTGCTGCCTTTTCACTTTGTCGAGGATGCCGTCCGTCATATCGGGATCCAAGGCCGCATAGATGTCCAGCATGTTTGCTGCGTGCTGAATTTTCCATCCCATATGCGCGGCCAGTTCCCCGATACTGCAACCGGCCCGGACGAGCCTAGTCACCGCAGTGCCCCGGGCATCATATAGCCTCAGTTCCCTACGGATCCCCAGTTTGTCACGCCACTGAGAGATATTCCGCCCCATGACGTTCGTTGCCTGAATTGGCTCTCCGCGTGCGCCCACGATGATGTGCTCCTGATCGGTTGGGAGTTCGTCGATCAGCGCTTGCAGCCTAGGGGTTACCGGAACGGTAGCGTAGCTGGTCCTACCGCTTTTTCTGGTGAGGATCATCGCACGGGCGTTGCCGTTTCTCTGGTGCTCGATATCCGATTTTTTAAACGCCTGAAGGTCTCCGGGCCGGAAGCCAGTCTCCACCGCCGCGATCAGGATCCGGCCGACATAGGCGGGAGCTTTCTCGACGAAATAATCGATTTCCTCCTGTGTCCAGATGATGTGCGCGTGGCTACGCCGCTTTCGCTTTTTCACCTTCAAGAGGTGATGGTTCTGCAAGAGCCCGCGGTCATAGGCAAAGGAAACGATCCGCTGGATCGTCGCCATCATGTTGTTGCCCACCCCGTCCGAGTTCTTATCGCGCCAGCGCATGACCTCCCGCCGGATCCGGGCGCTTTCGAACGCCATGATTGGCGCAGCGCCGAATTCGGCCTCGATCCCGCCACTGCGGGAAATGTTGTGCAAGTGATCTCGGCGGGTCCGCGGCGCAAGGCGGGTGAATTCGGAGGAGCCGGTGAACTCGTTGATGATTTCCTGAAAACGCCCCCGGACATCGCGCTTGGCCTGGCAGGCCCTTTGCCAGGCTTCGATGTATTCGATTCCATCGCGCCGGCAGGTACTTTCATGACTCCAGAACAACGGACCACCACGCCAAGCATAGTGGTATTCTGCGTAGGAGCCATCTGCCAGCGTCTTTCGTACGCGGTGGACACCTTTGCAGGGGCTCATGCGGAACTGAGGTTTACGCTTAGGTGCGGGCATCGAACCAAGCCTCCGCGTCAGTTTGGTGAATGGCGTCGGCGGACGCTTCCGGACGGGTCTGCACACGGATGGTGCCACCCTCGATGGTGAAAGCGTAAATAGTCAAGCCGGCGGCGTGCGCATTGCGCAAAGCCTGCTTCAGCTGTGCATCGGTCACCCTGGCCGCACGGGGCGCGGCCGATTTGGCAGCGGATTGCTGGGCCCGCGAAACGGACTTGAGTTCATGGATGGTGCTCATTGGCAACTCCTGATTTTCTTGACGAAAACCTGGCGGGTCGCAATGCGAGCTATCAGGGAGCAGGGAAGCTCTACGGGCTGATCAGCTCGGCCGCGCCCCGCCAGGACGGCGGACAGCGGCCACACGTATCAGGGCACCGGAACAGGGCTCTTCACAGCATGCACGGAAATAGCGGTTCATGATATCGCCCTTGTTGCATCGCGGGAGAATCGCGCGATGGCGGTTTGATTGGCCGTCTTGCGACGGATGTGCAAATCAAATGCCGTAAGGGCAGAAGTGAAAATAAGGGGGGCTCGACGCGCATTCAAGCTCCGCAGCAAAAAAGTTCCGCAAATCTGCTATGAATACCCCGTCACCGTTTCCGGCCAGGACCGGCCGCGGGGGAAGAAAATGCTCACCTGACTCAGCTGGAAATGGTCGGCGCAGACTGCAGGTAAGCCAACCATGCCTCTAAATCGGATTGCTCGTGTGAGGCTGTGCGATTGAGGTACTCGTGGGCGCGCCTGAAGTCCAGGACTTGAATGTCAAACTCCAGGTCGCGCATCGCCTTGTATGAGGCATTGGCCTTGTAGGGCGCGCCGATGTTCTGAGGGTTGTAGAACACCCAACCGGTTCCGCCGCCCTTAGCAATCTGCCGTGCCTCCTCCAGAATAGCGATGTGAGCGTCCAATAGGCCGAATTCGACGACCGCCCCGCCCTCGGCCTGCATCTTCGGGAAACGCCACAGCCTGGCCTGCAAATCGATCTGTTCCCACCGTGCCAGGCGGCATTCCTGCGGCGCCCGCAGCGTCAGGAGGTTGAACCGGATCAGCCGCAGCAAACTTGGCCGCCGCGGACTGGCTTCGAGCACCTGAAGAAGGGATGGCAGTTCCGCCAGAACTCGTGCCTTCCTCTTGTCGCCCTCCGCGGTTGTGCGTTTCGGTGCTGGCAGAACACGGGTTTCCGGGTGATCGGCCGGGTTGTCCTTTCTAAAGCCGTCCCGGACCGCTTCGTCCAGGATTTCGATCAGACGGGTCCGGGCAGCCTTTGCCACGTTCGGATTTACCTTCCGCACTTTCTCAAGCGCATCCCGGATTTCGGCGGAGGTTAGGTCCGCAACAGGCCGCCGTCCGATAATCGGATGGATATGGTTGCGCATCAAGCCGTACTCCTCTCGCGCTGCCTTCGCCCCTTTTTCTTCCGCCTTCCGCCGGCGGAAGCGGTTCAGCACGAAGCGCGCCAGCGTCTGCGGCCTCGCCTCCTGAGATCCTCTCGATACGGCAGGCGCCGCGAGAGGGTGTTCCCCCGCCCGAGCCAGCAGCCGGTTTTTCGCAGCAATGCGCCGCGCGGCGGCAGGGGTGATCCGGTATGCGGACCCCAATCCGATATCGCGCCGCCGGCCACCTATGGTGAGACGCTGGACCCAGCGTTTCGCCCCTCCTGCGCTCACCACAAGAATCAGCCCGTCTCTGTCGTAATACTTCCCCGGCGTGGCGACGTTTCTAACAAAGGCAAGGCTCAGCTTCTTCGGCCGGTCCGGAGATTTCACGCGCCTCCCTCCGCACCCCACATTTTTATCCCACGAAAATGCCCCACGCGGCCGTCCCACACCTGGGCGCCAGAATGGGACCGGAATAAGGTCGATCGATTGGGCAACCTGCAGGCAGAATACTTATTATTATGGCTCTTTCCGGCGAACAGAGAAAATTCTGCCGAGCAACTCGGGCGCTGTGCATGGGGTGAAAATGGCATTGAAATATGGGTGTACTTTCCGAGTGTTCTCTTGGTACGATTGCCTAGTTTACAGAGCGCCCGCTAAGTCATTGATCTGTGACTGCGAATTTCAGGTCGGTTTACAGAATTATGGCGCATTTTCAACGTGGTGTCATGCGTTAGAAGAATTGCGCAATCCGCGTAACCATACGCATTGCGTTCACCGCCGGCCAGGCGGCTTAGAGGTATTACGACCGCGGCTTCGACGTGCGTGCCCGGTTCACCGCCGGGTAGGCGGCTTAGAAGGGATGCTGGACGAGATCGCCACTGACGGCGCCGTTCACCGCCGGGCAGGTGGCTTAGAAGTTTGCACCGGGTCTCGGTACACGCCGGCAGTCGTTCACCGCCGGGTAGGCGGCTTAGAAGCACATGCAGCTTGTTCGCATCGAGCCGCGGGTGTTCACCGCCGGGTAGGCTGCTTAGAAACGCGCATCACTGCACGAACTCCTGCGCGCCCAGTTCACCGCCGGCAGGCGGCATTCAGGCTTTCTTCCGATATTCATATCCGTTTTGCCCTGTTCCCTCCCGGGGGTCCGGAGTAATATAGAAACCCGACCCATTCGGCCACGGAGCGTGTCGACCGCCGGGTAGGCGGCTTAGAAGGCAAACCGGTGATGCACGTCACTGTCAGTCACGTTCACCGCCGGGTAGGCGGCTTAGAAGCCGGGAGGGGCGCATTGTCGCCATCACCTGAAGTTCACCGCCGGGCAGGCGGCCAGCAAGAACATGGGCGGTACCGGATCACCGAGTTAATAAAGTGCGCATTCCGAAAATCGTTATAAGCGAGTATGACAAACTGCAGGTGGATTATAAGATCTTCCTGTACTCATGAAGACCACAACATTTTTACAGAGAAACTTCAGATGACTACAGGCATTTACGCCATCGTAAATCGTACAACCGGTGATAGATATGTCGGCCAATCGGTAAACATCGAAAAACGATGGGCCGAGCATCGTCGCGCCCTTACGTCGGGCCGGGCTTCTTCGCCAGCTCTACAGGAAGCCTGGAACAGTTATGGCGAGGCGACTTTTGACTTCCGCATCCTCGAGCGGTGCGAACCTGAGGATCTCGACCAGCGCGAGCAGAGCCACATGCTCAAGGGGTCCTCGCTCAATCGTGTGACGCAATATGTTGAGCCGCTGGCGATCGAGCGGGAACTGGGGATTGATCCGAATGAACTGGAGGTCGACTTAAACCAAATGCTCGAGGATCTCTTGTCGGAAGATGCGGAGGCCGCCATCAGCTCACCGGATGAGCTTTGGCAGACGCTGGAGGAAATGCTAAGGCTAAACACCAAGATCGCAGCTCTTCTCGAGGCCGCCGAACCTTATGTTCTGAATTCCGAACTGCATGATGATCGTTTGATTGAAACCCTCTGGGAGAAAACAGCCGACGGAGTTCATGGCGTCTCTGGAGCTATTCCAGAAATTCTCAGGCGAATGGATCAGCTGAAGGTTTGATTGGCTCAACCAGGCGCGATCTTTGGTATGATCACCACCAGATGGGCAAGGTAGAATACCAGCCTTACTAACTCTGGCCGCGGGGGCATTCCGTCCGCTGGTAGGCGGCTTAGAAGTCCGGCCAGTGCGTGGCCACTAGGCGCTCTCGGTTCACCGCCGGAGAGGCGGCTTGAACTCAAGAGATCAATATCACCGGATTATGATTGGAAAAGCGAAATGCGGTCCGCATTACAAACAAAAAGCAGCACTCGTTAACGCGGACCGCAGCCCCAGACGTGCCGAGGCATCTTAATGGTAGCGTGGCGGCAGCCAGGTCCACGTTTTTTCAGGCACGGTTACAAGACATCCCCTCAATCGGCTTACGAAAGCCTGCGGAGCCACGATCGTGGATCAGCACCAACTTTGGCGCTGTCCGCCCCGGTACGGTCTGGCCAAGCCCTCATTGATTAACAGGTCACCGGCATCCCGGCCGTCGATCAGAAGCCTTCCCAGCCCTCTTCCGTAGCGATCCGTGCCTCGCTCCGTTTCAAGCCTCACAGAGTCCGCCCGGTCAATCAGCTGACGCAAGCGGCGTGTGGCCCTGTCGCCAAGCGCCTTTTCCGAGCTGCATTCTGAGAAATGGGTTTCCGGGGTGTCATAACCGGTCAGCCTGTACTTCCGGCCGGCATACTCGATCGTGTCTCCGTCAACCACACGGATCTGAGAGGCGAGCATCGCCATGCGGACCGGGTCCGGCCGGTCCGGTGGGGGCGCGATCGCCTGCCCCGCAAGAAGCCAGCCGGCCAGCAGAAGGGCGCCCGGACCCAGCAGAATTACAAAACGGCGTTTCGCCGATCGCCTAAAGGAGGTGTTTCTTCGCTTATGTGCTAGTCGCCTAAATTCAGCCATGAGTGACATTTCAATGATTTTTGGGATGCATGTTAGTTGAAATGTTTGGCTCTGCAACCTCCCAGCCTGCGCCAGGTTTCTGATGGGGAAGCATCCCCATCGGCGGCTGACAACGGGGCATTCTGGCACTAGAAATCAAACGCGATCGAGAGGTTCAAAACCGCTTCCGTATCCGTGTCCGGCGGCAGGGTGGTCAGCCGGATCTCAACTGGCGAAATGCGATAAGACGCGGTTAGTACCGCCATCGGGATAAACCCGCCGATACTGGGCAGGCCGTAGCGGTCTTTCAGGCTGCCAGACAGTTCATCGTAGTAGGCAATGCCGGCGCTCGCCCCGACGCGGATCTCACCACGCCCAGCTCGGGCCAGGCGGGTCGAAACGCCTGCCAGCAGGAGCGGGGAGATCTCGTCATAGCTATTGTAGAAAACGCCGCCCTCGACATGGTACTCGCCGCCATCCCAGCGCGCATCCCACCGCTTGCCAAGCGTCAGGCCAGGGTTGAAGTCATTGAGACTGTCATTGCCGAAATGCTGAGAGCCGATGATCATACCGAAGTAACGAGCTTCGCCGCATTTCGCGGATCCCGCGGCAATTATCGCGGCGACGGTGATCGTTAGCAGCATCTCTGTTTGCATCTGGAAATTATAGACCTGATCTGTTGCGTTGAACTTAACGTTGGCGAAACTCGAGCTTCGATCAATGTGTGGCTGATCAAGCCGTGCGCACTGTTGCGTGGGCGGTACTGCACCAATAGAAACGTCCGATAGCAAGGATCAGGACAGTTATCATGAAAACCTCTTCAATCATTATGGTCGCGACTTCTTTTCTCAGTTTTGCCGGTTGCACAGAGCTCTCCTCAATGGACCCCGATGCCCAGGTCGTCTCAGTCTCAGGAAGAGAATTTGCCGTGGGCCGACTGGCCGGCCAACGCAACGCGTTCTATGGCCGACCAAACAACGTGGATGCCGCAACGCTTTGGTACGGTGACATGTCGATCTTCCCGCAAAATGTTAAGGCGATCGAGAAGGCAACAGGATGTCGAGTGATCCCTGAGAGCATTGTAAACTCAGGGATCAAGACCGATGCAGCTGTAAACTGCAGCCACTGATAACAACCCCCGGGCAGGGAGAGGGTCACCTCTCCCGCTTGAGCGTCAGCTTGGGCACCGGCCGCCCTTTCTCTCGCTCCCGCACGACGTGCTTCAGCTTGGCCGTGTTCATCAGAACCGGCTTCAGTTCCGGATCTGCGCTATCGTAATGCATGGTCCAGCGCCCGGACAGGCGCGGGAGAAGCCCTGCCGGAATAGCCTCCCAGTTCGAGGCATCGGTATTGGTCTTGTCACCGTCCAGGCATTTCAAAACGTAGCCCTCCGGCACCGGGCCGTTCTCGCGCTCCCAGTTCACCCGGTGTTTGGCAACAAACCGCTGCGCGGACCCGGTGTATGGGTTCGTTTCAGCGACGCAGACCTCGATGTAGCCATCATCGCGCACCCGCTCATCCCCGATGCTGGCTTTGTTGTGCGGGGTCTGCCCCTTCTTGAACCGGGTCCGTGCGCTGTTGGGATTGAACGGCATCTTCTTGCCTTTGTTGTCCGGGATCCGGCCAGGGTTGTAACGGCCATCGCGTCCGGTCATCCACCGCTTGCGCTTGCACAGACCCCGCAGCGTATCATAGCTGATCTCAGGCCGGTTGAACTTCGCTACGAATTGGGCGTGCAGCTCTCGACGGGGCATGGAAGCATTTGCCTTAATCCAGGCCAGCTCCTCGTCAGTCCAGTTCCAAGGGGTGCCTTTCATTGACCGCCCTCCTCATCTGGCGTGATGTTTTTGACCTCTTTAGGGCCCACAGAACCGATCTGAGGCAAATGCGGAAGGATGCGGTCTCCATGACTGGCATAGAGCCGGGCGGCCTGGATCTTCATGTCCGCGATGTTGACGATCTGGTCGGAGACATCGACGATCGCACGGGCGCGCTTGCTCTCAGCCTCAATGGCCTCCTGTGACAGCCCTTCTTCGGAAAGCCGTTCGAGCTGCGCGAACAGGTGGTCGTTCAAATCCTGAAGCTTGTTTTTCATGAGGGGAACCTCGTTTGATTTTCGATTTCGACAATCAAACCGGCATCCCGGCCGGGCCTGCGCAATGCATCAGGGCACCGCTCGCTTCTCCTCAGAGATTACCGCATCGCGAAAGAATGGCAATAGTTATTCGCAAATATTCTCAGCTGCAGAATTTCTTGTAATCCGCAATCAGCGCTTCCGTGTCATCGTATTCGTAAAGCGAACCCTGCCACAGCAGCATGCCGCGCTGGCAGTATTTCTGGATGGTGGAGATGGTGTGGGAGATCATGATCACCCGCGAGGTCTCAAGCCGGGCCGATAGCGCCTCGGCGCATTTCTTTTTGAAACGGGCGTCACCAACCGCCGTGATCTCATCAATGAGATAGGTGTCAAAGCGGATCGCCAGCGACAGGCCGAACGCGAGGCGCTGGCGCATGCCGGTGGAATACGTCGAAACGGGCAGGGCGATGCTCTTGCCGATCTCGGCAAAGGCTTCTGCCTCCTGCAAGACGCGCCGCGGATCCTGGCCGTAGATGCGGGCCACGAAGGCCACGTTTTCCCGGCCCGTCATCGTCCCGTTGAAGCCGCCGTAAAAGCCAAGCGGCCAGGAGACGATCTCATCGCGGTCGATCCGGCCGGAGCTGGGCATGTCAGCCCCTGAAATCAGGCGCATCAGGGTCGACTTGCCAGCGCCGTTCGGCCCCATGATCGCATAGTTCTGCCCGTCCTCGAAAACCGCATTGACCCGGTCCAGCACCTGCTTGCGGCCGACCTTGGTGTCGTAATGGCGGGAGAGGTTGGAAAACCGGATCATTTGCGGATCTTCCTTGTGCTGCGTTCGATCATAAAGGCTAGCGCAATGGCGGTCATGCAGAACGCCGCGCAGTAGGCCGGGCTGAAGATTTCGCTGTGGTAATGGGGCCAGAAACCCATGCGCACCAGCTCCACAGCATGCAGGATCGGGTTCCACTCCAGGATTCTGAGGGCCTCAGGCGGGAGGGCAGAGGGGACATAGAAGGTGCCGGACAGGAAAAAGAGCGGCCGTCCCCAAACCTTCTCCACATGCTGCCAGGAGGTCGTGAACCGGTAGATCACCGCATTGATCATGCCGATAGCCAGGCCGATCATCCCGACGATCATGAAGCCGCCGATGACCAGTTCAGGGCGCCGGGGGGCTTCGCCGTAGCCGGTGGCGATGAGCGCCGTGTGAAAGCCAGCCCAGACCAGAACATAGACGGAGCTGACCAGCAAATAGCGCGCAAAGACCGTATCCAGCGCCTGAACCGGCGGATACGCAAAGAGGGAAGTGTTCGAGCTGAACGCCCGCATGAGGCTGACGGACAGCTTCTGGAAATACTCCAGGCACAAAACGCTGGTGGCAAAAAACAGCGCCAGGGAGTCTCCGAAGGGGGCATGCCGGCCGATCATCACGAAAACCACGATCAGAAAGGTCAGCGTCACGGCAGGCTGCAGCGCGGCCCAGAGATACCCCCAATGGGAGGTTCCGAACGCCATCCGCGACTCCCGCAGCAGCAGGGCCCAGATGACCTGGCGGTTGATGCGCAGTTCCCGGCGGGTGATCATTGGCGGTGATCCCGGATCATCTGGATGATGAAGCGGCCGATCGCCCAAAGCAGGATCGATGCGATCAGCGTCAGAACCACATTGATGATCCGGCGCGGGTATTCGGCCTGATCCGCGGCGTAGGGGCGCGAGAAGATGGCCAGATAGCGCTGCTGGTGCTCGGCATCCCGCCGGGCGCTTTCCATCGCATCCAGCATGCTGACATAGCGCGTCTTGGCAATCTCCACCGACAGCCGCAGCTCGTCGAAATCGCTCATGACCTCTGCCGTGATAGCGGTTCCGCCATCCTGGCTGCCGATCTCTTCCCGCAGCGCATCGCGGCGCCGGGTGAGCGCATCGATCCGCTTGCGCAGGACCTCAGCATTCGGGCCAGGCTTCGCAACATTCTGCTGCAGCACGTCCAGAGCCACCTTTTCTTCGGCAATCTGCTTGTTGAGCTCGTAAATCAGAAGATCATCCCGCTCGGCACTGCTGTCGGGGTTGGCGATGTTGTTGGCCACCCGGAAGTGCTTGAGACGCTGCTGGGCGTTGCGCAGCTCATTCTCCGCCTCCTGCAGATCCTGAAGCGCATAGGCGTAGGAGGTTTCCCGGGCCTGATGGGACAGGCGGTTCACCAGGCTGGAAATCTCAGACATCACGAAGTCCGCCACATCGCGTGCATCGGTGGCCGAGTACGCCTGGATCTCAAGCGTCAGGATGCCGGACGTGTTGTCATAGGTGCTGAAGGTGCGCCGGTTCCAATAGTCAATCTTGTCCTCAAATCGTGCCCACGGCTGCAGCCGCTGCACCAGGTCTGCGCGATCCGGGCCAAAGAGCTTCTCCAGCCCGAAGTTTTCATCGACGAGGCGCACAAGGTCGGCCGATTCAATAAAGCGGCGCACGATGTAGGAATCCGACTTGGTGGAACCCGATGACACCGACCCCGTGATCGTGTCCAGCATGTCTCCGCCGGACTGTCCGCTGGAGGCGCTGCGCACAACAAAGCTCGCATGCGCAGAGAAACGCTCCGTTGCCAGGATGTTGTAGACAGCTGACAGCAGGACAGGCAGCGCAACAACGATCAGAAAGGACCAGGCCGCGGCGCTTGGCCTCAAACGGCGCCGCGCCTTTTCGCGCGCAGCCGGATCAGCCGCGCGGACTTTGCCGCCGGGGATCGGTTTTTCGCATTCTGCCTGCGCGGGGCCGCTTTCCTTTTGGGCGTCGAGCACCGGTGCGCCTCCTTCAATGTCTCTTGGTCTAAGTCACTTTCGGACAGGATCGCCATGGTTGGCGCGCAGGCCAATGCACGGATAGCTTCAGAAAATCGGCTGTCTTCACTGCCGGCGTCTGCCCCGAATGCATATTCTCGCATTTCTTTTCTCGGGTCCGCAAGGCGGTCCGGACCGATTGCGTCAAAAATTTTCGCATCCAGATTTGAGAGGTCAGGATCAACCTGCCCGGCTGCCGCAAGGGAAGGATAGCGCAGCTCGTCCAGCTCAAAGCCCTCGGGCAGGAACAGGATCTGTGGCCGGTCCGTAAAGAGGAAGTCGATAACGGTCGAGGAGATGTCAGTGAGCAGGACATCCGCCATCTCATAGGCCTCGAAAGCTGTGAGATCCTGGGCCGCAAACTCACCGCCGAATTTGCGCAACGCTGCACGGACATCCTTTTCGATGCGCGGCCAGCTGGGGTGCTTGAAGCTGAGCGGGTGCGGTTTGAAAATGAGGGTGACCCCCGGGGCGCATTCGCCGAAACGCTCAATGATCTCTGCTGCCCGCTCCAGCGAGGAGAATTTCGTATCCTCATATTGGCCGAGCCAAGTGGGCATATAGACCGCGGTCTTTACCGGGCCGCGCTTGCCCCTCTGCATCAGCGCGGATTGGGGGCGGCCGACATGGACGAATTTCGACGGCGGGATGAACACGCCGTTCCTGGCATAGCGGTCCTCGCCCATTTGTCCGGAGACAAACACCTGATCGAAGTTGCGGGTCAGCGGCGAATAGGAGGGCGGCTTGTCGGAGTCGCCATGCAGCATCTGAACATGAACCAGATCCTCGCGCTCCTCGAGCATTTCCCGATTCTTCTGCGCATTGTTGGCATAGAGGATGGCTCTTACGCCGGGCGCAACCGCCCAGCGGAGCGCGGAGCGGTCCGCGGCATGCACCGATTTGGCGCGGCCGGTTTTGCGGAACCAGTCATGATGCCGCTTCTCCCGGCAAATGACGTACCAGGAGACGCCGGATGCATCGAGGGCATCAATCCACATGTCGACGTGGGTCGGCGTTTCCAGCCCCGCATCCGAGAAATGGAAGGCAATCGAGGGCGCATCCAGACCGGCAACCGCATCCTGAAGATCCTGAACCGAGGCCGGGATCCGGGTCGGTCCGGATGTCACCGTCAGCGCAATGATCGCAGGCACCGTTGTACAGAGGGCTGCCATCGCGGCCAGAGGCACGGATTGAACGAACCAAGCCGCACCGGCCGCTGAGGCGCACACCAAGGCAAGAGCCCAGGGCAAAGCAGCTGCGATGCGCCGCGCCCGCGGGTCGGGGATGCACAACGTTGAGACCGGGATCCGGCGCTGAAAGAGAAGAGGGCTCACAACACTCGAAACGAGCGTCACGGCGGCAAGAATAATGATCAGCATGGCTGAACCTTCCGGTAGACGGCGGCTTGGTGCGGTTCGATCAGATCCAGGCCGCTTTCGCGGGCCTTCATCTGCTGCAGGGGGTTTGGCCGTGCCGTGCAGGCGATGGCATCATACATGGCCAGGTAGCCGGGCAGGCCGCGAACGGAGGCGGGCAGGAACTTCAGGTGGAGAATATGGCTGACCCATCCGAAGCGAACCACATGACCTGCACGCTGGGTGTTTGCGGTGTAATGCATCCGCTCCAGCGAGGGCAGCACGAACGCATCCAGATCCGCAAGTGTACGCACCAGATAGGTCTTGAGCTTGGCATCATTGGCACGCTTGTACGAAGAGATGTCCCTCGCCAGGACCACAACGGGCCGCCCTAGCTTTTTGAGTTTTGCCGCGGTGGACTGGATGTCCTTGATGGAGCCGCCAGCGTAGTGAATGGCATCCTTGATGCGCGCGGTGGCGCAGTACCTCAGGAAGTCATCCATATGGCGGCTGAAAGCCGCCTCCAAACCGCTTCGCAGGGCATGATGCGACAGCAGCAGGAGCATCAGGCTGATGGCCGCAAGCACGCCCGCCGAAGGCAAGAGCCAAAGCGGGGAGGGCCCGCCGGACGCCAGCCACGCCGGGCTGACAGCCACGATCGCTGCATTGGCCACGATGAGCAGTGAATTCAGCTTGCGCAGCGTGTTGAGCGGCATTTCGTCATCGCGGCGCGCGTAGGGCTGCTTCCGCATCCGGGCGCGGAGGGTGAACATGCTTTGGGCGGCGGCCCGCAGACCCCAGGTAAGCGATGCGGTGGCGGCAATGGCGGCCAGCGCGGCTGCCGGGCGCGCGAATGCGAAGGGGAACAGGGGCGCGGCCACCGCCAGTGCGCGCAGCGTTTCAAACAGCAGGAGGGTCGGGCCGGACAAGGTTTTCGACCCAAGGATGAGCTTGCGCGGCAGAAGCCCCCATAGGGCAATACCCCCTGCAAGCGCCCACCCGGCGCCGGGCAAGAGGAGGCTGACAAGGTCGCCTTTCTCAGGAACGGGCGCAACAACGGAGGTCATGAAGGCCCCGTAAACTACGGCCGGCACGTATATGAGAACCGGGATCATAAGAAAAAGCCTTTCGAAGAAGGGCAATTTAGACATGCTGTGACGTCCTCAAACTAACGGGGCAACAATGCTCATCAGGCGCTGGAAACGTGTCGCGCCATCGGAAGACCGGAAGTCGGGGTGGGAGACCGAAAAACTTGCCTCCCGGTGCGCAGCGTCGACGTCCTCAGGATCACTGAGATAGGCGGGCAGTTTCTCGTCCAGCTCCCCCATGCAGCCTGCAGACTTCCGGTCGTAGAAGGGCTTGACCGCGGAAGTGACGTTGAAATTTCGCAGAAGCGTGAAGTTCGGGAGCCGCTCCTTCAGGCAAATTGCTTCGATCGCGGAAATATCGCTGACGCACAGGGCAATTCGCGCGCTGTCTTGTGCGTAGACGCCGATCCGGGGATTTACGAGCGCCAGAGCCTGCACGGCCGCCCGCACCGCAGCATTGGCATCCCGCAGGTCGACGCTGACCGGCCACTTCAGGGACACAGCCCGCAGACCTTCGATGAACTGACGGATCAGGCCCGGTTTGAGCAGGCCGAGATAGGGGTGCGGGCGAACGACGATATGCTCGCACCCGCGAAGCCAAGCGGCGCGCCGGGCCATCTCAAGGCCCCCGATGCCGATGGAGCAATAGTTGTTGATCTCGCCGCCATAACCCTCCCAGGTCGGCGCGTAGAGGAGCGAGTCCCCATGTTCCGGGTCCACCCGGTAGCCTTCCAGTGACTGAACAAAGGTATCTCCAACGCGGATCAGGCGGTCGGTATCCGCATCGCTCTCCCGGAAGATGCCTGCCCGCAAATAGCGGTCCAGAGCCAGCCCGCCCGCCAGGCAGACATGGTCGTAGAGACGCGCCGCCGGCCGGGCGGAGGCACGCTTGTTGGACTCACCGTGAAGGACGAGGACATGACGATAGCTGCGGTTCGCAACCGTGTGCAGGTTTCCCTGGCTGTTGAAACCGTAGAAGACCGCGCCACCCCTTTTGACAGGAAGTTTTTTCGCAGTTTGACCGTCAACCATCCGGATGTCCACGCCTGCGAACCGCTTGGCCTGAGCGAGGCCGAAACCGTTGCCGATGCGCTTACGCATGAGCATCGGGGTGCGGATAGAGTGGAAGACCCCCTGATGGTAGAAGGGCACCATCTGCTTTGCAGCCGCGCGGATCGGGCTGTCGATATAAACAGCCGCAGAAACCTGTGTCATGTCCTCAATCCAGCTTAGCGGAAGACCACGTTCTGATGGCGCACGATCTTGCCCTGTGCGGACAGCATGTAGCGCAGGCCATGCGCAACCTCTTCCGGCTGCATGATGGTCGACGGATCTTCATCCGGCGCGAGGGTCTTGCGCAGATCGGTTGCACAGCGGCCGGGCGAAATGCGCACGACTTCAGTGCCGTCCTTGCGGAATTCTTCCCCCATGGATTCCGAGGCGGCCAGGATGGCAGCCTTGGAGGCTGAATAGGCGGCCCATTCCGGACGCCCGTTCAGGCCGGCGGTCGAGGCGATGTTCACGATGAAGTCCAGCTTGTGGCCGCGGCGGCGCGCCTCGCGCACGATCAGGATCGGCGCCTTGACGTTGATCTGCATCGTCAGGTCGAGATCCTCATCGGTGATCTCGTTGAACGGGCAGGGCGCGGTATAACCGGCGTTGTTCACGATCGTGGTGACGGTCAGGCCCTCGGCCTCGATGCGGTCGAACAGTTCCTTCTGAAAACCGGGAACGCCCAGGTCCGCTTCAATCAAAATGACGGCCTTGTTGCCGGCGATGCGGGACACTTCTTCCCCGGCGCACTGCAGGCGGTCCGCGTCGCGCGCGACCAGGATGATGTTGTCAAAATCCGCATCCATTTCAGCGAAGGCTTTTGCGGTTGCAAAGCCGATACCGCGAGATGCGCCGGTGATCATGATGGTTTTCATTGGGGTTCCCTTAGTTCTGAAGTAGCTTTTCAACGAGGCCAAAGTCTTCCGGAGAGGTGACTTTGATATTCTGCCCGTGCCCGGCAATCGCGCGCACGTTTGCACCGGTCATTTCCTTGACGAGGATCGCGTCTTCGGTGAATTCCCGGCCAGCATCAGCCGCGGCCTGATGGGCCGACAGCAGAGTGGAACGGTCAAATTTCTGCGGTAGCTGGATGTTGAAGACGTCCTTGCGCGGCACATCCCTTGCAACCATGCCAGTGTCCAGATCGACCGAGCACATCGAAAACGGAACCGCGGAGAACAGGCCCGCATTCGGCTCCTTGGAGGCCAGAAGCTCGTCGATCATGGCCCTGCTGATCATCGGCCGGGCCGCTTCATGCAGGATCACGGCATCCCCTTGCGCCGCCGATGCCAGGATCCGGACGCTTTCCTGCCGGGTGTCGCCGCATTGTAAGATTTTCGCAGATTTTGCCGGGGCGTACTTCTCACAAAGGACGCGTGTCCTTTCCTCGAAGCCAGCTGGCGCGTTGGTGATGATCTCAGTGATGCGCTCATGGGCATTGGCCAGCATGAGCGAATAGCACAGCATTTCCAGGCCGTTGATCTTGTAAAACTGTTTGGGCTCGTAGTGCCGCGAGCGGGAGCCTATCCCGCCCGAGAGCAGGAGAAACGAGACTTGCTTTTGCATCAATCGATAGTCCGAGGGATTTGAGTTTTTCGCATCCTAGCTGCGCGTCATAAATCTGTCACCATGTGAATCGTAATTTTTTTCGCATATCCACATTTTTCTGTCCGGCCGCTGCCCCGGCTTCGCATCCGGTCATTTGACCTGCGGCGCGGGCCGTCTCATTGGCGTTTCCGGTTTTCCTTTAGGTTGGATAGGATTGCGAAAACAGAACAGTGAAATCAGGACAAACACATGATCACCGAACGCACGAACCCGCGCATGACCCAGGCAATCTGGCTTGGCCAGATCTGGCGCGGCGCCATCGCGGAGAAAGCTCATTTCACGGCAGATCAGATCATCGATCTCTCCCAGGCGCAGATCACGATGACCGCTGACTGCGATGAGGCGGATCCCGTGAAGATGCGCAAGCTCACCAAGGCGGCCACGTATCCGCAGCGCGCGCGGCGGTATCTGGAACGCAACTGGGTATTGAACACCGGCCTGTCGCGCGATCGCGACCAGGTCAGCATTGCGCTCGCCGGCAAGCGCACCGAAAAGGCAATCGACCAGGCGCTCGAAGGCCTGAGGCTTTCCGCCACGAACCTGTCTGAGGCTTCCGGCCCGGAGTTCGTCAGGATCACGGATCGCGTTGCGGTGGCATTGTCAGGGGAAACGAATACGCTGCGTGATCTTCATGGCGAGGGAACGGGCGTCCTGCTGCGGGAGATCCTCGGTCTGCCGGGTGATGCGGCGCATTGCGAAAAACTGACAAACTCGGAGGTTCTGGAATGCGCGCTCCTGGCACTGGAGCGTTTTGGCGTGACGGTGGCGCCGGAGCTGTACGAGAGCCTGCAGACGAACCTGAATGATGAGAGCCTCCCAGAGCCGGCATGAGACCACATCTTCATCGAGCTGGCAGATGCAGGGTGCTGCTCAATGTGGCGAACGGTTGGGCTTCGATGACCATTCGATAGAGACTTCCTGAATAAGCACGTCGAAGCCACCAGTCGATGTATGCGCCAGACTGAGAGCGGCAGCTGTTCTGAGATCCAGCTCCGCTTTCGGATCGATCCTGAGGCGCAACTGACCGCCTTGCGCAGGCTGCAGGAAGATCGCGTCCCGGCCGCGCCCGGCAACGAGGCGCAATGCCCCCGTGGCGGGGAGGTCAGCGCCGAGCAGGCGCTTATCCTTTCCGAAAATGACCAGAACGGCCTGCTCGCCATCCCGGATCACCGCGGTCGGGGCAGGCTTTAAATGATGCGTGGTTGCCGAGATGGACTGCGCGCGCCGCAGCGGGTCATGCGACCGCACAGGACAGCTCTGCAGCGGGCTCCGGCATCGTCACTTCTTGGGTCATGATGCGATCAAAGCCTTCATCGAAGTCGGGCATTTCCATATTCAAAATCTGCCTTTTGGACACCTCGCGCGGGATGTCCCGGCCGCCAATTGACGCGCGGGCCAGGATCCGTGATCGATGCGCAGCCAGCCCGCCATGAAGGCAGACCGCGATCTTGGTGTATCCGTCCGGCACCATGGCCAAACGCTTCTCCCGGACCGACCGCTGGAGGTTGGTTTGATCCCAGATCACATCCAGGCCGCGTTCAAACGCGCGCACCGCGGTTTGCTCGCAGATATCCCGGGCATTGTCAGCCTGCGCGGGGTAGGCCTCCTGGTAACTGATCCCCTCCGCCCGAGCGAAGTCCTCAATGATCTGGTCGGATGAAATGATCACCGCGCTGGGGTTCCTGGCGCGGATGTCCTCGGCGATGGTGGATTTTCCGCTGCCGGAGCAGCCAATCAGCATGATGAAATGCATCTCGGTTTTCCCATTCGGTATTCCCGTTCAGGATAATCCGAGTATGCGAAAAAGAGAAGGCGAGGCGCCCGGGCCGGTGCTGGGGGTCATCTTTCCGGGGAGAGCCAGGCGGAAAAAGCCGCGGCCAGCCGCGTCAGCTCACGCTGCCGTATTGCGGGCTCCGGATGTGCCAGGGCCCGCGCCCAAGAGGCGCCAAGCTGTGCCCCTTTCGGGTGGAGCGCACATAGATCCTGAAGCGCTGCCTCCAAGCCCGGGTCGAGGCGCAGATCTTCTTCGACGGTGCGCTGTGCTGCCTCCTGCACCAGGGAGATGGAGTGCGCCATGCGCTCCCTCCGCGGGATGGCCTCCGACCAGGCGCCGCCGAAGGCGACATTGGAAAGCTGCCGGTTTCTGTCCATGGATTTCGCTCCTTGAATTGGGGAGAACAGATGTAGAACAAGTGAGGTCCGGCTAGCAATGATTCTTCGGGGGCCTTGTGACCTTCAGAACTCTGTACATCGATATGAACTCGTTCTTCGCGAGCGTTGAGCAGCAGCTTGACCCGGCGCTGCGCGGGCGGCCGGTTGCCATAACCGCGATGGAAAATGAGAAGGGCTCCTGTGTTGCCGCGTCGTATGAAGCCAAGGCCTTCGGCGTCAAGACAGGCACGCGGGTGGCCGAGGCGCGCCAGCTCTGCCCTGACATTCAGTTCCGCCCGAGCCGTCATCGACTTTATGTGCGCTATAACCTTGCCGTGGCCGAGGTTCTGGACCGGTTCGCAGAGCTGGAGCGCATCCGGTCCGTTGATGAGTTTCAGCTGATCCTGTCCGGTCCGGCCACGGAACTGGAGGGCGCGCGCGATCTGGTCATGCGCATGAAGCGGGCGGTTGCCGGCGAGGTCGGGGAGTGCCTGCGTTTCAGCGCGGGCATCGGCCCCAATCACCTGCTGGCCAAGATCGCTGGCAAGCTGGAGAAGCCGGACGGCTTCCGCTGGCTATCCCAGGAAAACATGCCGCAAGCCCTTGCTCACCTGTCCCTGGATGATCTCCCTGGGATTTCCAGGGGGATGGGCGCACGGCTTGAAAAGGCTGGCGTGCGCAGCATTCCGGATCTCGTCGCGCTGGACCCCCGGCATGCCCGGCGGATCTGGAATTCAGTCGAGGGCGAGCGGTTCGTCCGGATGCTTCAAGGCATGGATATTCCGCTCCAGCCCTCAAGCCGCGGCGGCTTTGGGAACTCCAAGGTGCTGGCGCCGGAATTCCGTGCGCCCGAGGAGGCATATCTCGTTTCGAGATGGCTGATCGAGAAGGCGGCGGCACGGCTGCGCGAAGAGGGCAGGGTCGCCGGACGGTTTGCCCTGCAGATTTCGATCGCCGACCGGTCCGGCTGGTCGCGGTCGGTCAAATGCGCGCCCGCACAGGATACGCTGGGCTTCCTGCGGATCAACCGAACGCTCTGGCGCTCCGCCTGGCCCGCGATCCGCGGGCAGACGCTGTTGTCCATCGGCGTGCAGCTGAGCGATGTGCAGCTGCTCTGTGATCGCAGCGGGGACCTGCTCAGCGGCGTCCAGGCCGCAGAACGCAGCCCGCAGGAAAAAGCCGCTGTCGCCGCCGACAGCATCAACCGCCGGTTTGGCGCCGGGACGATCCGCTATGGCGATAATCAGCCGCATCCGGGGTTCTTCGAACGCGGTTGATCCGCAACCTATTTTGCTGCTTATGGGACGTTTTCTTGCCAAAGATTTCACCCAGAAGTACGGTTTTGGCATATGCGGAAAGGGTGTTCGATGAAGATCATGATTACAGGATATGGAGCCCAAAGCGATACTGACGGCGCCAAACGTTATTCCACAATGCGTCTTCTGACAAAGCGAGAGGGCGTTTACAACCAAGTGATCCCAGCTCGAACAAGTGTTCGAGTAGGGAAGAAAAACATTCCGGCTCTCAGGATTAACGCGGTCACACGGAAAACAAGCCAGAACACCTCTGATAATGAAGCGGCCATATATCTGCATTCAATGTCGCCGGATGATGCTCTGACGTTAGCGATAGAGCTAATAGGTTTCTCAACCTCTTCGCTTTCTGGTGGGGAACTGAAGGCCTTCTGGGAACGCAATCATGCATCACGTTCCATTCTTTCGCGCTACATCTATCGGGACCCGGAAGACGGTTGGTTCGAAGAGGGTCTCGAGGGCACTATCACTCCAGATGAATTTGAGCGCATTTGTGCAGTAGCATATCACCGGCTCGTCCCGGACCTTAGCAACCTTCCGCACAAGCGGGAAGATTGGCAACCGATGCATCAATCGCGCTTTGAGCAGGCAAAGGAACAGGCGGACAGTTTGCGCAAACGGGTACGCACTGTTCTTGATGGGCTATTTCCAAATCTGGCCAAGCGTCGAGTCAAACCCAATGATGATAGCTCTCCCAAATCCTGTGAACGGCCTAATCTCCATGTTGTGCCGCGAGACTGAACTGTTGCAGTATAGGCTTTAAAGACCTTCCCGGGCGGTTGGGTGATCTGGAGCTCATCCTTCTTCTATTTTGAAAATCGATCAGCATTGTATCGCGTCATGTCGCAAAAGACCCAAGAGCCAACATTCCATGTTCCCCTGCTGCCGCATGACAAGCCCGGCGGCCGGCCTGAGCGCAGGTTCAGCTCTGAGGAGCTTGCGCATCCGCTTCTGCCCCAGCTGCAGGACGGTGACATGCTGATCCGCATGGAGGAGGATGCAACCGGGCTGTTCCGGGAAGATGATCTCCTTCTGGTCCGCCACGCACCCCAGGCAAAGCCGGAGATCGGCATGATCCTGGTCACGCTCTACGACGATCAATTCTGGCCCGAAAAGGTCGTGGCCAAGGGGCCGGAGGGGCCGCTGCTTGAAACGCCGCCGGAGGCGGGCGCGCCGGGCAGCCATTACCGGGTCGAGCGTATCGGCTATGTGCTCTGGTCGGGCAGGGAGTGGCCCGCGCCGTGACTGCGCAGGCCCAAAACGCTGGTGGCGCCTAGAGATTGGCGGCCCAGGCCCAGCATGCCTCACGATGCTTTTGCGCCGCTGCGGCCGGGTCTTCTGTCGAGGAGACCAGCTCCAATTTCAGAAGTTCCTTGAAGAACCCCTCGCCGCATTGGCCGGACTGCGCATTTACGACCAGCGAAGAGAGTATCGGCAAGCCATGCTCGTTGCAGTGGACCATGAGCCTGCCCAGGAACTGCGACACCTGGGACATCTTCGTGTGATCCCATTGGACATCTCCGCCCACGCAGTCTTCAAAGAACGGCTTGTAGTTGATGGTCTCTCCGGACTTGGCGACGCCGGTCAGCAATTCGAGCGCACGCGAAACGTGGAGGTGGCCTTCCCGCGCCCCCAAGATCTCGTCAATTTCGGCGTGATACTCGGTGTAGCGCTGATCGGCGAGGATGCGCTCCAGACTTTCGGTCTTGTATGTGTTGAAGTCCATTTGGGAACCCGGAATTGAGAATGGTCGGTGCCGCATGCGGCGGCATGAAATCAGCTTGCATGATCGGTATCGCGTTGCAACTCTGGCGATTGCGATTGCACGTCGCAGGGGGCGGTGCTAGTTTTGCGAAAAATCATTTAAGGCATTAACATGACCGGTGAAAACACTTTCAAGGAATGGGCCTCGCTTGCCCCTTGGGGGCTCTACGGGTCTGACATCGTCTTGCGTGTCGATCATGTTCTGACCGAGCCGGTTTGTCCGACTGCGGTGATTTCGTTCGAGTTGCCGGAGCGCGCAGGCATCGAACGCATCGCATCCGCAATTGGCGACACTGTGGATGAAGCGATTTCAAAGGCAGTCGAGGCGGCCAAGCAGCGGCTGGCCGGGCTACCTTTTGAGCTCGCTCACTTCATGCGCGGGGTCGAACCTGTCGGTGACTTGCCCTTCATCGCCTTGCGGCCGTGGCGGCATCACGCGTCAGAAGAGAACTTTCCGCCCGGTGACCTTGATCCGGAGCAGATTGTCGAGGTCTGCCGCCGCGGACCGGATGCCGTCGAATGGCTGGTGGCTGAAGCTCATCAGCTCGATTGGGCGCACACGGGAGGCAAGGAAGACATTATGCGGTATCGGCCAGTTATGCGTCGCCGTTAAGGCGCTTGTGTAACTCTTTTCCGGTCTTGAAGAAGGGGATATGCTTCTCTTGCACTTGGACTTGGGCACCAGTTCGAGGATTGCGCGCTTCGCGGGCTTCACGTTCGCGGATGGAGAATACACCAAAGCCGCGCAGCTCTATGCGCTTGCCACCCTCCAGACCTGCGATAATTTGGCTGAATAGCGCCAAGACAACACGCTCCGCGTCATCCCGGTTTAAATGGGGGTTCTCGGCTGCAATGATGTCGACCAGGTCTGAGCGAACCACTGGCGTTCTCCATATGATTGTTTCGCTCACCCTATCATATACTTACGCAATTCTATCAATAAAAATTCTATCCAGTTCTGGCTGTTCTTATCTGAACTGGATCCGCTGGATTCCCGGCAGCGATTTTCGCCCACCCCGTGTAGGCTTCTCCTGCGTTCCACATAATGGAGAGACGGGATGAAACAGCCGGGAGACGCCGCCTTGAACAGCCTAGATGATCAGACGCGCCAGGAGCTGGAAAAAACCGTTCTGGCAAAGCTCAAGACGGTGAACGCGCAGTTCCTGTCCAAGGCCCTGCCTGTCAATTTCACCGCGGTCGACATGGGCTTCATGGCGCATGAAGACAAGATCGAGATGAAGATCTCGGTTGGCCAGGAGCAGGTTGTCACGCTCGAAATCAATCATGAAGCCGCCACCCAGAAGGTCCGGTTCGCGCTTGGCTTTGAGAGCCGCGCGGAGAAAATTCTGCAGATCGTCGACGCGGCAATGGACCGTGCAGTGCAACTGGCGAATGAGGCCGCGCTGCAAAAGCGGATGGAGATGCTGAAGCCCGTTTTTGATGAGATCGACCAGGCCGCGACTATGGACCTCTGATTTCGGAAGAATGCAAGATCCGCGACCCGCGATGACTAGCGCACTGCCTCATCCGAACAAAAAGAATGTGACGGAGCGCAGCCATGCCTTGGCCAGCCCGGCGCCCCGAGGCTCTGTGGTCGACACCAGCAGAGATCCGGTATCATCAAGAGGGAAGATTGTGGGGCGATTGATAGCTACGCTGATAGGGTCGGATTTCGCCTCACATCCAAATCGTCCAAAGCTATCCATGCCAACGATTGCCGCGATCCCGGCATGGTCGGGCTCGCCACCGCGTGTCACAGAATAAAGGCCGCCACCTACACCGCTCACAAGAATGCGCCCCTCCCCATAGGCTTCGGTGTAAATGAGCCGCTGCCGAAGGACTGCCGCCAGACGTGCGCTGAAAATCGTGCGAAACCGCACCCCCGAAGTGAATGCCTCCAAGCGGGCAATGTCGATAACGATCCGGGCGCCGGGCGGGATCTCGATTTCACCGATTGGGAACCGGATATCATGTGTCCCTGTCAAGACCTCAGTGTCTGAAGAGTCATACTTCATCCAAGCCAACTTCCCATTCAATGCGCGCCGGAGCATAAGGCGCCCTGGCGCGGGCCATCGCGATAAGGAATGCAGCTTAGACCAGGAGATCACTCCGGATCTTGCGACATACCAGGTATCTGAGTTGATCGGGATGGAGACGGAGCCGCCCTTTGACAGGCTGCTGAAGTCTGGATGAACCGCTTTGGAGCCGCCTTCAGGCGCGATCGACAGATGAAGACCACCTCCCGTCCGGGTAAAAGCAAACCGTGCGAAGAGGCTTAGGTAGATCTTTATGAGGATTGCGAAGGACCAGGCAAGGAGCGCCCAGCTAAGAAATCGCCAGAAAGCTAGGAAACTCTTGATAGATCGGACCGCGCGCTTCTCGGCCGGCGCGAGATAGAGGTCCAGAAAAGCGTTGGCGGCGTCTTTCGTTGCGGTTTCTACGTTCTCTCCCGTTGTGTACATCGCGCCGAGATGATCATCCCAGGATGCCTTGAAATCATGCCGCGCCGCTTCATAGGCTTTCACGATTGCAATCTGCACGGTGTGCTGGATTTCGCGTGAAGCACATTCTCCAATTTTGAACGGCCATCGATAGAAGGGACAGGTCTCGGTGACTATGATGCCGCAATTCTCGAGAGACGGCGGTATCGCACCCTCACAGTGCCTCCCAGTGCCAAACAACGCTGAGGTGGTGGCATCTGCCCCTCGGTCTCCGTTGGCTCTTGCGCTTTCCACAGCTGCATCTACACGGGCAAGGAGGTGGCGGCGAATGTTTTCTGCGTAGGCATGGATGCTTTTGATCAGGCTGGCTTCCAGGTCAAAGCGATCGACTGGGGGCGGGCATGCCCAGCTGGAGAGCGGCGTAAGCCAGTTTGCGGGTAGAGGCCGCGTCGCGGCTTCACGGGAAAGCATGTAGGATTGCTCACCCTCTATGTGGCCCCTCAGAATCTCACCGGACGCAGGGACCTCAAAGGCACCGATGACCTCATCGCATCCGTAAAGTGCGGTATTTGCCCGTAGCCGGCCCGCATCTGCGGCAAGGTAAATGGCAATGAGAGGTAAGGACGCATATGCGGCAGCCATAGCGAGAAGGCGAATGAGTTTCAGCCCTCCCAACCCCCTGTAGACCTCAAGGAGGTCTGAAACAACCATGCGGGCAATCCAGCCCAAGGGAGCGGAAATCGTTATCAGCAGAACGGCGACTGCGGAGAGATCCGCACCTCGAGCTGCCAGTAAAAGGCCCGAGACCGCAAGGCCGGTGAGAACAAAAGGCCAAATGCGGGAGGCTGTGGCGCCGATCAATCCGCTGAACAGGCACAGTGTCGCGACAAGCCAACCGAACACGAGGGCTATTCCAGCACGCAGTATTGAACGACATAATATGGGGGCATGTTGTTGTGAGGCGCGTTCTTTCCTTCGCTTACCATAGGGTGATTACCGTCTGCATGATATTTTGTGGCAGCCTCTGCGTGCGCGGATACACCTCCTTTGCCACCGTGAATTCTACCGTGGTCATGTGCTGGCATTTCATCCTTGGTGAGCTGGTGTTTTTCCGCTCCGCCTTTCTGACCGGGAACACGCGGGGTCAATGGGACCCCATTCAGTGAGCCAGAACCTGCCCCAAGAGGGAATTTGCCCGCGAGGTCATCGAACACCTTCCATCCGGGCGGGCATGGCTGCTTGACGCCATCAATTTCGAAGTCCGATGTAAAAGCGGCAATCACGCCTCGGGGAGCATTCCATCCTTGCGGCGGGCCGATGATAATAGGTGCAGACGCAAGAACCAGGGAGGGTATCAGTACAGCGACAGCCCAAGTTTTGCGCGCATAAGCCGCCATTGCGACCCCGCCGAGGAAAAGGAGGGCGGAAACGGCAGCAGCGGCCGGATTCCCGAGATAGGATGCGGCATGTTGCAACTCTACCAAACTTCCCTCTGCAGACCAGAGATCTGCAAGGAGAATGACCAGGCTGGCCAGCGAGACGAAGCCAATCAAGAAAATGGCAAATAACAATGTTCCGGTGCGCATGAGCCCCCTCCTCTTTAAACCTAGAAGAGAGGATAGTTCTCAACCTTGAATGGTCATCAAAAAATAGACGCAACTCGGCGCTTAAGGCGATTTGGGCTGGGGTACCCCCGTATCCTGCAGAGCATGATACCTAGAGGCCCGGAGTATGCTCAACTTTGTTCGGGAGATGAAGCCGCTCCGCCATTGCGGCCTGCTGTTCCTCCCGTGCCTGGCGGAAGTTGCGCTCCAGGCGGGCATCCGCCCGCGGGATGGCGGCGGGATCATCGGGCCAGCCCAGTGCTTCCATGAGATCAAGCGCATGAGCGATCGCATCCCAGGGCCCGGTCTGCCGGGTTAAGCCGGGCGTTTTGGCCAAGATTTCGTGCCGGTATCCCTTTGGGACGCCGAAGCTCCGCATCATTTCCAAGACCGGCCGACGGCCTTCGGCGTCGATGACCCACCCCTGCGTATCCATGCAGAAGACATGAGCTGGGATGCGGGCATCCGCAGGGTAGTCCAGCCTTTTCGCATACCTCGCATCCGAGACTACCAGTTCGCACGCCGTCAGCTTTCCCGGATAACGCTGCAGGAGCGCTGCGGTAAACGCATCGCAATAGCCATCGGTGTAGATCAGCTGTTCATGGAGCGGCAGATGCGCGCCCGCGGCTGCAGCCGCCCGAATGCCCTTCACGGGCACAAGGCCTGACTGCTTTCGGCATCCGGAGCCAGCTTCTCTTCCAGTTCGGCTTAACATCTTCCGCGCCCTGAAGGACGGGGATTTCCCATCAAGCGGCAGCGGCATCGAGCTGCTGCCGTTTGAGTCGAGTTGACGCTTCGCAGGCGGCGAGTGCCGAAGCCTCCACGTCCAGCAACGGGATCCAGGTCGGTTGCCCGGACAACCCGGTCGTGCGCCTTCGTGTAAACGCGGTACTGCTCAGCAGGGGCCTCGGTCATGGGGGACTACTCCGATCTGTTTCCCCTCATTGTAGAGTTTCCGCTGGAAACTGTGAATTGTTTTTCGCATTTTCGGCGCGGCCTGAAATCCTGTTCTTGAGTGACACAGGAGGTCCAAGTGCCGGTCAATCTGGAAATCAACACGCGCCAGCCGAAGCGTAAGCGCCTCGCATATACCGAAGTGCGCGGCCTCAACGATGCTCTGCAACTGGTTCATCATGCAACGCGTGAACATGGCTTCGCCGCCGCGGATATTGCGCCCCTCAGCCATTTCGGCACACGCACGGCCGCCAAAGCCCGAATTTTCGAGCAGGAGGGTGCCCGGATGTTCTCTGCGCATCTCGATATTCGAAACCCGCTGCACCTCAATGACATGCATGGCAATCACGATGTGCCATCCCTCCTGAACCTCATCGCTTACTCGAGCGCCGATGGCGCAGTAGCGGCGCGCCGCGGCGAGATCCTGGCAGCGGACGCGGTGGGGGAAGGAGAGGAGATGCTTGCCAGGACTCTGCTGGATGTGGGATGGGATGGGATCGCCTACACCAACAATCACGAGGATCCGGGGTCGAGGAGCTGGATTATTCTGGACCCCGCGCAGGTCATGCTGGTCAGTGAAGGACCCGTCTCGCAAAGTTTGGACCCTTGGGAATTGGATGCTGCGGAATTCGTGGGTCCGGCCAGCATCCTCCCTCATTTCGCCATTGATGCTGGCGAGGAAGCCTACGCCAGTCTCTGGGACATGCTGGACGAGTGTGGGGACGATATGCCGGTGTTGGCCCGCGACCAGGATGGCTGGGAGGCCCGTTGGATTGATAATTGGGGTCTGGCCGCCAATATCGGCCTGTTTGACGGTTGCGGGGTGGCGCGAGGCTTCTATCTCGGTGGCGAGTCCTGGATCGACGAGGATGCCCGCGGGGCAGGGCGCTCATCGTTGATGATCAACGCGGCTGCGGATCTCCTGGGTGGCTCGCCCACCCAAGCGCTTCTGGGGAACGGCTTTTCGCCGGCGGGTTATGCCGCGCACCTGTCAGCGCACCGGAAGATCTGTGACTGGGCGCGGGATCAGGGTTACGTGCCCGCTGTGGACCTGTCCGCCAAGAAGGGCGACTGGGCGCCCGTGATGCCGTAAAGCGGCTATATTGAAAGAAGGATCAACATAATGACACCAGAGCGACGGCAGCCCGGACTATGGGAGACCTTTTGGCACCGCAAGTCCGACGGCTATGGCATGCGGGAACATTTTCCGGGCACCTATACTGCGCTGGAGACGCTCTACGAGGCGCTCCCAGAGTGCATCACAGGCGCCTCGGATTTGAAAATGTCGCGCGCCATCATGAGCGGTACGGAAGCGGTCGTGAAGATCTCTGACACCTTCATAAGCGCATATGCAAACGGCGTTCCTCAGGAAGCGTTCAAGAAGGCCTATGAGAGTTACCTGAAGGAAAACTATGGCGACGAAGCAGCCGAGGCGGTCAAGATGAGTATTGACGCTAAGGATGCTCTGCTTGGACAGGTGAAGGACAGGCTGGGCCAAGCTGTTGGCGCCGCGTTGTCAAGCCTTCACTACGAAGCGAGCAAGTATCTCGACGAAAAGTTTCACCGCAAGGATAGCGAATGGCATCGCAAGAATGGCCGGGCGATACACCCGGAGAGCCATCTGGCATTGTCTGGAGAAGCAAGCCCGGAAACCATAGGCTTCCGGGAAGGCAGCCGGATCTACTATTCGGATGAGATGGAATATATCGCCCGCATGCGCATGAAGGTCATCCAGGAAAGCAATCTGTTCAAAGATGATCCTTTTCAGCTGCCGCTCGAAATCCGCGGCACCTATCTGGCTGATAAGATCGCCGCCGTGGGCCTCTCACCGAAGGTTTCCACGATGCTGCCCCTCCAAGAGGAAATGGGGCGGGCCGCGCCGCCGGAACCATCCCCCGAAACTGAGGGCTTGGCTCCTGGCTGCTGAACTTCAGGGTTCGAACCCGGCATCATGCGCCGCCCCTTTGGGGGCGGCGATCTCTTTGCGGATGCTGATTTCATCTTCCGGATAAATCTTCCAGCTGGCTCCGGAAGAAGACCCTCAGAAGTTTTCGCGCCGTCCCGCCAGCAGCAGGACAGTCCGCGGCCCTCGATCCGCCTGCCGCTCACGCAGACGGCGGCGCGCCGTTTCAAGCTTCAGCACGGCAACAGAAAGCATGTTCAGGGCCCTGTCCCGCCGGTTGTACAGTTCTCGGATGCGAGACCCAGGGGCGCCGATGCTCCAATAGCTGTGGCGATGCGCCTGCGGGACAAGTTCGGATGCCTTTGCGACCGCAGCTCGCCAGTCTGCTTCTGCCCTCTCAAAGCGCAGGCTTGCCTTGACAAGAACGGTGCGGCGCAACTGAAGATCGGGATGCATTTCAGCCTCCTGCAGTAAGAGCGAGCCGCAGGGCGGACTCGCTCTTCAAGCCTAGCCACAATGGCCAGATCCGGTCAACGCGGACTGCGTGCTGCTCAGCTGAGATTTGAGATCAGCTCGACACCGGCCGCCTCCATTTCGGCCATGCGCTCCGTGATCGACGCATCCGCGATGCCGCGGCAGGACCCCAAATCCACGGCGGCCTCAAAGCCAAGCTTGCGCGCATCAAGGGCCGAGAAGCCTACGCAATAGTCAAGCGCCAGGCCTGCGAACACGGCGCGGGTCAAGCCGCGCTCCCGCATGAACCCGGCGAGGCCCGTCGGCGTGGTGCCGTCGTTCTCCAGGAATGCGCTGTAGCTGTCGATGCCCGGACGAAAGCCCTTACGGAAGATCGCCTGGGCCTTGTCCAGAACCGATGGCCCCAGGGCGATCTCCGCCCCCGGCGTGCCCTGCACGCAATGCACCGGCCAGAGAACCTGCTGGCCATAGTCCACCTCGATCACCTCGAAGGGTTCACGCCCCTCATGTTCGGCCGCGAAGCTCTTGTGATCGATCGGATGCCAGTCCTGGGTCAGCACCACATTGTCGAACTGCATAGCCAGCATATGCGCCGACACAAGGATCTCATCCCCGCCAGGCACAGCTAGAGCGCCGCCAGGCAAGAAGTCGTTCTGGATGTCGATCAAGCAAAGGAGGTCGGTCGGTTTCGGGGTAATGGGCATCATCATATCCTTTCAGAATTTCGGTTGGTATGGAGGCTCAGGCATCGATTTCGACGGGGATCTTGAGCGGCTCGCCGGTCAGCGTTTGGAATGCCTCAACGCCTGCCTGCGTCAGACGAATTTCGCGCCAGCTATCGGACCTCTGAACGATGGTCACCAGGCCGCGCGCTTTGAGTGCCTGATGGGTGGACCGGCGCGTGCAGCACGTGTAGGGGACACCCTTCGCCTGCGACCTGCCAGTCGCCACGATCTCATTCTCCATTGTCATGCTGAGCTTCCCGGAAACCGGACGAGCCGGGATCTCGGCACTGGCCGCCGCCCGGCCTGCCGCCGTGATCTGCCAAGCCTGCCCCTTGGCGGTCTTGCGGCCAACGCGCTGGACGAAGCCGCGCGCCTCGAGCGCCTTCAGGATGGGTTGAGCCCACTCCCAGCGGCCGTGCTGGACGGTGGCAATTTCGGCGAAGTCCCGGCTGCACAGTCCCTCTGACACTCCGGACAGCTTTTGGAGCACAGCCTTCTGGTTCACGGTCAGCATTTTCGCCATCTCAGTCTCCCAGGCTCTTGCCGCTTTCCGCCGCGGTACGCGGCCGCCATTTGCCATCAGCACGCAGGATCAGGACCTCCTTGGTGCCGTCCATATCCACAACCCGGATGCCCTTGGTTCCTGCCGGGCAGGCATCAAGGTCAGGCCAGTCTTCAGGGCCGCCGTCGAGCGGGATGGCTGTGCGGAGGTGTCCGGGATACTCCCACTCATAGAATGCCCACAGCTTGGCCGGCACATGATCCCGCCATGCCGGATCTCGGCGCTCGATCATGCTGCGCACATCCGAAGACGAAATCCGGATATGTTTTTCGCGGTCCAGGATATGAATACGTTTCCCGGATTCCGGATTTTCCCAAACATCGAACAGGCCTCGGCGATAGCTCGGGGCGCCATTCAGAGAGGCAAAATGCGCCTCATACCAGCGCGCATCATTGATGGATCCCGCATAGAGATCCGTCGGCTCGGCCTTCCCGGACTCTCCGATCGCCTGGAACACGTAGTCCGCCCAGTCGGTGAGGTTGTCCGTGGCGCCAATGTCTTCCAGGAAAACGAGATCAAAGGCATCCGCCCCCCAAAGACCCTGGATCGCCCGCCGCTTCTGGTCCGGGTTCAGCGGATTGCCGAGGACCCCGAATTTCTCGGAGCTGCCGTAGCAGATTGTGTTCCGGGAATTGTCGGTGAGCATCTGAGCGTAGACTGCGGTCTTACCGGCATGCTCAATCTGACCGCGCGTCAGAAACAGCCCAACCCGGTCCTGGCCAATACGAGGATCGATTTCAGCGGTCATTCAGGGTCTCCTTGTCCGGCCTGATTGATGAGCAGGTTACTGGGATCAGCAGCGGAAGGCAATAATAAATTTCGCAATGCAATTTAATAACGCCAGGTGGTCAGAAAGATGTGTCGCAGCATGCACTTTCGGGCTTTTCGGGGACAGGATGCCTGCGGCTGGGGCTGGTGTTGAAGCAGCGGAACCAATCCGACAGCTGCCTGCGCTCTTCGTCCGGCGTCTTCTCCCAGAGGTATGAAATCAGACGGGACAGCCTCCGTGCGGTGCCGGTGTCAATTTGGCTTGGAACGGGATGATCTTCTCCCCCAAGCACCGCGGCGACCTCTCGCGCCTCCTCAGGAATGTGCTCCATCATCCGATCGACAGCGGTCCGAAGCATCTGGATCTGCCCCGCATCCAATGGTTCATCAAGCTTGTGGCTTTCCGGGAAAGCGCCGGTCAGAGGATGAAAGCACCGCTCCAGAAGAACGATGTTGATGCCGTTGGTCTTCATTTGATCTCTCCACGATGTTCTTCAGGCAGTTTGCTCCCCTGGCCGGAAAATATTGAGCATTTGATGCCTGCCATCTCATTTTTCGCAATTCCTTTTGCGCATCTCAAGCTTCGGTGGTAGCTTGTGCGAAAAATGTAGATTGAGATTACGGATTGCTGATGAGCGCTGTTGATAAGAGGATGTACGTCCTCACCGATACCCGTGCGAACAACAACAAATTCTGGGAAATCACCAAGGATGCGTCCGGGATGGTCACCACCCGCAATGGGCGGGTCGGGTCAAAAGGTCAAACCCGCAGCCTGGGAAGCGGTGATGCGTTGTTTCAGCGCAAGATCAATGAGAAGGAGCGCAAGGGGTACCGGCAGATCGAGATCGTTGGCGCGCCAAGTGCCAGCAGTGCGGTGAACGGATCCGAGCTCGTGTCAGCCGCTGAAGAACAGATCGGCCAAGGCAACGCAGTTGTTGCCGAACTTGTTCGCGAACTTGCGAAAATCAATCGCCACCAGATCATCGCCGCCTCCGGCGGCCAGATGGATGTGGACCTGACGACCGGGGTGATTACCACGCCGCTCGGAGTCGTAACCGCGCAAAACATCGCTCAGGCGCGCGCGCTCCTTGAGGGCTTCACGCCCTATGTTGAGCGCCAGGACTTCGACACGCCAAACTTCATGAAGCCGCTGGAAGAGTACCTGATGCTCGTTCCGCAGAAGGTTGGATCCAAGCGTGGCTGGCACCGTGATTTTATCACTGGCTTAGAAAGCCTGACCCAGCAGGGTGCGCTGTTGGATCAGTTGGAAGCGTCGATCGAGACCGCGCAGCAGCGCATGCGGGAAGCCGAAGGCGGTAAGCAGCCTGTTGAGAAAATCTTCGACGTCTCTATGTCCATCAATGAAGATCCAGCGGTCCGCAAGCGCATCATCGAGTTCTACAAGCAGGGCCGCCAGTCGATGCATGCATCGCACCGGCTGAAGCCAGCGCGTATTTTCGATGTCTCTCTTGGGGCCATGGACCGGGACTACGATGCCGACGGCGCCAAGCTGGGCGGCGTAATGGAGCTCTGGCATGGCACCCGGGCTCACAACCTTCTCTCGATCCTCAAGAGCGGTCTCATCATCCCGAAATCGAGGGGATCGATCCATGTCACCGGCCGCATGTTCGGCGACGGTCTGTATTTCTCTGACCAATCCACCAAGTCGCTGAACTACGCCTATGGCTACTGGGACGGCGGGTCGCGGGACAGCCGGTGCTACATGTTCCTCGCCGATGTGGCCATGGGGGCGCCCTGGCATCCGGACCGGACCGGTTCGAGTGTGAAGCCCCCTAAGGGCTACGACTCCGTCTTTGCCCGCGGCGGGAAGGACATCGTGCGCAACAATGAAATGATCGTCTACCGGACCTCTCAGGCCAAACTGAAATACCTCGTCGAATTCGAAGCATAAGGAATGCGAAAAATGAACCACGGAAAGCATTTTGCCGCGGAAGTCGCCCCCGCCCTGTCCCTGCAGGACGTCACCGGCCGCCGCCACCCGGTTGCGAGCGCAGAGCGCGCGGAGGCAGCCCTGCGGGTTGCGAACGAACTGCAGGGCCTGGCCGGAACTGGCCGCACCGCGGACTATGGCCATCCGGATGCGGAACCGGCCGGTGATACCATCCTGCTCTTCTACTCGTCGGACAACGGCCGGGCTGGCAAAGGGGAGATTTCCCGTGCGGCCAAGGCCATCGCGCGCAGCAATGTGACCCTCGAAGCCGATGGCAATGGCGACACCGCGCCCATCCGGATCAGCGGAACCCGTGCGGTTGTCTTCGCAGAACGGCCCGCCGTGAAAACGGGCGCTGTCCCGTTCCTGGTGTCGACCCGCATCTGGTTCAACGAGAACCGCTCGACCGTCAATTTCCCCGCAGGGGAAGCGCAGATCCGTCAGGCCCTCGCAGACATCAATGACCGCCTGGAAGAGGGCCGCGTCTCGCTCGCGCGCTGACACCCGTCTGCGAAATTCCACATCTACCAAAGGACCCCCTTATGAAACGCTCCATCATCTTTGCTGCCGCATTGGCGTTCGCCACACCCGCTCTGGCGGAGGCGGAATTCGAGCCGCTGAGCGCCTCTGACATTGCCGCGGCCAGCATTTCCGCTCAGACCGGCCGGGACGTGTCTCCGTTCTCGATCGGGCTCGGCGTCAGCGTCTTCGGCCCGAGCCTCGAAGCGCGCTATGCATTCACCGACAAGTTCGCCGTGCGGGGCAATATCGCGGAATTCAGCGTGAACCACGAAGAAGAAAGCCGCGGCGAGACCTACAGCGGTGATTTCGAAATGGGCGGCACCGGTGTCTGGCTGGACTACCACCCCTTCGGCGGTGCGTTCCGCCTCTCTGGCGGCGGCTTCATGACCGATATCTCCGGCACGCTCTCTTCCAGCGACGTTGAGATCGGCGGCATCACATCCCGCCTGAACGCAAGCGTTGAATCCCGCACCGATTTCATGCCCGCCGTGGCGATCGGCTTTGATAAGCAGGTCTCGCGCAGGCTGTCCTTCTCGATGGACGCCGGCGCTCTGTTCGGTGATGGCTTCAAGGTCTCGGCCAGCGACCCAACCGGCACCTTCACGCAGGCGCAGGTCGACAGCGAGATTTCTGATCTGGCATCGGACCTGGAAGACCTGGACGTCGTGCCCTACCTGCGTGTCGGGCTGGCCTGGCGGTTCTGATCAGCATGAACGGGGTCACTGAACGCATCTTGACCGAAAAGATCTGCAGCCTCGAGGCCGAGGTTGCAGATTTGCGCGCGGAGCTGAACCAAGCGTCCAGCCGGGACATCGAAATTGCATTGCCGCTGCTGCAGCACTATGCGGTTGCTCCGGTCTTCATGGGAGCTGCGCCCTCCATGCTGCGAGAGCAATTGGCCCGAGCCTTTGGACAAGCCACCGCGGACGCCCTGATTGGGCAGATCCGAGACATCAATGCCGCTCCGGTCTCCCAGCTGACGATCGATCAGATCAAGGAAGCCTTCGAGGACGGGGCAGGGCGCTGGCCGGGGATCCCGGCTTCAGCCGCGATCCCCTGAGGGTGGAAAAGGCAGCTCAAAACAGGAACGCGGTGTCCTCAATCTTGCCACCGCTGACATATTCCACATTGATGATGAAGTCGGTCTTCCCGTCATAGTCATGATCGAGCTTAATGCGCGCTTGGTTTCCGTTTGGTAGATCGTAGTTTACCGTGAGTTGCGCGAATTCTGTATTCAGCCGCGTGAAGTCAAAGGTATCATCGACGCCGACATACTGAACAAAATCCTTTGAGGTGCCTGATTTTCCTATATCGGTCTTCCTGAACTGGAACGAGTCGGCCCCTATGCCGCCACCCAACGAGTCCCGGCCTTTGCCGCCGTGCAAGACATCATCACCGTCGCCGCCGAACAAATAGTCCTTACCATTGCCTCCAAACAAGCGATCATCGCCCTGTTGACCCCACAGCCGATCGTCGCCATCGTTGCCCTTTAAAAGGTCCCGGCCCTTTCCGCCATCCAACACATCCAGGCCATCACCACCGAATGCCTTATCGTTGCCATTCTCAAGCCAGACGCGATCTTCGCCTGACGCTGCCTTGACAAGATCCCGTCCACCACCAGCCCAGATATGATCATCACCGGAACCTGACCTTACAACATCCCGACCGCCACCGGTCCAAACATGATCGTCGCCAATGCCGCCCAGAAACGAATCGTTGCCCTGAAACAGGCGCACGGTTGTATCAAGTAACTCATTCCGAAAATTGAGGTTTTCGGATCCACGCAAACCCATATATGAGAGACGAAATTCGTCCTGGACCTTTTCAAAATAGAGAAGTGACGTTTCAGGGGTGCGCCACGTTCCATCTTCTTTCTCATAGGCTAATTCCAGGTGAGAGTTTAGGGTTCTAAAAAAGTTGGTGCTGACGTCCAGATTGTTGGCGTCAATTTCGGAATTGCGTTGCGCCTCAAGTCGATCGAACTCTCGCAATAGACGATCTTGAGCCTCCTTGAGATCCCCAAGCTCGCCTATATCTCGCACTATCATTAGGAGATCCGCGAGCAGAAATACATCGTTCAATATCTTGACGTAAGCTGGAATTTCCTGCCCATGAAACACTTCCTCCAGGGCACTCTTTGCCTGGACTAACTCGTTTCCCAAGGCTGCTGCTGCAACCGCCCTTTCCGTGCTGTCAGCGGCAAGGGCTAGGTCAAGCGCCGAAAACACTTTGCCCAATGCTACATCAGCAACAGCGTCCAAGGCTTTCAACACTCCTTTTGCTTTCCCCAGCACAACATCAACCGCCAGAGAGCCAGCCGACATCGCAACATCGATTTCCTGCCGCGAGATTTGGGTGTCAAGGTCGGCAATGAGCGCCCTAAGTCCGGCCATCTTATCGTCAAATCGATCAGCCTGTGTGGATTGAATACTCGCGGCGCGGATAGTGGCGTTATGATGAGCCACTGCTGCTTTCAGGGGGGCACTAATCAAAATTTCATTGTCGTCTATTTCCAAATTTACACCGGTTTGAATATTCTCCCGATGTCTGTAACTTGTCTCGACGAGTTGTTCTTCTCCATTTTCATCCTTTTCTTCCTTTAGTCTGATGACGTTTAGGTTTGCGACAAACTGGATGTCCAGATAGAAGTTCCCGAAATCGAACTCTACATTTTCCAAAGATTCAAAGAGCAGTGTCACGACCCTGCCGTCGAAAGATGAAATCTGAACATCAGAGAAAAACTCGTTTATCCGATCGAAGCCGTATCGATATCTCATTTCAAAGTCGTCACTAGACAAACTTGAAAAGCTTAAGAAGTCCAGAGTGGGCTTTCTCCACTCAAGTGTACCAGGGGTGCCCACCTCATCAAGATGACCTTTAGCTGATACCATTTTCGCGAGATTTAGTTTTATTTGATAAAGCTGCCCTTCTTTCAGAGTGATCGGTGGTGTATCTTTTCTTTTCTCAAAAAAATCATAATAAGGGACGAAGCCTAAGTCGATAACTCTCTGCACTGAAATCCAATCCTCGAACTAATGTAAGGTACAAGCAATCCATTCAGGATAGTATCTGCGAAGATGAGCAATGCAATACCTGTTCAGGCCAGCGAGCGCTATGGCAGTAAGCTTCCGATGACCAAGCCTCCTTCGGAAATCTAAACCTGTGCTTTCGTCGCCTTATGGCTGCGGTATATCGGCCTCTCCGGCCTCCGGATATTCCATATCTAGGACACAGCTGAGGGTCGAAAGCGCGGCGATGATCCCGTTCATGTCCATCACCTTACTGATGTGATAGGCTACTTCGGGCTCGCCGGTGCGGCGCCCCGCGTAATCTTCCTCAAAGCCATCCGCACCCCGCACGAACCGGCCAACCGGGCGGGCAACGCCGCCACTCTCCCGGAAGGCGCAGATGCGCATCATCTCACCATCCTCGATATGCAGATCCACCCGGTACATGCCTCGCTGCGTTTTCACTTCCACCGAGAAGCCAAAATCCTCTTCGCGCGCATAGCCGACGTGTTTGCCATCATTTGCCTCAAACAGCCTTTCGGGGCTGGTATAGCCGTGCTTCACCAGTCCAACAGCAAGGCTCATAAAGTCCGGCACGCGAAGGTTCACATCATGTGCCGCAATGCCCCGGGAAAAGCGGAAGACCCGCTCCAGAACGCGCTCGTCAAACAATCCTCCGGAGCGGTAGACCGCGGCCGTGGCAGCATCCATGATCTCCGCGCCGCCGGGGGAGCTGTCGTAGCAGCGCCAGCCCTTCAGGCTCAGCTCGTCGCTCCGCGCTTTGACGATGTCTGCAAGACCGTTTTCGCTCAGCAGCCTGGACAACAACAACAACGCCACCTCTGCGGATCCATGAACGATGTTGAGGGAGTTTGAGCTGAGGAGTTCCCGTCTTTCGTCCGATAATGATAGCTCCGGGACGGCTTGGACATGATTTCCATACAGGTAATCCTTGTCCGGATCAGCCTTCAGGATCTCATCAAGACGGCTGAAATCCTCCACCCCTGCAGGGGGTCCTTTGAGCGTGAAGGCATTCATCGTCAAACGGGAAAAACGATCGCCGGGCTGCAGGCCGCGGTAGCTTTCGGGATCGGCTTCGAGCGCGGCATAGGCTTTTTCCGCCGGCGTCAGGTCACCCTTGGGGAAAATGCGCCGAAGGATCTTTTCCTTCCCGGTCAGGCCCAGAGTATCCAGATCCCGATCGATCTTCTGGTTGAGCTCCTCAAGGCGCGCCAGAGCGGCGCCGGTAAACTCCTTTGCCGTGCGCAAGCCAATATGCCATCCGCCCGCAACCGCTGACCGCAGAAGCAGATCTGCGCTCTGACCGTTTCGCTGCGGCAGCACTTCAAGCTCCCAGCCGCCCGGTGCGCGTAGGGAGCCAGCCGTCGCCTTGCAGGCCAGCTCAACCAGGGCATCCTGCGAGGCCTCAATGAAATAGCCCATGGCGGCCTTCACAAGCGCCGTCACGTCATTCAGGCGATCATGAGAGATCTTGTAGGCCAACGCCGCCTCCATGGCGGCATCCGGATCAATAGACCGCGCAGGGAATGACCCGGAAAGTGTCAGGTCTTCAACCTTCCAGGTGGGGCGTTCTACTGTCATTTCTTTTCTCCAAGCTCGACCGGCCAGCTGCTCAGCCGCCAAGTCATCCGTTTTTCGCAAAATACCAGCCTGATTGGAAAGAAGCGATACCTGCAGACCCGGACGGGGTTGCAAATCCTGTTGTAACCAGGCTTACCTCCAAGGTACTGCAAGCTTCTGTCCAGAGCGGCTCAGCCCTCCACGGTCCCGAGGCGCAGCGCGCGAAATGGGCACAAGGAGATGTCCAATGAAGATCGAACTTTCCGTCGCAACGAGCGAAGAGCATCAAGCCCTGTCGAACCGCAAGGGGGCGATAAAACTCGATACCATTAACCTTCTGGCTCCCTTGGAGGCTTTCCGGCCCGGCGAAGAGGGTGAAGAGGCGCAGGATGACAATAGACCGATGCTGGCCTTCTCCAAGGAAGGTCTTGGCGCACATGGCGCCTACGAGGACACCGTCGGCGAACGGGACATGTTTGCACCCGGTGTGATGCCGGCAGAGTTCAGCTTCCTTCTGGACTACCCAATGAACAACGCAGCCCTTGTGCATGTTTCTGGTGGTCCTGACGAGGGGTTCTCTGCAGCAAAGCTCCTGGAGATCATCCGGGAAGCCTATCAGGGGATCTACTTGTCCGAAGAAGGGGAAGACCCTGCGCCGGCGTCTCAGCAGTTCGGGGAGCTCGTCATCCTGAACCGGCCGCAAACACAGGGGATCTTCGGGATCTGGGGACACGGTATCGCAGACCTTGCGGTTGAGCAGATCGAGATCTACCGGCTGGACAACGGCCGCTACACGATGGACGTCTTTATCGGGTCATAACCCTGACTGCGGAGAATCCGTATCCGGCTGGCTGCCGCTCGGCCGGTGCCCGCGCGCCCCTCTCGATCCAGAGTTCTGCATCCGGCGCTGGAGCGCTACCGTGTCCTGATTGACGTGCCGTCGGCACTCCTTACATTTCCGGGCCGTTTTGCGCCGCAGGTTCGCACAGCACGCCGCGCAGCCGCAAGAGTTCCAGCTTCATCATCAGAACGCTGAGGTGACCGGCCGATGGCTCGCGCTCGACGCGCGCAAGCACCTCTTCCCGCGGCAGCACCCGGCGCCAGGTCTGTTCGGCCTCACCCGCCTCACTGAAGACGGCATCCTTGAGCCCGCTCAGATCTGCGCGCGCCAGAAGCATCGTCACCGTCTCGCTGGAACCGCCGGGGGAGGGGAGGGTCGTGAACTCCGCCAGGATATCGCGATCCTCGATCTCGACACCGGCCTCCTCGTGGGCTTCACGGATGGCCGCGTCGCGTGGGGTTTCGCCGGCGTCAATCATGCCCGCCACAGGCCCCAGGCTGAAACATGCATCGCCCTCAAAGCCAGCCGCCAGCATGCCGATCCGGAACTCCTCGACACACATCACGCTGTCGGCCTCCGGGTCATAGAGGAGCACTGCGGCAGCATGACCGCGCTCGAAATTGAGCCGTGAGAATTCGAATTCACGGCCTTCCGCCGTTTGGCGCAAGCGCCATGCGTCGACCTTGAAAAAGCCGTCATAGACGCGCTCGCGCCCGAGAACTTCAACCTTGCGGCTCATTTTTCCCTCCGGAAACCTTCAGGCTACCATGCCATCACCTGGCGAAAATTTCAGCCAGCTTCCCCTTCTTGCACCTGCCGCCGGCGGCGGAAGATCAGGCGCATCAAGTCGAACAGCAGGACAAACGGGAAAGCGATCAGCCAAAGGGCCACGGCCGCGAAAAAGACAGTGATCCGGTACATCATGTAGAAAAGCTGGAATTGAGCCGCCTTCTGGCCTCGAAATTGCACGCCGGCCACCTTGAAGGAAGAACGCTTCGGATTGCTGAAATTGAAAGAGCCGCGCCGGTTCTTTGCGGAGACGGATGCGCCCGACTTTGACAGGTTGAAATTGAAGGGGCCTTTCGACCAGCGGCCGAGCAGCTGGAAACGTCCGCGCTGAAAGGCGACCCGGGTGCCAGGAGCGATTTTCTTCGAGGCGCGGATGCCATGCTTGCTGTTTGCAGTTAGGGTGACGCCGCCGACCTTCTTTTGCGCGCGCACCGACGCGCCGCCGGACCGGGACACCCGGACGTGCTTGCCGCGGTGCTCGATCCGCGTTTGATTTCCCTGGGCATCCTTTTTGCCGATTCCAAACATGACGCTTCTCCCAAAATGACAAAGGTTCTCAAATACATTGCGGTCAGATAGCCACTACTGGGATAACGCTCTACTTCTTCCCGCCAGCGGTATCCATATGGGCCGCGTACCAGCCCATGATCGTGCTGTTTGCACTGGCCCTCGGCAGCGCATTGATGGACCTGTCCTCCATGCCTGGCAGCACGCAGAAAATATCCCAGCCCTCGCGCGGATTCTTTTCCCAGCGCGCAACCGCAACGGCCGGGGAGCCGGTGATCAGGACACGGCCATCCCTGCAGAATTTGACCCGGTTAAAGTCCGGCATGTTCAACCTCCATCCAGAATTCAGGCTTTCGATCTGTAAGGCTTTTCGTGCGCTCGATTGCGCCATTCCTCATCCGCGCGCCAGGCACGCAGCATTGCAGGCACCGGTTGCAGCTCCATGACCTTCGACTGCATGAAGAGCCAGCTTTCGAAATCCGCGGCTTCCGCACTCGTCAGGTCAGGCACCAGGCCGTCTGCCGGGGCATCAGCGGCAGGGAGTGCTTCATCTACCCGCCGCTTCAGGGCCCTGTAGGTCCGCTTATCGCCGGGCAAAGACTGTGCCAGATCCGCCACCAGGGCCGAAAGAAGGCTTTCACGCTCACGCAGGTGGAGCAGCGCCGCAAGCAGAGCCACTTCCTGCGTCACATCTGACTGGGCCGCGGCGCGGATCACCGTCTGATTGTTGATCCGCTCGATCAGACTGTCCATCAGCGCCGGCGTGACCGGCACCTGCTCGACCAAGCCTTGCAAGACCGGCGAAACCGGCGTGCTGGCGAGCGCTTTCTTCCGCCCCGCCATCAGACGATCACCGGCGCGTTTGCGACGCCCTCAGCCCCGAAAACTTCACGGTAGTAGGCGATTTCACGCTCCGAGCCGGTGGCTTTCTCGTAGTTGTCCGACAGTTTCACCGCGGAGATGCCGCCGCGCCCGCTGCGCATGACATAGCTCACCTTGCACACCACGGAAATCGGGTCCAGCAGGTCCAGACCGCGGGGATCGCAGCCGCGGAAATCGTTGGTCGCCATGGTCCCCCAGCCGTAACCATCGAGGATCCGGCCGCCAAACGCCTCGTGGAGCGCGATCATCTGGTCAACATCCAGGCCATCGGAAAACAGCTGGATTTTCTGGCGCGGATCCTGCCCGACTTCCTTCCAGAACGCGATTTTTTCCTCGCCTCCAACGAAGGGGTCCTTGCTGTCTTCCCGGAAACCTCTCCACTCGGCGATATCCGGAAAATTCCGGTAGGCATTCTTCAAAAACTGGGTCGATCCGAAGGTGTCAGGCAGTGCTACCAGGAGGTTCCCGATGAAGGTCTGCTGCCACTGCCGCAGGACCTCGTACTGACTCGCGAACAGGGCCCGGCGCGAGACGCTTGGGTTCGTGTAGCCCTGCGTCTCCAACCGTGAAAGAGCTGCGATGGTCATGGGCAGCTCATGCGCGTTTGTGCCAATGGCTTCAATGCCGTGGCGCATTGCATGCAGCGCATTCGATGTGCCCAGGAAATTTTCGCCAAGCTCTTCTCGCATAGCCTCGATGACGAAGTCCTGCCACAGCCAGCTATGCCGACGCCGTGTTCCGAACTCTGCGATCCGTGGCACGCCCGCTTCGCTCAGGTCCTTGAGCTTGCGCACCAGCTTCGATGTCGCGTTGGAATAGAGAACCCGCAGCTGGTAAGCGCTCATGTCCGCCATTGCGGAGCGGGCGCGCATCTCATTGATGATCGAAAGGGCCGGGATCTCCCAATGGGAAACCTTCCACCACGGGCCAGTGAAGTCGAGAATGAACTCGCCATCCTCTTGGCGAAGCTTATACTCAGGCAACCGCATCGTGCGCAGCGCATCAATAAACTCACCTGGGAAAATATTGCGCTGGCCATAGAAGCGGGCGCCTTGCAGCCAGATCAGTTCGCTCTCGCTGAACTGAAGGCTGCGGACGTGATCAAGCTGTTCGCGAAGCTCCGTTTCCGAAATGGAGTCAGGAAGACGCACAGACTTCGTTCTATTTTTCACAGAAAAAGTGACGGCCACATCCGGGTAGTTGCGCCAGATGAAATAGGTCATCAGCAGCTTGTAGAAATCGGTATCGAGCAGCGAGCGGACAACTGGGTCGATGCGAAAATTGTGGTTGTGAACCCGTTGTGCAATGTCGACGCTCATCTCGTTCTCCTCAATTCGCCCGGTGCGTACCGGGAACATCAGCTTTGACTCCTTTCTACATCGCCATGACGGGCCAGGCAAGATTAAATTGCATGATGCACTTTAATACCTGTCACATTGCGAAATTGTTTTCTCATTGCCGATCAAAATGGCCGATGCTACTCTATCCATGAATTTTCGCAAAATGGAGATCAAATATGTCGAACAGCTTGAACGATCGCGCCAAGGCTGAAGAAAACCGCTGGATCCGGGAGCAGGAAGCCAAGGCGGCCGAGGAGGCGAAACAGAAGGCTGCCGAGCAGGAAGCTTCAGCCGCCGAACCGGCGAAGTAAGCCTTTGCCATACATGGCTCCTTCCTGCCCCTCGGGCCCGCGCCCCAGGCAGGAAGGCTGCCGGGCTGGCTGGAAAGCCACGCCCGGGAACGGGATCCGCTTCCGTTCTTGAAGAAGACGCGTCGTTCCTCTCTATTCCCGCTTGTATTTCTATAGCGAGCATGGCCGAACGATGAGATCTCCAACAAAATTTTCCGCATTGGCGCTTCTACTTTGCGCATCCGCAGCTGCCTCCGAACCTGCTGATATGGATGCGATCACCCGAGCTCTTGAAGCTGGCAACCGTGATCAGCTTTCGGACGTTCTTGACGGCAAGACTGCCCACCTCCCGCCGGAACAGCAACTTCAAGCCCGCCTCATGTTGATGGAGCGGCTGGTGGTCCTCAGCGACAAGGACCGGGCAGAGCGCCAGGAAACCGCCCGCGCCCTGCTCGCCATCATGCCGGATGACGCCTTCATCAAGGCTGTGGCCGCGGGGGAGGGGATAGACGTCTACAGCGGCGCTCAGCCCGAAACTGCAGCTGTCACCGACAGCGCAGCGCAGCCTGGCACCGTGAGCACGGTGCCGTACTCCTTCCGGAAAGCGCTTCAGGACAAAAACGGGCAAAAACTCACCCAGGTCCTTTTGAAGGACAGCTTTGCCGATCAGCTTACCGCTGAACAGCGCGCGGCCGCTGAAGAGCTGGTGCTGGCCTATGTGAAGCCGCTGCCGGCAAGCAATGCCCAGGCCAACTTCGATGGATACCGGGCATTGTCCCTGCTGCGGCCGGACCAGGCCGTTTATGAGCAGAAATCCCAGCAGTACGAGCAGGCGGTGCGCAACAAGCGCGCAGCTATCGCCAAGAGACTCAGAAGGGAAACGGACGAATTCAACGGTACAACCTGGCTGACGCATCCGAACGAGCCGAGATACATGGATACCCGCTCCCATCTATCCGTCTATGCAGGCGAGAAGGACGGTAAAGTCTGGCTACGTATGAGGCTGGTTTATACGGCAGACACATGGCTATTTGTCAAAAGCGCGATGTTCAATATCGATGGACGCATCGTGCCTTTGGTAGATGCAGAGTGGAAGCGGGACAATGATAGCGAGATCTGGGAGTGGGTAGATGTCATCATAGATGATGATCGCCGGAACCTCCTCGAGCTCATAGCCAATTCGAAGAAAACAGTCGTGCGTTTTGAGGGTCGCCAATACTACGACAACGTGACCATCCGGGAAAAGGATAAGCAAATCATCCGGGATATGTTCACCTTCGAAGAGATCTACAATGCAGATTCAGAGGAGAGCTGACGGCCATGCCTCCGCTCTCATGAATGTTCCTGCCTGGCCGCTTGCGCGGCCAGGCAGAACATGGCTACAGCTTGTAGCTGCCAGCGATCGGAAGCCTCCAGCCGAGGCCGAAATCGACCTCATTCAGCTTCACGCCCGGGCAGGTCTGATCGCGCTTATACTGCGCCCGCCGCAACAGCCCGGCAATGCGCTCAGCGTAAGACAGGGCGCTATAGCCTCCGCTGCGCTTCCAGACATCCTCTGCACCGAACTGGCGCTCAAGCTCCCGTGCTGCCGCTGCGGCGCCGGCGCGCACTTCCACAAGCTGCCTGAGGACACAGTCGAGCAGGTCATAATCGCCCAATGACTGCTGGTCGGTTTGGCCCTCTGCAAGCTCTGCGCTTGGCGGGCGGGCAATGATCTCATCCGGGATCGGGTGGGCAACGGGGTTTTCCACGTCCAAAACCGCTTCGGCCTCGTTGCGCCAGCGCGCCATCGCAAACGCGTCGCTCTTGTAGACGCTCTTGAGCGGATTGAAGCCTCCGTTGGTATCGCCATAGAGCGTGCAATAGCCAACCGCCAGCTCTGACTTGTTGCCGGTGGAGATCACGATGCCGCCCAGGCGGTTGGTGAGGTCCATGAGCTTCAGGCCGCGCAAGCGGGACTGATCATTTTCGCGGCCGATGCCATGATCCGGCTCGATACCGAGCACGCCGGCAAGGCGGCTAGCAGCTGACGTCATCGCCGCGTCGACAACTTCGAACCCTTCATCGATGCTGATGCACTCCCGGATAACGCCGGTCCGGCGCATCAGGTCGTCGGCGAGGTCGAGGCTGGCCTGGCTGGTGTGCCGCGAGGGCATCATCACGCCAATAACCCGATCTGCACCGATCGCATCAACGGCCATGGCCAGGACAAGGGCTGAATCCAGCCCGCCGGAGACGCCGATGAAGACGCGCGGCATGCCGGTCTTGCCGACATAATCCCTCAGGCCCAGGACGCAGGCATTGTAATCGGCCGCAATAGGGTCTTCCGGGTGGCGGGGCCCTTCCGGCTCAGCATCCAGGCCGACACGCACGCTGCCATCCTGCTCCCGCCGCAGCACAACCTTCAGAACCGTCGGAGTGAAAGCGCATCCGCCAGCCACCGCCCCGTCCGTATTCATCGAAAATGTTCCGCCATCAAAGACAAGCTCGTCCTGACCGCTGACCTGATTGACATACAGCAGCGGAAGGCCGGTCGCCCGCACCCGGGCCGCGGCATGGCGCAGGCGGACCGCTTGCTTGCCGCGCTGGTATGGCGAGCCATTGAGCACCAGCAGGACATCCGCGAGTTCATCCGCCAAAGCCCGGGAGACCTGGCCGTGCCACATGTCTTCGCAGATCTGCACGCCCAGGCTGAAGCCGCGGAATGAGAGAGGGGAGGGGTTGCCTTCGGCGCCAGCGAAGGTCCGGCGCTCATCGAAAACGTCGTTCGTGGGCAGCTCCCGCTTGCGCACGATGCGCATCGCACCGCTCGGCTCGATCAGAAATGCTGCATTGTAGGGCAGGCCGGTTCCCGCGGCAGGTGCTCCAATCAGCACCGACGGGCCATTTTTCGCAATTACTTCCGCCCGGATCCGCCCGATCTGCTCCTCGACCGACGCAATAAAGCCGGGCCGCAGCACCAGGTCCCCAACCGGATAGCCGGAGACAAAGCACTCCGAGAAGACGACAAGATCCGCATCGCCATTTTCCTCAAGGTGCTTGAGCGCGAGGCGGGTGTTCCCTTCGACATCGCCGACGATGGGATTATCCTGGATGAGTGCGATGTGGAGCGTGTCCTGGGTCATTTCATTCTCCCGAGCTCTTCGAGCAGAGCCTCATATTTCGGAAAGTCCGGTTTTTGAACCGGCGTCTTGCTCCGAAGGCTAGCGAGCTGGCCTTCCAGGGTCAATATTAAATTGCATTGCGCAATTTAATGCGTGCCAATAGGCTCCGCACAGATGTCAATGACCGGCGAGCTGTGCGCAATCCGTCAGAAAGAGGAAGAGCATCACTGCTAAAGATCGGCTGGGCCTCAAGAGTCGGCAGGGCAGAATGGGAGGACTTGCTGCGCGAAGCCCAAAGCCTGTCCGCCATGTCGGACAGCCCGCTGCATGGTGATAATCACTGGCGCGCAGTGGCCAGCTCGGGGCTTGATATTGCCGATGCGGACGCGGGGGTGAACCGCCGCCTGGTCGTTGCCTTCGGCCTCATCCACGACTTCCAGCGCATCGACGACGGCTGGGATGAGGAGCATGGCGCCCGGGCGGCCAATGCCATCGGGCGCCTGAAGTCATTGCCCGCAATGCTATCGCGAACCGAAATTTCCAAACTGAAAACGGCTTGCGAGGATCATGAAAAGGGCTTCGTTAGCGAAGATCCGGCCATCGGCGCCTGCTGTGATGCGGACAGGGTCAATCTCTGGCGCATCGGCGTCAAGCCGGATCCAGCGTTTTTCTCCGTTTTGCGCGTTGGCCGCGGCTTTGAGGAGGTATCGCACAAGGCGCGCGAGACCTTCAGGCATCCTCCGGGCTGGCAGGAGATTTTCGAGCGCCTCAGAGCGCCCCGCCGCACTCTGGGTGATGCGACCTATGACGTCCCCGGCCAACCCATCCTCTAGCCCGGCCTTACGCCATTTCAGCAACACTTTCGTCAGCGCGCATCTTCTCAAGGTAGCGGATCTCATTCGACAGGGCGATCACCCGAACTCGATTAAGGATTTTCGCACTTACCTTGAGTTTGGCGGCGCCGGTTTCAAATCTGCCAATCTTCTTGACCTCTCCGAGCAGCTGGTACTCGCAGCCGGAAGCCTCCAGGCTCCGCTTGAAAATCATGAGCGGCATAACGCCAATGAAGTGATCTATGCCGCGCTTGAGGCCAAACCGCTGGCATCCCTCGATGAGCCCGGACACGACCCGCGCCCGCTCCCGCGCTGTAAGATCATGGTCACAGCAGAACCTGGTCGCTTCCCATATGGAAGCATCGCGCGGCCGGTGGCTGCCGAGCATCTCCGGCCACAGATCCAGCGCCATATACGGCATTGTTGTCGGCACAAGCCGCACAGATCCCTGCACGACGCCCTGGTCATTTTTCCAAAGGATGTACCAGCTGGCCGGCGTATCGTACTGGTCATATTCAGCGCCATCGGCACTTGGTATGTCCCACCCCATACGCTCAACGAAAATCTTCTTGCGCAGCAGGTGGTGCTGGTACCAAGCATCACCATACAGGTGAGCGTTCGCCCACCTGACTTCCAGAATAGCCAATCTCTTATTCCTTTTCGCATACCCGAATCTAGCGAGTTGAGCTTATGCGAAAAAGAAGCTAGGAGCGCAAGCTTCAAAGGCCTACGCTCCAGGTTAGACGGGCCGTCACTCGATGTGGAAAGCGCCCGCGGTGATGCATTTCAAGACTGCAACCGTCCGGTTCTTGGTTCCGAGATGCTTCATTGCGGTCTTGATGTGATAGGTGACAGTGTTTTCCTTCAGGTCCAAAATGTCCGCGATGGCCTTTGAGGACTTCCCCATTGCAGTCCAGTACAGGCATTCAACCTGACGCTTGGACAGCCGTGCAACGGCCGTGTCGTCCATCAGCATCTTGTCAAGTTTCGAGAACGCCAAAAGCGCCATAGCGTGAGCTTCATTGATCGCGTTCAACGCCAGCGGCCGCTCATCGGCAGTGGCAAAGCAGATAAGTCCAGGTTTACCGGAGCGCCCGTGCAGAGGGATTGTGATCCCATCGGTGAGGCCGTGAACTGCGGCCTTGGCAAAAACAGCGGCCTCCTCACGGGTCAGCTGGATTCTATCGCTCATCTCGGACCAGATGAATAGTTCGTCGATCTCGTGGCTGCGCTGAACAATGGGATCCACGCGATACAGCCCCTGTGCCTCGTATTGCTCAACCCATGCAGCCGGATAATTCACCATGCCATAGTGCTTGACGGTAGTTGCGTCACTGGCCGGATTATTGGCAACCTGCCCAAAAGCAGAGAACTCAAAGCCAATCGTTTTTGCATAATTCTGCAAGAGCTGAAAGACATCCTCCGCCTGCTTGCACTGCTGGAGGTCTTCAGAAAATTTTGCCAGTCTTTTCATTTTTTTTCACCTACTGCCTTGTCCCGGCATGGCCGCCTTGTCGCGCGGGATTGTTATCCCGGGGCTGAACCATGTTCAATCAAGTCCGGATCGCAAAATTTGAAAGCGACGCAGCGGCAATAAACGGTGCTAAAATCATTGCCAATCCGGAAATAAATTCTGATATTGTTATGCGAAAAAGAAACTCCAATGACAAGAGGAAAATGTGCAACCACTTATGATTATCGGCCTACTGGCAGCAAAGGCTCTAGCTAGCGCAATTCTCTACAGATCGCTCTCAGATCCGCTTTCCGCCAAGATCACCGAATATGTGCTCAACGTACCAGCCTCTATGATCTATGTCACAGATGAGCCGGGATATCTCGCTGATGTACTGCACCGTTCGTATCCGCTTCCCGAAGTTCCCCAGCAGATTACCTTCCCGAACAATGGCAAAACCATTGTCTTGCCCGGCGGCGCCGGCGAATTCGAAGTCTTTGCATTTACTCCGGAGCAGGGAGGGGCAGTTGTGATTGCTGCGGGATATGATCGCAAGCGCCGCTTCCGCATGCTCCCCATCCTGGTGCGAGGCGGGAATGATGAAGACCGCCAGGCGATGAAGCACCGCATTGAAAAACTGTGCAGAGAAAAAGGCCGCCTGGACAAAATGCGAAAAACATAATCACTTGGCGTTTTCCCTGAGCCCTAGCAGGATTTCAGAAAGCTGCCTGGAGAAAGATCATGTTGCACAGAACAATCGAAATACGCCCGCTGCGGCTCTACACGAGCTATGTGCCCGCAGATGAATTCGACATTTTTGTGCGAGAGCATGGCGCGAGCCCGGCTTCAGCCATTGCTGAATACCTTTCCGTGATGGAGCACCACCCAGGCATGAAGGGCATTCGGGCCGCCATGGTTTTGGATATGCAGGAATTGCGCGATGGGGATCATTTGGGCGGACCCGTAGATGTCGAAGGCCGCCAGATTGAATTCCTGGACAGCTGGAATGCCTTCCTCAGCGGGGAAGACAGCCCGGAGATCCATGCCCGGATTACTGGGCCCATTCAGGCGCTGATCGAAAATGAGGCCGTCCGGCTCTTTGCCCCCAACAAAACCCGCCGCGGACCGATCCGCCCTCACCATCTGGGCCATGCGATCAGTCTTGAGACTGCCGTCAGGCGTCTGAATGGGGTGGAGCGGGGCCTGGCTGAACGCTTGATGACAGGCACATCGGGGGCCGCATTCACAGGCTATCGGACCGCGCATGACGGCAATGGGTTGATCCAGGTAAAGCTGGAAGGCTTCAAGCCCGTCTTGGAGCGGGCCCGCAATACCCGGAACGTGATGACCTGGCATGCGCTCGAGATGCGGGATCTGTCTTCAGATCCGGAACCGGCAATGTGAGGGGTCGAGAAAATGGAACGTGATGAGAAAATTGAAGAGATCTACTGCTATGGCGAGTGCTACGCGATGGCAATTGCCCTGCATTGCGAGCTGGGCTGGCCTATCAAGACCCTGACCGCCTTACGCACGAACTACGCCACGCTGCCACATCCTGCGCATTCCTGGGTCGAGGCCCCGGACGGGCGTGCTTTTGATGCCAGCGGCTTTCGCACAGAAGCCGATATTCTCGAAACCTACCTCGCGAACCGCCCGGCGTTCACGGTTGACAGCGCTCGCATTGCGCAATCGGCGGATCAGGTTGAATACATGAGCTTCCTGCTTCACCTGGCCGACGGCGGACCTGACTTCAAGCAGTGGTTTGAAAGGCAGATGGCTGAGGCGATTCCGAAAGCTGCAGACGCCATCAGAACCTATTTGCAGCCCCGCTATGATCCTGCAGCCCTCAATGAACATGCCGCAGAACCCGAGTTCGCCCTTTAGGAGTTCCAATCAAATGCAAGATTTTCAGGTCCGATATCAGCCCGATGGCATCACCTGCGGACCAAGCTGCCTCGGCGCCGTTCTCGACGCCCTGATCGATAACGCCCCGTCGACAGAGGAAATTGCGGAGCTTTGCGGAACCAACCCCTACACGGGCACAACGGATGTCGCCATGAAAAGGGGGTTGAAGGCGCTCGGCGTTTCTTACACCCACCCGGCCTCTGAAGAGCGCAGAGCGCCAGGCTTTCTTGATGCGGCCCTTGAGGACGGGAATGCAGTCATGCTTCGGACCCTGGTCGGCGGCATCAAGCACTGGGTTACTGCTCACGCAGTGACGCCGGCGGGGTACAGCATTGCCTGCCCTGTGGCCGGAAATGTCATCTGGAGCCGGGAGGACACCCGAGCGGCCTGGGGCGCCCGGGATTACGACTGCATCATCATCCCAAGGGTTCCATCCGCACACCCGGAGCTGATGCGCGCATCGATCCAAGAAAGTCCGGAAGAGACCGGACCGCTGCTATAAGGACGAAGGACACCTCTATGAGCTATCATCGCTATATCACCGGACGCCTGCAGATTACCCCGGCTCTCACCCCCGCCGCGCTGCCTGAAATTCAAAGCTGGCTGCAGCAGGAGCATGTCACCTCCGTGCTCCAGGGCTGGGAAGCGTCACCGGAGGCGGGCTGGTTCGACAATGATGCCTCCTGGCGTCCCGGGATGGACGAGCCATTCGATCTTAGCAGCTTCGCATCGGGAATCGCGGCCTTTACGGAGAAGGCCAATCAGGCGGGAAGTGTGGCTTCCGGGACCATCACCATCACGAGTGAGGGGTATGGGGATGCAGATGACATCTCCCGCATCCGGGTGGAAAAGGACGGAACCGTCACTCTTGATGGGTACCCAGTTGGGCCTATGGAACTCCAACCCTTGGAAATTGAGCACCCCGAGCTCTAGCCGGAATTTCCGTTCAGGACTGATTTGCAGGATTGAGAACATAAAGAGAACATGCTACCTGAGGGCATTCCCGGATAAGGAGTATCAGATGGGTCTTGTTCTACGTTATGTGCCTGGTTTTGGGACCTACCCGGACGGCCGGCTGCGTGCCGGCCCCTTCAATGCTGACGGCGTCGGCATGCTTTACCTGGCCATGGATAAATGGGGCATCCGGCCGGGCGCCGAGGGCTCGCAAGGCATTGTTTCTCAAACCCCTGAGGGGATCATGCTCTCAGCACAGGGGGAGGGCGTTACCGGCTATCTTCTCGACGCGGAGGGGCTGGAATCTTCCCGCAGCGATCTCGATGGTTTCATCCTGGAAACTGTCCGGCCAGGAGCGGCATGCCGCATCAATGGCCATTGGTGCCCGGACCCGGACCGCATGATCGTATCAGAAGCGACCGCTGTTCATGACGGGCGCTATGTGACCTGGGTGGAAACCCGGGACATTCTGCACCGGGACGGTGGTCGGCAGAATATCAGCCGCAGCCTCCCCGTGGCGCTGCCAGCGCAAAGGGCGCTCCGGATCGCCTGATAGCGACCGGGCAGGAACCCGGAATGGCTCCAGCGGCAGACCGAACGGCCGCTTAGCCAAACACGAGATCGTCGTCTTCGCTGATCTCAAGCTCATCTTCCCGGACAGCGACTTCCGCCTCCGGGTTATGCGCCAAAGCCCCCTCCGTTTCCCGGACGCCTTTGATGGTGTTCTGCCCGGAACCGGATAACTCCACCACTTCCAGACCGCCCAGCAGCTGCGCGATGGCCCCCTCGGGACCGAATGCGCTATCGAAGACGCGAGAAATCTCTGCCATCTCCGACCGCCGGGGATATGGATAGCGGCTGTCCGGCAAGCCGAGGAGACTCGCCTCTGCGTCGAAAACCTCTTCGGGGAGGATGTTTGCCAGGTAGTCATTGTGGGAACCGGTCCGGCCCAGCCGGTCGCAGACCCACGCCTCAAATGCCCTCGCACTGATCTCGTAGGGAAGACTGTAATACCGCGTCGACCGGTACCGGTCAGCCGTCTTTGCTCGTTCCGCCATTGGCGCGGAAGCGAGATCCGCCCCCAGCCTGGCCAGCGCCTCGACCGGCGCCCGATCTTCATAGGTGAGCCCGGCCGAGCATCCCTGCTCAAGGCCCGTGCCAAAATAGGTGGCCGCTCCGCGCTTGCGCCCCACCATATTGTCGAGCGCATGAAACCACTCGTGGGCAAGAGAGCCAGCACCCTTTGACTTGGTGAGATTGATCACCGTCTGCAGGGGCTCGTAATGTGCGGCAGCCGCCCCGACGCCGCCGGTTCCCCGAGCGCCGAAGGCCAGTCCAAGACGCCCGTCCAGCGACAGCGCGGAAGGCTGACACCCCAGGACCTCAGAGAGGTCCATCAGGGCATCGAATGCATCGTTCAGATCCTGCTGACGGCGGGGTCCCTCAACATAATTGCCGAACTGGACGCCGCGGAACCCAAACGTTGCCGAAAACTCCCCTGGTGTCACGTCACGGCCGCCGCGGTGGTCGGCGCCCCGCCTGTCACGGTTGGAGGCAGCACGCTCTCCCGGTGTCTTCTTGAGGTCCTCATAGCGCTGGACCAGCTCTTCAAAATTATTGAGCTTGTACTTCCGGGCCTGGGCGGCGGTGTCGAAGGAAATGATATCGATCAGCTTTCCTCCGAGCTTACGCCCAAGCCAGACCCGGCCGCCTCCGTTGCGGTAGGTGTAGATTTTGAAATGCTTGGCCTGGCTGGAAGCCGCTGTTGGGGCAGGCCCCTGATCCGCGACATGCTGTCCGAGACTGCCGATCACCTCATCGAGCGTGCCTCCTTGTGCAAAGAACCGGTTCTTCCGGTTCTCGATCGTCCAGCGCCGTTGCGGCGGATCAAAGGCAATACCGTCAAGCCGCCTGTAGACACTGTTGCCGATCACATATGGCTTCAGGGAGGTGCCGTGACCGAGGCGCTCGTAAGCGCGGATCTTGCCCAGCAGTGAAGCCGTTTTCAGCCCGCTGCGCTGCAATGCGTCCTCAAGGGCCTCCGGACCAACCTCTCCGTTCAGGAGCTGCCGGGAGAACCGGCGCAATGACAGCACCGTGTTCCCCCAACTGACCAGGCGGTGCTTGTTGTTCCGGGTTGCCCGGGGTTTGGCCGGGATACTGTCCCGTGCCGCGCGGATGAAGGCCAGGACAGTGCGATCAACACCATCCCTCTCCAGAGCCTGGTAGCTGGGCTCAGGGAAGATTTCCGAAAACGTGTGATCGAGGATGGCGCGATCCTCAATCGCGCTCAGACGAATGCGGTACCGGCTCCACCGATCCTTGGCCGCGCCATCAATTTTTTCGCCAAAATCCTCGATCATCACCCACCCCATTCTTTGCGTTTCACTTCTGAGATGCTAACGTGAGTATGCGAAAAACTGATTGGAAATTTGATGACCGTGACAGCAGCGCCCTTGAAAGGCGTCCCCGCCGGCTTTGAAGACCTTCCCGCCCTGCTGGAGGAGCTCGAGGAGCATTTCGAGTATGACTACAACAACCTCTCAGGCACGACCGGCCTTACCGGGGATGAGACCGCTGAAGACATTGCGCAGATGGAGCCCGGCACGGATCGCGAAGTTTGGGAATTGCGCAAGCTGGCGGATTTCCGGAAGCGCATTGCTCAGCTGCAAGCAGCGATGCGCTGACCAGGTCATGCGAATTTTCGTTCGCTGCTGCTAAGAATATCCGAAACATAATGGGAGTTGCGGCATGCAGTGGGTACACACAGGGGACGTCAAACCTGAGAACGGGGCCGCCTATGTGCGGAACCCGGAAATTGATGAGGGCGGGGATTTTTCTGCGGAAATCATCGAATGCATCCCGGAAACCAATGTTGGCGGTGACGAAAAGCGGCACCTCCTGCGCCAGGGCACCGTCTTCCTGCCCCGGAAGAGCTTCAAGGACGCCTTGGCTACGGTCGGCGCGCGCATCGACGGCAACCACATCGTTCGTCCGGGACACCATGGCTCAGATGAGCGTTACGCAGCTGACAGCCCCGAGGGTCTGCTGGAACTTTTCCATGCCGCGCATGCTTACGGCAGCATCGAGGCTGAAATCGAAGTCGTAGTCCAGATCGGCGCGGATCAGGACTACGACCAGGATCGCAAATTCACGGGCGAACGCTGCATCTTCTATCACGACAGTGCCCTGGAATCGATTATAGAGCAGCTAATGGATGCGTTTGATTATCCGCATGGCAAGCCGAAGGCGCGGCTGCTGGAAGTCGAGGAAGCACTTGAGGAGGGCATGTCACCATGAACGATAAGGATCTGCGGCGCGAAGAAATCATGCACCGCTTCCGGATGCGCTACCGTGGCGCATTCACCCACGAAAGCGGTGGGAGCCTGGATCTTGCCGAGGCCGGCAAGGGCGATACCGGCGCGGGCCAGGTGCAGCAGCTGGTGAATGCTCTGAACCGGGTTCGGGTTCCGGGATGGAGCCTGGCAGGTTTTTCCGGAGAACTTGCTGAGCCGGTACCGCCAGAGCCGGAAGGCATGACCGCCGAGGAATACCATCGCCGCATTGATGCCGCGGTCAATGTATTGCGGGAAGCCGGGGTAGAACAGCCTAATCAGGTATATGGCCTCCCCGCAGGATGGACCCGTATCATTGAGCGCGCCTGCGAGGGGATCGCGGCCCGGCTGTCCTTGGAGGAGGATGCGCTTGTGTGCATTTCCCAAACCAAAGAGAAATTTGGGACCCTGCGCTTCTACGTATCCGCCATGGGCCCGGATGAATTCATGGATGATATCCACGCCATTGCATCCTGGGCGGAGACCGCCTCTGAAAACAGGTGCTGTGCGACCGGGCGCCCCGGCGAGATAAGGGGGCAGGGCTGGTACCTGACCCTGTGCGATGAAATGGAGGCGCTCCGCCGCGATAATCCAGCAGCATTCCGCAGCATCGTGTATCCGCCCGAGCCCGCTGAGCCGGCCGGCGGAGATCTCGCCGCACCCGGCGCATGAGCGCAATATGAAGGGATGTGGAAAAAATTTTTCACATCATCTTGTGTGCGCGCCGAAGGCGGCCTAATTTTTGGCAAAGAGCAAAACACGGACCAGGAGCCTCATATGATCCGCCACGCCATTTGCGCAATTGCGTTCTCCATCGGCCTGACAGCCGCGGCACAGGCCGACGAGCTGCGCTTTCATGGCGCTCTGGCGCAGGATGGCGTTCGGGAACGGGTGACTGAGCTTTTGGGCGAGCAGCCCGCTTGGGTTGATTTTGTGCTCGAAAGGGGCGGCGTTGAAGGCAAGCCCATCACACTGACCCTGAAGGATCAGTCCTACGAGTATTACGAGACCTGCCGGCCGCATGAATGCGTCATGAAGCGGATCGGGATGATGATCGGTGAAGATGGCGTGGTCTATGTCCGCCTGTTCGGCACAAAGACGGATGACCAGGTGTTCGGCGAGCCTCCGGCCGAGATCGAGAAAGTGCTGCGCGCTCAAGGCTGAGAGCAGGCAGATAAAACAAAAAAGGGCTCCGGCAGCATGCACGGAGCCCTTTTCTATTGCTTCCCAGCGCTATCGGCCGAAGCGGGCTACTGCCTCGGCATATTCCTCTGAAGAGAGGCTGCCGCTTCTATCCAGGTCTGCGGCCTGGAAGATCATCGGAAGATCCTGGGCGATCTCATCGTAGTCCAGCTGATTGTCACCATCGGTGTCCAGCAGCTCGATGTAGTCCGCCGCCTGCCGCTCATTCATATGCGCGGCAGCACGGGACAGCTCCTTGGGATCGAGCTTACCGCTCCTGTTGAAATCCGCTTCGAGCGTTCGTGTGTCCATGAAGTGCCGCGCTTCGGCCATGGTCAGCGCCCCGTCCCGATTGCGATCGAGACTTGCAAAGTCCGGGATGCCTTCAGCTGCCACCCAAACGGGGGAAACTGCCAGCGCAGCGGCGAAGAATGCGATCCTCTTTTTAAACGTCATGAGACCTCCACAGTTCAATTCAGATAGGCCGGATTACGCGGCCGCTAGGCGGCCTGGAAACCGATCTTGCGGCCGCCGCCGAAGTCCACGGCCTCCTTTTCCAGCATCCGGACCATTTCAGCGGGGCTTTCGATGCCCATCATCTCGCAGCGCGCCTTCACCAGGCCGAAATGGGCCGGCGTGAGGCCGGAGAGTCTCGCAATCGCGTCCGGCGCCGGCAGCCCCAGATAATGGGTGAAACAGGCAGCCGCCTTCTCGCCGGGCAAGGTCTTGAATTCCACATGGAAGAGGAACCGGCGCATTGCCGCCTTGTCCATCCGGTCGCGCAGGTTGGTGCATCCAAAGACCGGCGCATCATGATCTTCCAGCGCTTTCAGGAACTCATTGACCTGACTGGTTTCCCAGCTTCGGCCATGATCAGAGCGATCGCTCAGCAGACTGTCGATCTCGTCGAAGACCAGCGCAGCCCGTTCATCCCGCGCCTCTTCAAAGGCAGACCGGATCAATTTTTCGCTTTCCCCCACATAAGCCCCCAGGAGATCCGACCCCCGTTTCTCGATCACCTTCACTCCCATTGCATCAGCAATATGCCGCGCCCCGGCACTCTTGCCGGTTCCCGCGGCTCCGAAGAACAGGAAGCTCGCTCTGATCGCGCCGCGCCCGCGCAGCTTTTCAACGAAACCCGCAAGCGGGATGTCGGTCTCGGAAAACTCCGGACGGTAGATATCTTGCGCGGCTCTGCGCGGGGATTTCAGGCGGCGGCCGGTCAGAGCGCTATTGAGGTTGAGGTAGGCTCTCTCAAGATCCCGGGCACCTCCGCCAGCCAGGCTGGCGGCCTTTACGGCGGACCTGGCCACTGCCGGGACAACATCAGCAACCCCCTGCATGCGGGCGATGTCGCCATCTTCAACTTCAATAGCCGCTTCGCAAGCCAGGCTTTTCAGGATGCTGCGCTGGATCTGCACAGGCGGAACAGGGACCTCAAGAACCAGCATCATCCGCCGGAGCAAATAGTCCGGGATCATGTCGAGGTCATTGGCAACGAAGACCGTCGGCACCTTGGCATCATCCAGAAACCGGTTCAGAACAATCTTGCTGCCCTCACCGGTCCGGCGCACGGTGAGATCCTCCATTTCATCGAAGACGCATGCCGCATCCGGATCATTCTCCAGCAATGCATGCGCCATGAGCAGATCGCCAATCCGCGCTTCCCGGTCGAGATCCGCGCCATCCTCCTCCTCGGCGACAGCAAAGGCCTGATAGCCCGCCTCCGCAAGAATGATGCGGCTCAACTCGGTCTTGCCCGTGCCCGGAGGCCCATAGAGAAGGATTGAGACGTTCCGCGTGCCAGCCGCCTTTGCGCCCTTCAGGGCGCGGATGCAAAGATCGGCATCCGCTTGCAGATGAGGGGCATTACTCAGGGAGATACTCGCCGCCTGCGCTTTGGGCAGCAGCCCCGCGCGAAGCTCTTCAGGCTCCAAGTCCTCACTGCCCATATGGATGCGAATGGGCGGCCGCAGCTCAAATTGATCAGTAAATCCGGAATAGTCCGGGTCCATGATCAGCACCCCGCGCCGCACGCTCAGACTGCGGCCGTTGAGAAGCTCCTTTACGCTACTGCGGTCTGCATCGATGAAAGCGCATAGCGCCGCTTCCCGGATGCTGACATCAGACGTCAGGTTGTTGACCACCTTAGCGATGGGGCTCATCTCTGTTGCGGCATGAAGGATATAGAGCATGCGCGCCTCATAGTCGCGCAACCCGAAAACATCCGCGATCACATCCGCATTCGCCAGGCTGCGCCGCTTGAATTCGCTTTCCGGCATCTGCGCGAGCATATCCAAAAGCCGGGTACGGACCTCGGTCAGGAAGAGGATCTCATCCCGGCTGCTGCGCCGATCCCGTGAGCTGCCCTTCCTCTTGGGGTTTTCTTCCTGGCCACCCCAGAATTCAGTGGCGTCTTCAGCAAGCTCGGAGAGCGCATCGCTGAGGAAACCGCCGCGGAAGTACACGTCAATGTTCTGGATTCCATTCGCAATGACTTCCCGTGCCGTTGCATTGAGCATGCAGCGATCCAAAATGCGGCAAACCAGGTCGATATAGGTATCCAGCCCGCCCTCAGGCGCCGCACGGTCGAGATCAGCGATCACCGCCTCGAGCCCAGCTGCCGCTTCGGGCGCGGCTCCTGCGTCCATGGCAAGCGCCAGCTTTCGGTTGTGGTCATTCATGCGCAATCCAATTTCGAACAATACATTTCCCTCATACTAGAACTGCAGACGGTGAATGGAAATCAATTTTTCGCATTTCCGATTGCGGGCTATGCGAAAAAGTATTACAACATCTGAGCAATGTGCTGCGGAATTCCCATTTTGGTTTTTCAGTCGTTGCTCATAGGCTCCACCATGAACGAAGAACCGAGGAGAGATCCATGTCCATCGACCTGAAGAAGGCCCTCAACGAGAAAGGCCTGAATGCCACCTACGAAGGCAACCCCGCCAAACTTCTGCCCATCAGCGAGAACGTTCTGAGCGAATACAAGAGCGCCGCTGATGCGAAAACCGGAAAACACCTCGTTGCCGGCGATATGATCGTCACCTGGCGCGGTGAGAACGGCGGTTTCCGTGGCGAAGTGCTGGACCCGATGGCAGACAATGATCTGAAGATCATGATCCGCAAGAGCGACGGCGAAGATATGGCCGTGCCCGCCGGCGACATGGGGGACGCCATCGTCCGCCTCTCCGCGCTGGTCAAGGATGACAAGCAGAACCGCGCTGAACTGACCGAGACCAACCGTGCCGCCGAAAAGGCGCACCGTGCGGCCGTCGCGCGCAACGAAATTGATGAAGATGAACAGTTCACGCCCGTGAAGCCGCGCTTCGCCGACGGCGCCTTCGCCAAGCTGCCCGACCTGGTGGACTGCATGAAGTCCCGCCTGAGTGTCGAATATGGCAACGAATTTACCGGCGCGGCAGGCAAATCCCTGGCGGCCCTGAACGAGCTCAAGGTTGGCGATGCGACCCGCCACAACCTGACTGATGCTGAGCTGGCCAAGGCCAAGGAGGCTCACGCCCTGCGCGCGGAAATCGCGAAGCTGGAAGCCAACGCCGCCGAGGCCCCCCAGGCCGAGCGCGAGCATGGCACTGAGCGCGTGGAGGCAGCCCTGGAAGATCTGCGCTATCCCGGCGAGGGCATCAACCAGGCCCAGATGGCCGCCATCATGCCCAACCAGGACCTGATGAACCTGGCATTCCAGCCGTTCACCACTCTGCCGCCGCATGAAATCCAGGCCCGCCGCCTTGGCCCGCGTGACGCGAACACCGTGCTGCAGGACCTGCGCCGTTTCGAAGACAAGGAATGGGGCACCACCGCGGTGGAGAAATGCCGCAAGCTGCTGAAGAGCCGCATGCCGGGTTACGACTTCTCCGCCAAGGTCTTCAGCCGCGATGGCGCTGATATGCTGATGGTGGCAGACCAGGCTGGTGCGGTTCTCTATGCCTGGGACAGCGAAACCCGCGTGAACGACTTCGATACCGCGCCGGAGCTCGTGTCCTTCTCGGAAGCCGACGTTCCGAGCGATGAAGAGCTGGAAGCACTGCGCGCGCAGCTGCGCGACATGCGCTATGACGCCAACGGCGATATCGACTTCGACTTCGATATCGGCGGCGATGACGAGGACCCGGTCCTCGAAGGCTAAGCAGCCGCCTTGCGAAAATCTAAAGCCCCGCTCTCGCGGGGCTTTTTCTTTGCCCGGCTTCGCACGCGGCATTTATCAAGTTGCACGGTGCGATTTTATCTGCGATCCTGATCTCAAGAACAGGAGCCACCGAATGAACGACCCGGACATCATCTATCCAATCACCACAGTCGACGTTGTCCTGCTGACCATCTCCTCCGGCCAGCTGTGCGTTCTGCTCCTGAAGCGCGAACAAGATCCTTTCAAAGGATCCTGGGCTTTACCCGGAGGCTGGGTCCGGACCAACGAGGATGAGACCGTCGAGGCAGCCGCGCACCGCGTGCTGCGCGATAAGGTCGGCATGCCGCCCTATCACCTGGAACAGCTCGGAGTGTTCTCCGGCGCCTCCAGGGACCCTAGAGGCTGGTCGCTGTCGGTCTCCCATCTCGCACTCGTGCCGCATGAGGAGCTCGAAGATCTGGACCAGGCGCATGTGTCCCTGTTTCCGGTTGAGGAAGCTCTGAAGGCGGCCACCGCATTCCGGCATGATGAGATCATCGCTGCGGCTCTTCAGAGGCTGCGAGGGAAGGGGGCATACTCCTCTCTGCCGGCCAGCTTGCTGCAGGATGGCTTCTCGCTCGCACAGCTGCATCAGGTCTACGAGATCATCTCCGGTGAGGAGATCAACTCCGCTTCGTTCCGGCGCAAAGTTCTGGATCTCGGCTTCATCGAGGAAACCGGCGAGTCCCGGATCATGCCAGGCCATAAGAAGCCATCGGTGCTCTACCGGGTCACAGACCGGGCGCGCACCTTCCACCGCACACTCACCCAGGTCTGAAACTGCAGGATGCCGCCTAAGAAACAGGCTATATTTCCAACTGGATGCCAGTTTGGGAACTCTCTTTGCGCGTTTGGCCATTAACATGCCAACAAGAAATTAACTAACTGCTCAAGCTTCTTGATGGTATGCCTGTTTGGTCGTAAGGAGGACCCTAATCAATGGCGAAATCTCACTCATGTTGTTCCCGGAAAATTATCCCGCAAGCCCAGACGATCTGATTTTTTTCGAGCTGGCCCCACTTACGGCGCCGCTCTATTCCATCGGATATCCGCCATATGCGAACCAGGAGACGCTCCGCGCTCATGGTGTCGCATCGATCGAGATTACGCCGGTTCTATACGAGCGGCGCACTCCGGAGTGGTATGACGGAGCTACAAATGAAGACCCGGTGCATGAAATACTGCTATTCTTTGATCCAGATGAGTTCCCGGTTAAGGATTATGGCCTGATCTTCGGCGACAAGGGGCTGGAGGCGATGATGGCCAGACACATGGGCCGGATTCTCCCGCAGAAAAGATTTGGCCAGCCTGAATACTCCAGCCTCAATGAGCAAGGCGATGATTTTGTGTCCATGCGCTACCCGATCGGTGGCGGCCGCGGCTTCAGCAAGGAAATCCGAAAGGATCCGGATTTTTTCAAGGTCCTGAACGACCATCCTCAGGTCAGATCAATCACCCTGGTTAATCCGCTGACGGCAGAACGCTACCGCCAGGCCATGGAGCCACGGCGCCCTGACGGCGCCCGCCCCGCGCCGCCACAGGGGCTCTACGCAGGAATGTGGATAACCTGGGACGGCAGCCTTTAAACAGCTTCCAGCCCCCTGCCGGCCGGTTGCCGTTGAATTTGCGAAATTGCATATTGTTCGCAAGTCAGCCATCCGCAGGCAGGAGGTATCCGCAACAATGGACGGTGAGGTCATTCACCTGTCACGGGAGGTAAGGGAGCGTCCTGCGGGCGCCAGCCCGGTTCCCGCGCTCAGCAGCCGCACACTGCAGCTCGTTGGAACGGTGTCTGGCAACTGGCACCGGATCCGCTTCAGCCCGCAGCTTCGGCTGCGGCTGGGATTGAGCCGAACAGTGCGGAAAATCAATTCCGGTGAGATTTCTTCGCCAGTCACCTGGTTTGCCCAAACGGATGGGGCTGGGCGCACGGCGGCGCTGGCTGTGCATTGGCAGGAACCTGTATTTCTGGACATTGATCAGCTGCAATTCGCACTCCGGGAAGAGAGCGGCAAGCTGGCCTCCGATATGGCGCTCAGCGACCAGGTCATCGTGCTTCCGCTTAATGGCGGGCAGGAACTGTCTGAAGAGGATGCCCTGCCATTGATGCGCCATCTGAAGACCATCCTGGTGGGCCAGGAACTGCACCCGCAGCCGATACCGGAAATTGAGCTTCATCTTGCATCAGGTGAAGCTGCATAGCCTGACACAAGACGCTCATGCGCAGGTCCGGCGCTCTCAGATAGCAAAATGCTGGAAAGCGGATCTTCGATGATGTCAAAGGCCCTGCTCCCAGGGCGGAAGCGGGATGGCTCCGCTTTCGCATGTGGCGAATGCGCAAAGATGCGGCGGTATCCGCGTCTGAGCTTTTGCCGAGCCAGAACACAGAATGCCATTTCCGCCTGGTCCGGATACCTGAATGTTTCAAAGAGGATCCGTCCGGGCTGCCCAATGCGCCCCCACTCCCGCATGAGCTGAGGTTCACCAAACAGGCTCCGCAAAATCCTGAGACGATAGAACCGTCGTTCTTTTCTCTCAGGGTTCACCCGGTACAAGAGGATGTCGCTTGGAAAATCCATGGTTGAATCATGGAATGCGGAACTCTCCTCAGTCAAGCTGAGAATTCTGCATCCATGCCTTCAGAGCCTGACAGCCCGGTGGGCATAGGAGTATGCCCCGGTCCGATCTGATGATCTGCACGGTATTCCATATCCAGATCGCGCTCCCAGGTCTCCGGGTCCCCGTAGAGCGCCTGGGCCGCGGCGTATCCTTCTTCATCATCGAGATCCACCCATCCGGATCCTTCCCCGGAGTAGAAGCGGCGAACCCAAAGATCCAGAATCCATTTCCGGTCTATGACCGCAAAATCATGGCGCTCGCGAAGCTCCCCCATGACCGTTGCAGCCGGGTTTTCAAAGCACCAGAACCCGTAAATCCTGACCCGGTCCCCCAGCAGCTTCCGGGCCTGGACCGCCCATGCAAGCGGATCGGCCGCGTCACTTCCATCGCGGAACGCACCAATCCCGAGGGAGCCAGCCTCCAGCTGCCCCGCCAGCAGTTCTTCGAGCTGCCCAACATCGCAATCACGACCGGTCAGCATGGTGCGGCAATCTCCGGATTTCGTTCTTCGGGAGAATATACAGATTGCGGGAAAAACCCAAATTTCTTTCCTTGTGTGATTTTTTCGCATCTCCCTCATAAAATCTGAGGGAAAGGAAAATGCTATGAGCATCCATAATCCGGATCCCTTCGACGACATCACATCGCTGCCTGTGGCGGATCGCGGCCCCTGGCTAGCGACATCGACTGGCGGCATGTGGTCCATCAAGCATCCATCGCCGCGCGATGTGTCCATTCGCGATATCGGCGCCGGGCTGTCACGATGCTGCAGGTATAATGGCCAGCTGGTCGAGGAGTGCGATTTTCTTTCCGTTTCCGAGCACTCCGTTCTTATGACGCAATGGGCCATCGAGAACGGCCTGATCGCAATGCGGGAGGATGCGCTTGCCCTGCTGCTGCACGACGCCTCGGAAGCCTACTTCGGGAATATGGCAACACCTCTCAAGGAGCTGATGCCGGCATTCCGCACTTATGAGGACCGCTCCCAGGCGGTGATCATTGAAGCCTTCGGGCTGTCCCCGAAGAATGTGGACATTCAGAAAATCCAGATAAAGCAGATCGACCGCAGGATCCGACTGGACGAGCGCGACGCGGCGATCTGCGAACCGGCCCGCAGTGCGGGCAAGGATCTGATCTGGAAAGAGGACCCTGCGCTGACCGAGCTGGGCGTCCGTATCCGGGGCCTGAATGCCCGTCAGGCGCGGCAGGAATTCTTCGAGATGTTCCTGCATTGCGTTGAACATCTTCCTGCGCGGGATCCAGGGATCTCACAGCTGCTCGAGCGGCACGCCGACCAGGCGCGCGCACACCTCGATCTCATGGAAAAGCGAAAACCCGCATTTGATTGCCCTAGCATGTGAAGGAGATGGAAATGGTATTCCCGGCGACTGACCCTTTCGACAATATCGATCAGCAAACATTGCGCCATGTGAGCCTGAAGGTCTTGCAAAGGGTCAATGGCTTGCGCACCGGCTTCCTTCGCACCACGGACAACCGGCCGCATCTGTCCGTCTTGTCCGACGCTGAGCGCAGGCTCGCCTTTGGCGTTCAGCTCACCGCGGCGCGCACCCTGGCCATGGCGGGTGTGCTGCCGGATGCGGATCCCGCCGTGTTTCTGGCTTCGTTCTCCAGGTCTGCCGCCGCTGAGCAGCGCGGAATCTTCAGCCGGATGTTCAGGGGGCAAAAACAGGCGGCTCAGGCCGGGCTGATGGAGCGCATGATGCCGATCCTTGCCGCCTGGCCAGCCTTTGACGCCGATGCATTCTGCGAGGGCTCACCACAGCCCGATGAGTTCATGGCTGAGTTCACAATTGATTTTCCCGGACTTCGGGAGATGGCATATGAGGTCAGCAAGCCAAAGCAGGTCCTTTTGCAGCTGGAGAGCCACTTGGCTACCCTCGCGCCCATCTACAGGGATTTCGAGGGGGCGCTCTTCTCCGGCATCGATCGGGACGCGCTCTCGGCCTTCATTTCGAGGTCCGCCGAGGCGGCCCCGGAACCTCAACCGGTAATGTGAAAAATGCCGAGCATCCGTGAGTATTCTGAAGCCGAATGCGCTGCCTTCCATCGCGTCCGCGATACGTTCGGCCCCTTCTCCAACATGGCCTCAGGCTATGGATTTCAGATCGGTGATGTTGCGGTTTTGTCGAGCGAGCATCAATACCAGGCCATGCGCTTTCCGCACCGTCCTGACATTCAAGAGCAGATCCTAGCGGTGAAGTCTCCCATCAAGGCCAAGCGGAAAGCCTACGAGTTCATCTCGCAGACCCGGGAGGACTGGCATCGGGTCAACATCCCCATCATGCGGCATTGCATTCAGTTGCGGCACGCCTTCAATGCGGATCGCCTGCAGCCGCTTTACGACCAAAGCGCAGACATGCCCATCGTGGAGAAATCGCTGCGTGATGATTTCTGGGGCGCGAAGCCAATTGGCTCCGGACGGCTGCGCGGTGTGAATGCCCTTGGGCGGCTTCACATGGGGCATCGCCTGGAATTGCGAAATGACCCTGATTTCTGCGTTCTGACTGTTGCTCCTCCCGAGATCCCGGACTACAGGCTCCTTGACCGGAAAATCGACGTGGTGGATGTTCCTCGCATCAATTCGGCTAAGGGATGGCAGACATCGCTTGACCTCTGAAAAGGAGAAAAATTCGGATATGCTGCAAGTGGACGGGCCGATTTTCGGAGAAGCATCAGCTGCACAGTATGAGAAAAGGTGCCTCCAACTTCTTGAGGACAGGCCCCGCGATGCCCATGGCGAGGCCCTGCGCATGGCGCTTGCCCTTGGATCCGCTCGCGTTCAGGGCATAACGGAAGCATTGGGCGACCCTTTCACCCATGTCTCCCGGGCACAGCACTTGCTCACAGAGCTGACCGACCGCCTCCAGGCGGCCGATGCGATCACATCGGAGGACTGGCACCACTTCTACCATGACGGTGTGAAGGCGGTTCAGGAGGGCAGGGGCTCTAACCTGCCGCTGCTGACCTCCTCGCTGGTCAATCTCCATCGCTACACCTTGGAGGAGGCGGAAACGCTAACCTTGTACCTCGTGGCGGTAGGCGCCAAAGACGCGCTGGCTGAGACCATCGCTTCAGCGACCGTAACGGCCGGCACGGTCGCCTGCCTCTGCGGGCGCTTTTCCCAATGGGCCTCTGCGCTGGCGCGCCACAACATGAAACCTCTGAGGGCTCTCCCGGAAGCTTCAGCGGAAGCTTGCCGTGGATTTCAGGCGGCAACGTTGAAGCGATTTTCAAAAATCCGGAATTTGGATGACATCGAAAGCGCCCAGGAAGAGCAGCGCGCGCAACGTATCGCCCTTCACAGAGTCCTTCTGGAAAATGACAACGAAAATCGAATACTTGTAAGTTAGATGTTCACTTTTTCGCTTACTATTGTTTTTCTATTTTTAGAACGGGGGCTATCATTGTCGCACTGTCCACCAAGGATTCATCATGACGGAGCAAATCAGGAAACAAGACGCACACTGTGAGCCCGGAAAGAACCGGAACGGTGCGATCAAGAGCCGGATGGATCTCGCAGAAGGGGATTTGATCATCTACCCATTCCTTTGGTCATGGCAAAGCGCCCGCGGTCACACGCGGTCCGACAAGCTGAGGCCATGCGTTGTTCTGATGCGCGAAGAGACCGAGGATGGCCCGGCCGTCCTTCTCTTGCCGATCACCACCAAAACGGCACGTGAGCATGACAACCGGATGCCGGTTCCGATCGAGGAATGCATGCGCGTAGGGATGGACCCCAGCCGCCAGGCGTCTATTGGCATGAATGATTACAATCTCGATTACATCGAGACGTCGACCTGCCTGCGCCACAACGTGCCGATCAGGTCCTTCAGCCCCATGTTCATGCATGACCTCATCGGCGAGTTCAGGGAGGTTCTCGCGAGCCGCAAGGCGCAGCAGATCATCCGGATTCCGTCGAAGACCGAAGAGCTGAGCTACTGACCATCACGCGATCCAAGCCTTGCGAAGGGGCATGGTATCGCGGATGTGCAGGGGCAGCCGGTCATAGCAATCGACGAACTCATCCATAACGTCAGCGGCCGACCACATGCGGACCTCATACCAGAGCTGTTCGCTGCGCGCGGCGACCTGACGGGTAAAGCCGCCCCAGCTGACCAGGAGCCCCTGCTGCGCCTTTGCCGCTCGCATAGCGCCCTCGAGGCGCTGCAGGATTTCATGCCCGGCCGTCTGATCTCCGGATTTGACCTGGACAATCAGGCGGCTGTCACCTCCCAGGTCGCCCTTCCCTGCATAGATGTCCACGCCGCCATCCGGCCCGGGCGGCGAGACCCGAACCTGATACCCGCGCACTTTCAGGATTTCGCCGATGAGATCGGCCAGGGCGTGCCCGCTGAACACCACACCCATGCGGGACATGATCCTCTGGCGCAGCAGGCTCTCCAGCTCATCCGGGTCATCCGGCAGAAGCCCTCCAGCCCCTTCCGGGCCAGGATCTGTGTTCCCGCCCAGAACCGCCTCAATGCGCCTGGCCGCGTCATTGCGCGCGATTTCACAGACCTTCTGCTTTGCGCCCAGCGAGTAAAGAAGGTCGTGCATCAGCTGATTTCTGGGGACATCCTTGCGCAGCCATTGAACCATACGGCCCGGCCTGCCGTCCCGGTCAACTCCGGTGTCGCCGCGGAAGACGCCCACTGCCAGCCGTCCGCTGGTGCGCAGCGGAGAGATTGCAAGGTCCCCGGCCTGAATGTCATGCAACAGGAGATGGAGCTGCCGCGCCGAGGCTTCTTGCCTCAGCAGACTCTCGCCAGGATTTGCCTCAGCGACCTCTTCGAGGATATCGGCAAATTCGAGATGATCAGACAGGTCTGCGCGCACGCCCGCGTCAAAAACAACAAGCCCGGTCTCAAGCGCCTGAGCTTCCGCCGCAGCTGTCCTGTCAAGCCTGACCATCCAGACGCGGCGCAATTTTGAAAGACCTGTAGCCGCGGATTTCTCCAGCTGCGCCATGCCACTCTCCATCGGGAGCCTGGCCCCCTTGATGCAATCAATTAGTGCCTCTGGAAAAATGACCCGGACAGTGTCCGGGTCAGTTGGGGATTAAGAGGCAGTCTGCCTCGGCAGATGAGACTAGAATATTTGCGAAAAACATTGCTGTAAAGACGTCAGGGCCAATTTGCGAAAAATAAAACTCCACCGCGCTGTGTTTCTATGCGACTATGGGGGACGATGAAGTATTGAGGTGGACGATGAGTTCCGTGAAATGCGGCTTGTGCAGCAAGTCATATCCCGCCATTTTCTCGCGGGACAAAACACAAGGCCGCGGCTGCTCGGCCGAAGTGACCGAAGATCTCCTGGTGGGGCACTACGGTTCTGAAGTCGCGGATATGGAGGTTCTGGCGTTTACAGGCAAGCCTCCGGCAAACGGGACGCTTGTCTGCGACGATTGCATTCGATCCGGGCTGGCCTCGGGCAAACTGAAGCGGCTTCCGGATAAGACGCCTGGCTTTTCTGCGAGGACTGACAGCAGCGCTATCATTGAGATGTTCGACAAGCTGCAGTAGGGCGGCGGAAGTCAGGCCGCTGCCTGCTCGGAGGCGGACAGCTCATGTCCACCTCCTGTAATTCAAGGCACGAAATCCTGATATCTGGACCCGGCCGATTTGATTGCGCGCTTCATCTTCTCGAGAGCTCTCGCCTCGATCTGCCGGATCCGCTCACGGGAAAGACCATACTGCACGCTGAGTTCTTCTAGCGTCGACGGCCGCTCCTCCTGAAGCTTGCGCTGGCGGATCACGTCCCGCTCCCGGTCAGAAAGGCTGAGCAATGCGGTTTCGATGAGGTCGCTGGCAACCTTTCCAGAGTTACTACTGATCAGCTCAGCTTCAGCGTCAGGCGCCTCATCCTCCAGGAAGTCCAACCAATCGCCGCCGCCCCCGTCTTCGCTGAAGGTTTTCAACGGAACGTTCAGGCTGACGTCGCTGCCGAGAATCCGCGCACCATACGCAATCACAAAATCCTCGGGGACGCCCAGCTTCTCGGCGGCAAGGCGCAAAAGAGCATCGCTGGTCAGCCGCTCGCCGATTTTCTCATGCTTGGCCTCGATCGCTTTCATGACTTTTCTCAGATTAAAGAAAAGCATGCGCAGGCGCCCTGAGCCGCCAATCCGCACGAGGCTGTGCTGCGAGATGATGTAATCCTGCATCGCAGCGCGGACCCACCAGCGGGCATACGTCGAGAAGCGAAACCCTTTGTCCGGGTTAAACTTGTCGGCCGCCTTCATCATTCCAATGGCGGCTTCGCTTTTCAGGTCCCCCTTCATTGCAATAGCCTTGTCCACGGGCATTTTTCGCAGAAATGCGGAAACTTCGCTGCTCAGGAAGCGATCGAAGGCCAGGACGAGACGCTGGCGGGCCTCATAATTCTTGTGCTTTTGCCAAGCCAAGGCCAGCCTGGCTTCCTCCTCCTGGCTCAGTAAGCCACCTTTCGGTCCACCACGACCTACAGGCTTACCTTTACGCGCGGCAACCGCATTCATCGATGTCATCGTCAATCCTCTTGGCCGGATCTGCCGGTCCTTGCTCACTTTTTCGCATTTTCCGGCGGTCTCCGCAAGAACGTAAGGGGCCGGGCCTGCGCGATCCCTAGTACAATTCTGTTAGATGAGCAGGCTTTCAACTGCGATCGGCTGGCGGGCCGCATGCTTCAAGATTAAAGATCCGGAACGCCAACTGCGTCGCATGTCTCCATGCCCGCCTCCGGGAGGCTCATGCGCCGCTCCTTGGGCAGAACTGGCAGGATCATCGTCTCGGGCGTGATCAACAGCCGATACTTTCCGGCCTTGGGGAGTCCGGCAGACACTGAAGCTGACGACAGGAACTCGACGCCATCATCTCCCCCGAATGTGGCCCGCTTCATTCGGATCCATTCCCCAGGAGAGACCAGTCCGGGGTCGCAGCCCTCCGCGTATGCGGTGTGCTGGATTCCCTTGGCGCGCAGATATTCGATGGGCGCATTGGACATCAGATAAACGCCTTCTCCTCCCACCAGCCACAAACCCGGTTCTATCCGGCTCGGGTCGATATCATCCGCGCTCACACTCAAGACCACACCAAGCGTTTCAAGCTCTTGGCGCAGGAGCCTGATCCGGGACGGATCCAGATCCTGCCGCCAAAGATCCGGGTTCATCATTTGTGACAGGCAAGGCAGCCTTGCGGAAGAACGCAGCGAGGCGCTCAGGAGCGCGGCAACATGTTCAGCTTCGAAAATCAGGTCCATCGGATCCTCCAATTTTCAGGCAGTGTTCCAGCATGCGGCGAAAATGCGAAGCACGGGAAACAACGGACATCAGCTTCCATTCCCGGTCCCGGCGCTCTGCTTCTCGTCCTTGCATTTCGGAGCCTCATTTGCGATTGGCTCGGTCAATTCATCCACAGGGGGATCAAATGGCTCGAACCGGGCTCCAGACACTCATAGACAGCCATTTCCCCACACTGAATGAGAGGGAGGCCGCAACGGAGCTTCACAAGCTCATGAAGCCTCTGCCGGGCAACACCACAAGTGTTGAGAGGATCGAGCGGCACCTTGCCGGCGAGCTGCCTCTTCCGGCTTCATTGGGCATTCATCTGGGCATGCTGATAGGGGGATACCCCAAGCCCCTTCTGGGGATGATGGGGATCGGGCCGAAATGGCAGAGCGGGGCTCGCGCAATTCTGACCGACATCAGCAATGTGAAGGGGGAGCTGACCGAAAGCCCTATGAATTGGCTTGCCAAGATCATGGAAAGCGAAGGCGTTCCCGGCAACAGGGGCAAGATTTCCGGGCTTTTCTCAGGAAACAACCCGCCACGAGCAGCCACCTGTGAGGTTCTCGCGAAACACCTGCCAACGTTCCGCAGCCACCTGAAGGAACGGCAACTGAGCAAGGATGTCAGAGCAGGCCGGGGCAAGGCCGCTATAAGGGGTGCCCTGCAGCTGACCGGCAGCCCCCAAGTCCAGGACCTGGCGCCCATATGCGGCTCCATTCAGAGCAAGAACTTCATATCGAACTTTGCGGATGCCCTTCAGGGGGCGCCAGGTGCTCGCGCAGCCCGCACAGCCTTGGCCGCGGCTATGAGGGAGCCGGACAAAATGAAATGGCCACTGGCCGTTCAGATCTCCTGGCTGCTGGGTTTCACGCCTGATTGGGTCTTCCCGATCAGGGTCGAAGATCGTGACCGCAAGTTGGCGACAATGCTGATCCAAGCGCTGCTTGATGCAGAAAGCCTGCCTCATGGCTCTGACTTGTACGAGTGGCTGAAGCCCCGGCTTCAGGAGCAGGGCATAACCCCAACATATCACGCGCTCGGAAAGTGGTTCAAAGGCCTGACACGACCAAAGAGCGCCACACTCAGCGCCTTCCTGAAAGCGTTGAATGCAAATGAGGCAACGTTCAATGCCGTGCTGTATACGCGCGGGCTCCCCAAAAATGCATCGCCCTCCCGGCCCAGAAACCGCCATCCGGTGAAGAGCCTTCGACAGCTCGATGGCCGCAAAGATATCGTGGAAAGCATATCGGTCCCGAAAGCTGACCGAAAACTCAGCGAGCGCATCCGCCTGGCCGCAGCGGAACACCTCGGATCATATACGTCGGATGTGCCTGAACTTGCAAAAGCCATGCAGAAACGGCTTGCATCCATGGCAAAGTTCAAGGTGCCTCTTGGGCTGGTCGAGCAATGGCTGGCCGGCACATCCGGCATCTGTGACCTTGAAGTGGACGTGATTGCCGCGAGCCTATCCATCAGCACCCCCAAACTGATCAGCGGCAGGGCAAATTTCCTCGAAAAGGTGCATAGAGCCAATGATGCCAAAGTCATTGGCCACAAACTGAATGCGTATACGAACACAAGCCTGCGGATCTACCCTCTCATGGCTGCGCATGAAGGCAAACCTGAATTTGAGGACCGCCTGAAGATGCTGCTCTATGTTCGAGGCGTAACCCAAAGCCCAACCGCCTCCCGCGAGGAGGTGTCAGAGGCTCTCAAGTACCTGATGGGCTTCCAATACAGCCTGGATCGCAATTCTTCTGAGCCGATTGACCCGTCGGAGATCCGCGATCTCGTCCTGGTGGAGTCCAGATGCGGCTCGGCGCGCGGCTGGCTGGAGGACGGCATCCTCACGCGCCAGTCAATCGTGCAGTTCAACCTGGACCGCATGCGGTAAACCCGACCATCCTGACCCCGCCGCTCTCACCTGGAGGCCGCGGACAGGGATCAGGTAAGAACGCAAAAATATTTTCACATTATCGCTCTGATCCTCTACGTTGATTATGCGAAAATCGGAGTGGATCATGGAAAGCAAAAGCATCAAGCTGTACAAAACCGAGGGCAGTTCGGACAAGGTCTACAACGTTGACCTCTTCGAAAAGGATGGTGCGTGGGCGGTCCACGCCCACAACGGGCGCCGCGGCAAACCGCTCAAGCTCCAAAACAAAGGCGAAGGCATGTCGTATGAGGCGGCACTGCCGATCTACGAAAGCCTTGTGAAAAAGAAAATCAAAGGCGGCTACACTGAACATGAAGACGGGGTGAGCTTCTCTTCCAGCGAGTTTGCCGGCGAAAAAACGGACTTCCAGGCGCAGCTTTCAAATGAAATTTCGCTCGAAGACGCGCTGGACTTCGGCGACGAGTGGCTCGTCCAGGAAAAGCACGACGGGGAACGCCGCGGGGCAAGCTTTGATACCGGATCTGCTGTCTATTCGAACCGCAGCGGCCTTGCTGTTGGCGTTCAGTCCCCCATTGATGAGGCCTTCAAGGCCCTGCGTGAAGCACTGGGCGCCCCGATCGCTGTTGATGCGGAAGACCTTGGGTCAAAACTGGTCATCTTCGATATCAAGCGGCACCCGGACCTGCCCCCTCAAGCAACATTCAGCCAGCGCACTGCCGTTCTGGAGACCCTCAAGGAGCAAATCGCGACGGCTGGGCTGGACGAAACCCTTCAGGTGGAAATTCCGATCCCGGCGCGCGACTTCTTCGCAATGCATCTCCCGGAACTTCAGGAGCGCAAGGCTGAAGGCTTCATCCTGCGCCACCGCGACAGCCTCGACACTCCGGGAAAGCCCAGTTCCGGCGGGCAAGTGCTGAAGGTCAAATTCTGGAAAGACGTGACCTGCCGTGTAGGAGAGTCGCGGCCGGGCAAGCGCTCGGTCGGGCTTGAGCTGCTGGATGACGAGGGCAGCTGGACGGCTGTGGGGAACGTGACGATCCCCGTGAACGCTGAAATCCCTCCCAAAGGCAGCCTGATTGATGTCAAGTACCTCTACGCCTTCAAAGGCGGCGCGATCTATCAGCCCACATACAAGGGCCTGCGGACCGACATCCCGGAAAGCGACTGCCGGGTGGACCGCCTGAGCTATAAACCGGAGCCCGAGGATCCCGGTTACGCCTCGGCCGGCCTCAGCATGTAAGTCTTCAGCGTCCCGGGCATGCCCGGGGCGCTGCGCCTGATGCATTCAGGCATCTCACCGAGCGGACCGACGATATGCCGGATCAGGGCTTCAGCCCCGCATTTCCCGCACCGTGTTAGCGCACTGCGCGTGCGCATTGGGTTTGCCGATGTGATGGGGGTTGAGGACCAGATACCATTCCGGCTCATACCCGGGTGCCTGCGTCCGCGAGTAAGTACACCCTTCCGGAGACGTCCAATAGACACCATTCCCGGGGTATGGATAGTAGTCGCCAGCATAGCCAGACGGGATCCTGCGCCCGCCATACGGGTTGTTCGGATTGGTTGCCGTTCCGAATACATCCGAGATGTCACCAGGGTCTTTCGGGCCGAATGTCTCAGTAGCATATTCAACCAGATCGTCCATGCCATCCGGGCCATCAAACTGCTTCGAGGATGAGCAGCCCGCAATCGCAAAAAGAAGTGCTCCCGCAAGCAATTTTGTTGAATTCATTGTCAATTCCTCATTGTGATCGGAGCGACCATAGATTTTCTGCGAATTTTAGTAATTTGTTTTTCGAACTTATCCACATCTTGACACACGCGCTGGCTCAATGTGAAAAAGATGCACATGTTAACCTTGCGCGAAACGTCAAGATCCATATTGATTTTTCACATATGTATTGTACTGATGTGTGTGATGTAAATTACATAAACTCGCAGCACAGTGGATGCGCTATGATACTTCGATGCACAGCCGTTTCAGCCTTGGTATTCGCCGTGATGGCGAGCTCGGTTCATGCTGACTATGTGAGGATACCGCATTGGACCGTCGAGAAGGTGGACGCGCATGGCGTATGCCGTCAAATTGGCAACCTTAGCGGTCGCGCGATCATGGTCCCATTTCGCAGCGCAGATGAGTGGAGCGTAGGATCAGGTGCATTCCTCAATACTGAGCATGCCAAGATCGACCTCTATGCATGCAATGAAGACCCGCCCTGGGTCGATTATGGGAACTATGAATACAAGACTTGCACGTCCGACGTTGAAGATTTTGGGACAGGTGGCGGAAGGGATCGAACCAAATTCACCATCACAACGCATAAGGCGGTTAATGGTGTCGTCACAACAACCACAGGCTACTCTTACAGGTGGGGCGCCTGGAGCTGTTATCACTACTAGACAAGCCCTTCACCTGCAGCATCCAGGAATAACGGCGGTATGCTCTAATCGCCCTTGAGTTGCGAAAAAATATTACATATCATCCCCCAAGCTGATTGAGAAGACACTATTGAGGGCGGTCGCCCAAATTCACTTCGGGGGATGAATTGCGGTTCTTGCACACGGCTGACTGGCACTTGGGACACAGCTTGAATGGGTGGGCGCGCGATGGCGAGCACAGGGTGTTCTTTGAACGCCTGGCCCGGATCATCGAGGAAGAGCAGGTTGATGTGCTCCTCGTTTCCGGGGACATCTACGATGGCATCAATCCTTCCGGGGAAAGCCAGAAGATCCTCTTCGATGCACTGGCAGAGTTCCGCAGGCGGCGCCCGGACCTCCTGACCATCATGACATCTGGAAACCACGATCCCGCAGGCCGTCTCGAGGCCCCCGAGGCCATTTTGTCCGGGCAGGGCACCAAGGTCATCGGCACTGTCCGCCGCCAGGATGAAGACGTCGACCTGCAGCGCCACATCATCGAGGTGTCGGGCCCGGACGGGGCTCCGGCCGCTGTGGTCATGGCGGTGCCTTTCCTTCGCGCCGCGGATATGCCGGGGCTCTCATTTGCTGGCTCCGATCCGGGCCGATCTCCGATTGTTGATGCCGCGCGCAGCCTTCACCGGCAAATGGCCGCGGCCGCCCGCGCCGCTGCCGGGGATCTTCCCATCATCGCGATGGGGCATCTGACGTGCATTGGCGGCGAGGAAAGCGAGGGCGCAGAACGGCGCATCCTGATCGGCGGCGAACACGCGCTGCCGATCGATGTCTTCGATGAAGACATCGCATATGTTGCCTTGGGCCATCTGCACGGCCCCCAATCGCTCGACGGCGGCCGGATCCGATATTCCGGCTCCTGTTTTCCGCTCTCCGCCGCAGAGATCCGTTACCGCCACGGGGTAACCCTGATTGATCTTGCTGATGGCAATGTTGAATGGCGCCATGTCGAAATTCCGCGACCGGCAGAATTCTACCGCCTTCCCGCAACCGGCAACATGTCCCTCGATGAATTCCGGGTCGCACTTGACGCTTTGGACCTTGACCCGGAGACGCCTGCGGATCTGCAGCCCTTTGTCTATGGGACATTGTCGGCGGATGGCCCCGCTTCGGTCATTCTTGCAGAAGCCGAAGCGGTTCTTTCCGGGTATCCGGTACGGACGGCCGGGCTGAAAGTGCAGCGCGATGTTGCAAATGATGCACCTGTTGTGAAGGTTGCCTCCCTTCAGGACACGACTCCTGAGAAGCTCTTCATCGAAGCTTTCCGGAAAATCAATGACACCGATCCCGAGGCGCGGCATCTCGCAGCGTTCCGGGATGCTGCGGCGGAGGTTTGAGCATGCAGATCCTGTCCATCAGCGGGCGCAATCTCGCCAGCCTGGCCGATCAATTCAAGATCGACCTGCGCGATGAACCGCTCCGGTCAGCGGGCCTCTTTGCCATCACTGGCGAGACCGGTGCAGGCAAATCAACCATCCTGGATGCCATGTGCCTGGCGCTTTACGGGGAATGCCCCCGGCTGAGCTCTTCCGGCATCAATGATGACGTGCCCGATGCGTCCGGGGAAACCATCAAGGCCCGCGACCCGCGCGGCGTGCTCCGCCGGGGCGCTGCATCTGGATATGCGGAAGTCGAATTCATTGCCGCGGATGGCGCAGCCTACCGGGCGACATGGGGCATCCGTCGCGCGCACAACAAATCCGATGGGCGCCTGCAAAAACCTGAACGCAGCCTGACCCGGCTTTCGGACGGCCAACTGCTGGCCTCTCAGATCAATGCGGTCAATGACGAAGTGGTGCGCCTGACAGGCCTGCAATACGATGAGTTCCGCCGCAGCGGCCTGCTCGCCCAAGGCGATTTCGACGCCTTCCTGCGTGCCGACACCGCAGATCGTGCCGCCCTTCTGGAAAAGGTCACCGGGACCGGGATCTACCGCGAGATCTCGAAGCGGATCTATGCCCGGGAAGGTGAGGCGCGGGAAGCTTTGGAGAGGCTTAAGGCGCGGCAAGGTGAACACAGCACGCTCTCGGACGAGGAGCGCGAAGCTCTCCGCCTGGAAAGCGGGCAGCTGACCCGGGAGATCGGTAAAGCAGACGCCACTCTCAAAGAGCTTGCTGCCGATCTTCAGAAGTACAAGGATGCTGAGGCTGCCGAGGCCCGGTTGAAAGAGGCCGCCGCAGCTCATAGCGCGGCTCTCAAGGATCAGGAGGCCGCCGCCTCCGAACGCTCCTTCCTGCAGCAGATCGACATCGCATTGCCGATCCGTCCGGCATACGACCGGGCCGTGAACGCCCGGCAGCGGACCAAACAGGCCGCGCTTTCCCTGAGCCAGGCCAATGAGGCGCTGCAAGCCCGGTCAGCTGCCGCCCTGAAGGCGCGCGACGTGGCTCAGGCTTCCGGGCATCAGGCCGCCAAAATGGAGGCGGAATTCAAAGCCTTCGCTCCCCTCTGGGATCAGGCGACTGCCCTCGACAGCAAGATCGCAACAGCTGGCGAGGAGCTGAGCCGCGCACAAGATGCGCTCCGGGAAGCGGATGAGGCCCTCAGGCTGGCCACCAAGAAAGCAGCGCAGCTGCAAGAATCCCGGACATCCCATCAGAACGCTTTGGCATCCGCTGAAGAGGGGCTGGCCAAATTCCCGGGACTGGAAAAACTGGCATCCCGCTGGGATGAGGTGCGCGCGCGGATCGATGCCCGCGCGAAGGTCTCAAAGGACCGCACCGAGCAGCAGCTCCTGAACGACAAGGCGGGACAGGCAGCCGAAAAGGCACGCAAGGAGATCGAAAAACTCGACGAGGCGGACCGGCAGGCGCGCAACCGCATCACCGAGCTGTCCGGGAAAGATGCCGCTGACAGCCAGCGCCTTCAGGATATCGAGAAGGATGATCCTCAGGACCGGATGGCCCGGCTGACACAGGCTCAGGGCGCGGTGAGCGAACTGCGCAGCCACACGCGCTCTGCGGATCAGGCTCAGGCGCGCCTGAAGGAAGCAGAGGCTTCCCGGGAGGCCGCCGCGGCCGGTTATGCCCAGGCCGAAAAGGACGCTGCGGCTGCCAAAGGCCGCATCAGCGCTGAGGAAGCTGCCATCCGGGCGCTCTCTCAGCCGACCGAGAGGGCGGAAGCGGCCGCCTCCAATGCAGCCGCCCAGCTCCGGGTTCATCTTGAAGATGGGGAGCCATGCCCGGTCTGTGGCTCCCCGGACCACCCCTTGAGCGCAGATGAAGCGCTGGCGGAGCTTGCTTCCGGGATGCGCCGTGAGCTTGAAGGCCATCGCAAGGCGCTCGAAACGGCCTCCAAAGATCTGTCTTCGGCACAATCCCGGCTTGCCAGCTTTGAAGTCCAGAGGGCACATGCCAGCAAGGACGCGGAAAGCTGCCGTGGGACGATTGCCAGCAACCGGTCAGAATTCAGTATCATCCGGGAACGCGAAGCTGTCGCTGGAATTTCCAACCTCATCCCGGAAGAACCGGTGGGTGCAGGCCCTGCACTGTCGGAGGTCGACGTAAAGCTTCAAGCGCGCGGCCAGGAAATCAGCGCCCTTGTTCGAGAGGCCAGCGCATTGCGTGCTGCACTCGACCAGCGCGCCAAGGAGCGAAACCGGCTCAATTCTGAAATCGAAGAGCGGAGCACTATCCGGGAAGGCCACAAAGAAGCAGCTGCACTGGCAGATCAGGAAAAGGCCCTCTCAGCGCAGAGGGTCGAAGCCCTGGGCGCACGCCTTAGCGAGATCACTGATGAGATCGCGCCAGCTCTTGCCGCCGCCCGCACCACCCCGGAGGATCTGGACACGGATCCGGATGAAATGATGCGCAAGCTCAGCCGCCTGTGCGAATGGTGGACGACCCAAACCGGGATCGTTGAGCGGACCAGGGCGGCTTTGACGGATCTTGTTCCGGAAATCTCTTCGGCTGAGAGCGAGAAGGCGGGCGCCGAGGCGGCCCGGAAGCGGGCGGGTGCCACAGTTTCCGAACGCTCGGGTGTCCGGGATGGGCTTGTCCGAGAGCGTTCCGGTCTCTTGGACGGTGAGCCAACCAATACGCACCGGAGCCGGATCAATGCAGCGCGCCTGGATGCAGCCAAACGCAAGGAGGAGGACGATCAGGCTCTGACTTCCGCGTTGGGTCAGGAGGCCGCCGCCCGTCAGAAGGCCGAAACGGCGCAGGAAACCGTGTCGGAAGCAGAGGCTGCGCTGACAGCCGCGGAGGCGGCTCTCTCCGAAGAGCTTCGTGATGCTGCGCTATACCCGGAGACCCTCTCAGAGATCCTCGCTTTGGGCCATGCTGAGGTGAGCGCACTTCGCGCGAAACTTCGCGACACGGATGACCGTGTGACCCGGACGTCATCGGCGCTTCAGGAGCGTAAAGCGGATCACGAGCGCCTTATGGCTGTCGGCCTGCCAGCGATCTCCAAAGAGGATGTTTCGGCCAGAATGGCTGCGGAAGAGAAGGGGCAGACTGAGCGCCGCGCCCGGATCGGCCTGATCCAGGGCCGCCTGGAAACGGATGACCTTGCCAGAACCCGCCTTCAGGGCCTGCTGCGCGACATCGAGAAGCAGAAGGCCGAATGCGATACCTGGATCCCGGTGAACGCGGCGGTCGGCTCAAGCAGCGGCAACAAATTTGCCCGCATCGCCCAGCTCGTGACCCTGTCTGTGCTTGTGGAGCGCGCCAACACGCATCTCGCCCTGCTCAAGCCCCGTTATGAGCTGATCCAGGGCGGGGAAGATCTCGCGCTGCATGTCATCGATCATGACATGGGGGATGAAATCAGATCGACCCGCTCCCTCTCGGGCGGTGAACGCTTCCTTATCTCCCTCTCCCTGGCTCTGGCTCTGTCGGGCCTGGGGCGGCAGGGTGCAATTGCTGCCACGCTCTTCATCGACGAGGGCTTTGGAAGCCTTGATGCGGACTCTCTCGACATTGCCATCGAGGCGCTTGAAGCGCTGCAAAGCCAGGGCCGCACCATCGGCGTCATTTCTCACGTCGAGGCCATGAAGGACAGGATCCCCGTGCAGGTCCAGGTGCGCCGCACCGGTAGCGGGAGAAGCCTTGTGGAAGTCGGGCTGGCCGCATGAGCGGCCAGCACCTAGTACGCAGAACGCATTCGGATAAAGAAATGCCAGTATATCGCCTGTTCCATCTCGACCACCGCAATGAGCCCATGGCTCCGTCAAGCAGCGCCATGGAAGCCCGCTTCCAGGCTATGATGGGCCGCGTTGAGGAGGCGGTGCGCCTCGGCCTGTACCGGGAGGTGGCCCGGGTACAGTCCCCGGACATTCATCAGCTGTTCCCGCTTACCAATCACATTGATGCGGATTGGGCCGAAGGTGCGAATATTCTTGCCGCATCTACACCTGCGCGTTCCACCAGCGTCGGCGACATCGCCATGGATGAGGAGACCGGACAGCTATCCGCATGCGCGGCTAACGGCTGGGACGGCCTCGATGCGGAATATTCCGGGATGCTCCGGGACCATCTCGGCACGGCCATCCCGGAGCTCCCTGCACCGGCAAGCCCGGACTTGACCCCCTGAGTGTGCGTATTTCAGTTTCCGGGTTCGTTTCTCCGCAGCTTCCGGGCCATGCTTCTGCGGGTCCTGGGAACCAAAGACCGTCAGGGTGAGGGCCGCTGCGCCTTCGCCTTGTACTTCCGATCGAAGCTTGCAAGCTTTTGCGGATCAAACGTGGCCGGGCTTGCTCGCATCCTCCCGGACTGCAGGAAGAGCCCTGTCGCGCGATCGCGATCGATCAGAGCCATGGACTTGTCGTCGCAAGACGGCCCCCATCCCATCCTCAGGAGGAAGTTCAGCATGGCATCCCGATCGACGCCGGCATCGCGATAGGACAGCAGACTTGCTGCCGCATCTCGCTTCGACATCTTCTTGCCGCCCAGAGTGATCAGGCCCAGGTGTGCGAAATGGGGCAGGGGATGGCCGAGCGCGTCATAGATTGCCGTGTGCCGGTACGTGTTCGTCATATGATCAATTCCGCGGAGCACCAGGTTGATCCCCATATCCGCATCATCCACCACCGACGCGAAGTGATAAACCGGCATCCCATCCGCCTTGATCAGCACCTGGTTCCGCGCCAGATCCTGCACCTTGCCGCTTGGCGCCTGATTGCCGGAAATGAGGTCGTGCCAATGGCCTGCGGCACCATCCGCAAGCAGGATCGCTCCATTATCCGCGCGAACTGCGCGCCCGGCCGAGATCAGCTTCCCGGCAATGCCGTGATACAGATCCAGCCGATCGGACTGCCGGTGGACCGCATCCGGAATGAGACCAAGCCAATCCAGGCAATCGTGGATGACATCCACTGATGCGCCATTGTTGCGGGCCAGATCGGTGTCATCGATCCGCAGGATGAACCGGCCGCCGGAGGCTCGGGCCGCGAGCCAGTTGAAATAGGCGGTGCGTGCCGTGCCAATATGGAAATTCCCCGTTGGAGAAGGGGCGATGCGGGTGGTGTATGCGGGTGTCATTTCGGGTTGCGCCATTCTTGATATCAGGGGAGGAGCGGATGGTCCGGGATGTCTTCCGGATCACAGATCACGGAGCGGCTGTATGGCGAGGCATTCTGCCTGGCCAGCTTGACAAGTTCCGGGTTCTCCGCCTTCAGGCGGCGGTAGGAGGCAAGCTCCTCAGGGCCAAAAAACGATCCGGCATGGATGGTCCCTGGCAGGTAGTCGCCGCTTGAAATATCAAACAGCAGCGCCGCAGTTTCCGGATCGCTTGCGCGCAGATAATCAAGCCTCTGGCGCATCCACACATCCGCCTTGCCGGGCTCTGGCCAACGGCCTGGATCTTGCGGGCGTGCGGGCTTGCCCCGGACCGCTCTGAGTAACTTTTGCAGCATAAGAAGCCTCTGGTATGGCAGCGCCTACGGGGATCGAACCCGTGTTTCCTGGTTGAAAACCAAACGTCCTAACCACTAGACGAAGGCGCCATTGGCATCCGCAAGGGGGCTCGAACCCCTATCCCAAGAGTGAAAGTCCTGGATTCTGACCAGTTGAACTATGCGGACGATTGGGCGCGGTGCTGTCTGCGCCCGGGCAACAAAAAACCCGCCTCAAGGGGCGGGTGCAGGGCATCGGTCGCGTGCTGGATCTCTGTCCGCGCGTTACACGATGCCCATCTGTTCGCGTTCATATTTCATGGCGTGCAAGCTCCAGCTTTACAGTCAACTTTCGGCCAAGGTAGTTGAAGGAAAACGCAGAGTCAATCTTTTTTTCGCATAAATACGAAGCCCGCCGAATTTTGCGATTTACCAAGTGATATTCCGGATAATCCTTGAACTCATGCCTAAGCTCTGATTGTAGTGGTGGGGCGCGAGTTGCAGGTGATTGTATATTCCCGGAACAGGAGGAGGCTATGGCCCCCTTAAACCAAGAATTCAAACCCACCGTGCTTGCAACCGGTCAGCCGCTGCCCCTGGAAATGGGTCTGGCCATTGCCAGCCAGCCCGCCGGAATGAGTGGCGGATTGTTCTTCGACCTCAACATGATCCTGATGCGGCTCGATCAGCCCAGAAAGCGCGAACTGCGCGATTTCAACAGGCAGGCGACGGTCCGCCTTGGCGATTTTGGCAGCTTCCTGCTGTTCAGCCCGAAATTCCGCGGCTTTTCCTTCGACTTGCTGTGGTCCCCGGTTATTGCCCGCGCCCAGGACGGCGCAGGCATGGTTGCGGTCAATGAGGGAGAGCGCCTCAACCTCAACTTCGTTCTGGTCGATGAGCGGACGATCGTCCGCGGCATCCGGGTCGGGACAATCGGCCCGAAGGCGTCCGGATTCCTTGCCAGAACCCAGAGAAATCTCATTGGGCGGGATGTCGACGCCGAGCAGGTCCAACGGGATATGGAGAGGCTGTTTGGAGAACACCCGCATGGCATCCCGGACAAGATGTTCAAAGCGCGCTCTGCGATCGGCGCCTGAACAAAACGAGCCGTGTCAAGCTCCCTCAGCGAAATCAACCTGCAAAACATTGCAATGTTTTTCGCACTGCCCAAATGTATAGGCGGACATGATTTCCGGGCAGCCAGCGCGCCCGGAAACGAGAGCCGGGCTACGAAACGCAGAAAGGTATGAGCGAATGGCGAAAGATATTGAGATGACCCCGAACGAAGAGGATGCGGTCCAGTTCCAGGTCGGCACGCCCGAGGGCGAAAGGATCTTCGGAACCGAAGTTGATGATATGATCTTCGCCGAGGAAGGCAATGATACCGTCGATGCGGGCGCCGGGAATGACACGATCGAGGGCGGGCAGGGCGCTGATGTGATTAAAGCGGGCCGCGGTCATGACCAGGTCTTTGGCGGAGATGGCGCCGATGTGATCTATGGCAATGATGGCAACGACGAATTGCATGGCGGTGCCGGGCGCGACAAGCTTCGCGGCGGCAACGGGGAAGACATTTTGCTCGGCGGGGAGGGCCGCGACCAGTTGTTCGGCGGTGCAGGTCGGGACACCCTCGATGGGGGCAGCGGCGATGACATCCTGAAGGGCGGCCGCGGCAACGATGTTCTGACCGGGGGCAGCGGCGCTGATACCTTCGTATTCGGCCCCAACGACGGGGCTGACATCATCACAGACTTCTCCGTGGTCTCGGAAGGCACTCAGGAGGCAGATGTGCTCGACATTTCGGCCTTCACGCGCCTCGACTCCTTTGGCGACGTTACTGAACACCTGACCCAGACCTCTTCCGGTGTGATGTTCGAATACGAGGGCGCCTCGGTCTTCCTCGAAGGTGCGCATCTCGACTTGATGACCGTGGACAACTTCATTCTCGCCGGCTGATCCGCGCCAGCAGATCTATCAACATCCTGCCCCGTCTGGGGCAGGATTTTTCAATTCCGATCTTCGTTTTCACATATCCCGTTTATTCTTGCTCCAGCGCCCAAGGAGTGAAGCATGTCCAAATTGATGACCCGCAAAGAGCGGAAACTGGCGGCCAGGCTGCTTATGAACGATCTGCGCAAAGCCCGGCAGCGCGGCCGTTGGTCTGATGGAAACCGGCTGTTTGACGGCGAGGAGATCGAGGAGCTAATCGGGAAACTGTCCCGGAAGCTGATCAACGACACCGCCGACAAGCGGCCAAGGATCCCTCGTTTCTCTAACGCCCTTGCCGGTTTGTCCCTGGTGCGGCGGAATCCGGCCATTCATGGCCTCCCGGAAAAGGCGCCCGCACTGCTGGCCGAGCGGGCCCGTAAGACCTACGGCTGCGCGCTTTCCGGCACCCCCGGCTCAATGGATCACTTCGTTTTCTCCCGCCGCCTTGCCAGGAGGGCAGGCTCAGTTGAACGCACTGAGCTGCTGCTGGATCAGGAAAGGGCGGCATTCACGCGCAGGCTCAGCCGCCCCGGAACGGTAATCATTCGCAGCGCCTGCTTCGAATTCACCGATGGGGAGCCTGTGCCTGCAGGCACGCGTCTGACGGGCACCGGCCACGGCAGCTGGTTCGACGCGCAGGGCAGGGAGGCCGAGATCTCACCGGAGAACCTGGTGGCCACCCAGTGCAAACCCGTGCGCATGACCAAGGGTGAAAGGCGCCGCCTGGCGGAGCTGACCGCAGAGGCTGACCACCTGTCACCGTGGTAACGGCTCCTTCGGGCTTCAAAGAAGCAGCCTGTCCAATCCCCGGGCGATCGCGCCAAAGTCGGCGCCCGGGTAGAAGCCCGAGGATGTGAAGCCATTCAGCTCCACAAGCCGCGGCACGCCATCCTCATCCATGACAAAATCCGCGACCACCGGGTCGGCCCAGACTTCAACATGCCCGGCAACCTTCGAAGCCAGGCTTTGAACTGCCTGAGGGCATGGGGGCGCGGGCGCATCGGCCTCGAAAGAATAGGCCGCGCAGGTCAGGACCTCGCCGCTCATGAGCCAGAAGCGGTATTCGTGCGGCGCGATAGCCTGCGCTCTGTCAAAAGCGACGAGGGCATCTCCGTGGACATTGTGAATCTGGCGCTGCGCCGAAAGCTCCTGCGCCAGATCCGAGATCTCAAAGACTGTGCCGGAGAAGTCCTTGCGTGAGGATGCCGGACGCATGAACAGCCTCTCCCCGAACAGCGCTCTGAGCTGATCCTCCCGGCTTGCGGCCTGTCCGAATGGCAGCAGGATGGTTTCCCGGTTCAGAAGCCACTCCCGGGGCATAAGTCCGGAAAACGTCTGTACGGACAAGTGGTCTTCATCCTGAAGGATGCCCGTCGCCAGATGACCGCAGTTGCGGCGCACATATGCGGCAACCTCCAATGATCCAAACACTGCGACCCGGGTTCCGGACATGGGATCCAGCGGGCTTTCCGGGGAGAGCTCCGCGTCAAGCCGGTCAAGATCAGCCCTCCAGTTCCCTGAGGTGCTGAAGACAAACGCTGCAGCGCCGGAAGAGCTGACCCCCGGAACCGGATCGAGCCCCCGCAACAATTCTTCCTGGAAGATCATATGGACCGGGCCGGCGCGCCTGGCCGGAACCATAGGCATTTTCATGGCATGAGGTCTTCCGTTTCAGGTTCATTGGCCATCCTGGGCGCATTGCTGTCCAGGATGCGCAGCGGCTCGAAGCCCGCGCCCTGTCCGGGGTAGCCGCGAATATTGCGCAGAAAACGGATGTCGCGCTCCTGACCGGAAAGGAGATACTCCACGGCATCGTGGCTGTGCCCGCAAATCCAGGCGTCGACCGGGAACGGCTCGATTTCAGATGCAAGGTCGGACGCATAGGCTGCTGAAATGATGTCAGCCTCCTCGCGACGCTTGGGGTTCAGCATCTGTTTGACCGGAAGATGGTGGGTCATAACGATGGTTCGCCCATCAAATGGCTGGGAGAGAAGCTCGAAGATCCGGGCCTTTTCCTGCAAGTGCATGGCCCTCGTGTCGCCGGGGAGCATCTTGCGGTAAATCCCGGTCCTCTCGTCGAAGAACCGGACCCTGCTGTAGTCATTCATCGTGGATGCAACGGCACGCTCTGCACCAACAGCCCGATCCGGATAGAGCTGCAGATCCGTCCAGAGCGTGGCCCCGATAATCCGGGTGTCGCCGATCGTCCGGGATGTTCCCCGGAGGATCTCGATATCAACGCCTTTCGAACGCCTCTCGGCAATGCGCTGATCTTCAAGCGCCCAAAGCTTTTGGATCCTCTTGGCGCCATACGGCTCATGGTTGCCATCGATCATGAGGATCGGGCAGCGCCAGATATCCCAGACCTCTTCCGCTAGATCGATGTGCCGGCCCTTCACGTCCGTATCGCCAGCAATGAGGATCCCGTCGATATCAGACCGCGCAGGCGCATCGCTGCCCGCGCCGGGTGCTTCGGCCGGAAGCGGCACCTCGAAAGGCTCAAACTCACAGTGGAGATCGCTCCAGAAAAGAAATCGCGCCATGGTTTTTGCCTGCCTTTCAGAAGAGATGGATTTCAATGCTGGAACGAAGCTCTGACACCGTTTCCCCGACGCCATCAGCGATCCCCAGGAGGTACCCCTTGTCGCCGGAAGGGACATGCTCATTCTGGACCCCGTCCCGCAACCGCTGCTCAAGCCCAGCCAGGTAACCGCTCGCCTTCTCCCTGCATGTCACAAGATCCCAACCGTGCCTCGCTTCCATTTCCTGACGGACCTGTTCCGTCTCTTCACGCATGACCTGCGGATCCAGAAACCCGCCCAGATCCAGCAGGATGAGCCGGTTATCTTCGCACGGCCGGTGCTCAATGGTGCTGAAAATCAACTTGCCTGCAAGCCTGTCCGGCTGCTCCAGGTGCGATTGCAGCCAGGCTTCAGAGTCCCGCTCTGGCTGATCCGTGTCAACAATTACATCGTGCGTCGCAATAGATCTGTCCAGAGAGACGCAATAGGGAAAACCGAAAAGGTTTGCCGCGCGGTCATACATCACATGAGGATGATTGAAGTCGTGGTACCGGCGCCAGCCTTCCATGGCATGGCGCTCCTGCGCCGCAGACCACAAAGCGGTTCCCGGCAGGCGCGTCCATTCCGGCGTTCCCGCCGGCATCAGGCCCTGCTCTCCATAACCGCGGAAACGCCGAGCGTGGTGATCCGCCAGGTGGAGGCTTTACCCGCCTTGACCGGCGTCCGCTCGACCATCTTGAGCTTCTCAAGTGCCTTCAGGGGCGTAATGGCCCACTCTTCCTTGAGCTTTTTTGACGTGGCAATGTCTTTGAATTGCGGGACCGTCATATACGCCTCCGCGGCGACCGTAGCCATCAGCCGCTCGAGAACGCGGAGCTGAATCGGGGTGGGTGTCTTGCTCATCAGTCTCTTCTCCAGGATACTTCACTCATTCGGGTAACGGATTTCACGCAATGGTAGTCTTGTTTTATTTTTTCTCACACTCCCTGCCTAAGGAAATATGTGGAAAATCCCAAGGCAGGAAGTGGATTTTCAATCAGGCTTCACCCAAACCCTCCAGCTCGGACCGGACCTTCTCCATTGCCTCATCGACGGACCGCAGGCTTCCTGACAACATGTTGATCTGGTTTTCCGCCTCCATGAGGGTCTCCAGGAAGCTGCTGTGCTCCATGCTGCCACGGACCAGGACACTGAGCATATCCCGGCTGCGCCGCTGATCTTCGATGGCCGCGCCGCGCTTCTCAAGAAGCGCCTCCCGTTTCCCTTGGAGCTCTTCCAGAAGCGTTTTGATGTCGAGCGCCCTGGCCAGGACTTCATGCTGAGTACGCTTCAGACCCTGCCAGGCCATCCAGTCCAGGATCTCTGCCGGGGTAACATCGCTCAGCCTGTGCAGCGTCTCCCGCGGCAGCTGCTCCTCAACTGAAATCTCGTGCGCCTCTCCCGCGGGAAGCTCAACTCGGATCATGACCCATCCCGGTCGGGAGTTGTCGGGCTCCACAGAATGAACGGCACCCGATGCGGAGACGGACGGGGTCGCGCCGTGCTGGAGGGGGTGCTCGATGAGCAGCTCACGGCTCTCTTGCTTCGGGGCCGTCACAAGGTAGCGGGTGCTGCGCACCGCAACGTCTTTCAGCAGCACGGTGCCGCCAGAGACGACAAGGCCCGCCTCGCGCGTTTCCAGTCCGGCGATCTCCGATACTTCGGTCTTCTGATCCATGCCGAAGGCCACTGAGCCGGTAGCGCCCGGCGCAATCATCGGGAATGCCGCATCCCCCGCATAACCGGTCTCAGCATCGTGAATCGTCATAATGCCGGGCGGCAACCGGACCGGCAGATCATTGGTGACCACGAGCTGAAGTTCGGGAGCGCCTTTGCGCTCTCCGGCGCCTCCGGTCCATACCGAATAGTAATGCCCGTCCAGGCTCCCGGCGATAAACGGAACCGACATCATCTTGCCGGACGGCAGATCGATCAGATCAGGGAACGTGAAACGTGTTGCAAGGGCGCCCTCATGGCCTGCGGCGCTTACCTCGGCCGCCATCAGCTCCGGGGCCATCCCCGCTGCAAAGCCCATGCTGTCGGCAGAAAATGCTTCCAGCCTGGCGGCTTTGGCAAAGACTGGGCCGCCATCTTCATTCTCATACCGGTCCCGCACAGCCCACTCCCGCGAATGCAGATCGGATTGAAGGGTCTTGGGGGCGCCGGAGCTGAGCGTCAGACTGATGTCCGACCAATCCTCACCGGTCGCATTTTCGATGACTGCCCATGCCTGAAGCGAGACCTCCCCCTCTGCGCCAAGAACGCCACGGTACGCAGTCTTCCAGATCGGCGCAGGCACCACGTAGCTGATGGTTGTATCCGGTTTCGGATCTGTCAGCTCGAGAGTGATTTCTTTGACTTTCTGCCGGGAAGCGCCTGCAACCGCCGCCACTCCCGTGCTGATTGCCTCGCGGACAGCGCCATCGAGGATCTTGACCCGCACATCCGCCGCCAAGGGAATGCGCGCGACATCGCCCTCGTCCGTGATCAGGTGCAAGCTCGCCTGGCATTCGCCTTGCGTGCAATTCCCGGCAGGCGACACCCCAAGAACACGCCCGCCAGTGACGCCGGACGGATCCGTCACGCTGACACGCGTGCCCGGCAAGGCCTTAAGCAATCGCTCGATATTCTGGATGTCAGCCGGGCTGACGGGCAGCGTAGTGAAGGTATCTTCGATCGGAGATGACCCATCGAGAACGATACGTGCGGCACCCCCGCCGCTCCCTTGCACAACAAGGGATTTCAGCACATCGTTCACATCTTTCAAGGGCACCTTCAGAGTGAGGCTTTGCTCCTCTCCAGCCGCTCTCTTGATATCTGCCACACCGGCATCAAACAGCGTCACAGCCTGAATTGGCGCATCGCCCGCAGCTGCCGTCGAAGCGGCTGCCATCAGAGCGGCAACAGCCATGTTGGAGAATTTCAGCATTTGGACCCTTCAGCTCTATTTCTCGCATAACATGCGTCACGAGGGCCAGGATTGGCAACTATTTTCGCAAATGCAGAGCCTCCAGAACGCCTCAACTGACGGAAGCGGCCTGGTGAAACGCCCTGTTTCACCACCCGTGTTTCACTTAACATGCTGAATTTACTGAGGCAATTCGGGTTGTAACAGTGAAACAGCCGAAACGGCGGGCGAATGTCTATAGGGAGATAAGACTCTCTGTGGGACTCTTCTTCTATATATATATCTATCTATATCTTGTTACAGTGATACATAGATAAATAAATATAGAGAAACTAGGGGCTTAGCTGGTATCAACGGGCCGATACCACCGTGATACGCCGATACGCAGGCTTGCGTTTTTATTTTTTCCCACATTCCGCTATGATCCGGGGACCTTCCAAAGGAGCCCCAGATGACACGTGAATCCGACATCAGGTCTGCTGATTTTTCTTTCGCCGAGACAAGGGTCAACCCAGCGTCTGAGGTGGATGTTTTCCGCCCGGACGGGATCGATGGCCTGGAGATCCAGGTGACGCTCATGCGTCATCCGTCAACGTGCGACCTGATCGCTGACAGTGTTCGCCTCACCGACCAGGAGGGCAAGCCCCTTCATGTCACCGGAGAGCATGGACAGGCTTTGAATGCTGATGAAACTGAGGTCCTGATCTGGGAAATCATCGAAGATGATGTTCAGCGCAGCCTGGAGTACAGCTACGGGAGGGAGCCGTCACGGCTGGCTGACGGTGAGCTAGCCCCGGCCGGTGCAATCCTGGAGGCGCCCGAGGACGAGATGGCCTTCGAGATCTGACCGCCCGAACACATCCAGCCGCCACTTTTTCGCATTTTTGTCTTGCCATCCCCACCGGGCCGGGCAATTATGCGAAAATCTTTTTCCTCAAAGGGGCGGTTGATGTCTTTCCAAACAAGATCCATTGCTGACACGCAGACTTTGCCTCAGCGCCACATTTTCCCGCTGTCGCGCGGCACCATGACGCTCGACGTGACCACCAGCAAAGCTGACGTCACCGGCATCATCAAAATGGCTGAGCGCCAGAACCCCAAGCGCGCTTTTCTGTTCGTCTCCACGGTCCTGGGGCGCCACATCCCGGTGCCGGCCGCCAGCCATCGGCGTGTCCTTCAGGCACTGGCCCAGGAAGCTGCACAGCAGATCGACACCGCCCGCGACGTTCTTGTCATGGGATACGCCGAAACCGCAGTGGGGCTGGGCGCGGGGGTCTACGACGCTCTTCGGCAGTCTCATATGCTGGAAGGCCGTGCGGCCTATCTGCCCACAACGCGCCACCCGGAAGGCCGCCCCGTCTGGGCCGGGTTCAGTGAAGACCATTCCCATGCCACCGCACATAACGTCCTGGTCCCCGAGGATCCTGAGATCCGGGATGTGGCATTCAATGCGCCGACCCTGGTTCTTGTCGATGATGAGACCACCACAGGGAAAACCTTCGCAAACCTGCTCGCCGCTCTGGCAGCGGCTGGCCGGACGTTTGAAAGGATTTGCCTGGTCACCCTCACAGACTGGTCTGCGGGAGAAGTGCGAAAATCAATTTCCGAGCTGCCCTTCTGCCAGCAAACTGACGTCCGCAGCGTGAGCCTGGTCGAGGGGCGTTGGAGCTGGTCGCCAGCTGCGGGCTTGGCTGAACAGACCATTCCGGCCTCCAAGGACAGGATCAAGGATGCCCGGATCGATGCCTCCGCCGGCAGCTGGCGGGCTGGGATCATGGGGGGCACCTCGCCCGAAACCGATGCGCTGATGCGATGGCTCCCCTCTGCCGATGAATGCGGCCGCGTTCTCATTATCGGAACGGGTGAATACGTTTGGCAGCCGTTCCGGGTCGCTGAAATGCTCGAAGAGGGCGGCTATCAGGCCTCGTTCCTCGCCACCACGCGCTCCCCGGTTCTGCTTGGGGAAACCATCACGCGTAAAGCCATCTTCCCGGATCATTACGGGATCGGTGTGCCGATGTATCTCCACAATGTCGATCCGCAGGCTTGGGGGCGGATTGTTCTGCTGAATGAAAGCGAGGACCTCTCCGGCCTCGCAGAGCCTTTGCGCGAATATCTTTCGACCTTCGCCGTCATGACGCCCGCCGGGCGCATCCACCAGTTCAATAAAGGGAAACTCTGCGCATGACCCCTGTTATTCTTGCAGACCTCGACGACACGATCTTCACCACCTTGAAGAGCTACCCGGACAGGGATCCGAAGACCCTTCAGCGTGTGACAACTGCCAAAAATGGCAATCACAGTTACATGTGCAGCCATCGCCAGGCGCTCCTGGCTTGGCTCTCCAGCGGCGCCACGCTTCTTCCTGTGACTGCGCGCAGCTTGGATGCGTTCAACCGGGTGCATCTCGATTCCTTCCGGGAGGGCGCAATCGTATCGAACGGTGCGATGATCCTCGCTCCGGATGGCACTGAGGATCTGGCATGGTCCGAAGCAATTGCCGAAAAATGCGAAAAGGCAGCAGCCACCCTTGCAAGGGCGATCGAGGAGCTGGAAAAAGCCCCAATCAACATCCGTATCCACCAGCACATGCACAAAGGCATCATGCTGGGGATGACGGTGAAATCAAACGACGAAACCCAGTTGGGCGTCGATTTGAACCTCGGAACAGCAGAGAAGCTCTTCAAGGAGAGCTTTCAGCTCTCTGACGTCCAGGTGCATCGCAACGGTAATAATCTCGCGTTTGTCCCTGGCGGCGTCTCTAAAAAGTCTGCCGTGCAGTATCTTCTCAGCATCCGTGAAGACCTGCAGAACCGCCCGACGGTCGGAGCAGGGGACTCTCTGGCGGACCTTCCCTTCATGGAGCTCTGCTCGATGATGCTGGTCCCCAACAACACTCAGAATTCCAAAAAGCTTTTTTCGTGAACCTGGAGGTTTGACCATGTTAGACAATTCTTCAACCCGAGTGCCTTTTTCAGGAAGCTACACCAAGGATGACGTCGACTTCCTGCTGAAACCGGTGCAGATGCGGCCGACCGGCATCGATGAGAAGGAGGCGGCCATTCAGTCGGGTCGCCGCCACTATTCCGAAATGATCTCCGAAGAGGCCCGGCCCGATCAGCGCTACCTGAGCATTTTCGAAGATGCCTGGCAGCGAGGCCGCGAACGTATCGCCGCCGAAGTGATGGCTATCGCCAGGGAGATCCGCGCAGGCGTTGAGGAAGGAAGCCTCCCCGCTCAGGTGACCCTCTGCTCGCTTGTCCGGGCGGGTGCGCCTCTGGGCGTTCTGCTGCATCGTGCCTTGCGCGATCTTGGCGTGGACAGCGCGCACTTTGGGATCTCCATCATCCGGGATCGCGGCATCGACATGAACGCCATGCGCTATGTTATGGGCAAGCGCGACCCGGACGGCATCCTGTTCGTTGATGGCTGGACCGGCAAGGGCGCCATCACGCGCGAGTTGCGCCACACTTGGACCGAAAACACCGGTCGGCGCCCTGTCCTTGTCGTGCTCGCAGATCCCTGCGGCGTGGCAGATATTGCCGGCTCGAATGATGACTGGCTGATCCCATCCGGCATTCTCGGCGCCAATATCTCGGGCCTGATCTCCCGCTCGATCCTGAATGCCGACGTCGTTGGCGAAAACGACTTTCATGGCTGCATCCCCGTGGATCATCTCCAGGACATCGACTACTCGGCCAGGTTCGTCGATGACATCCACGGCCTGATGCGCCAGCAGCAAGGTGCAGCGCTGGCTGAAGCAGTGTGCCAGGATCAATCCAGCGGCACCTCCAATGCGCTCACGCTGGACTCCGCGTCAGCCGTGACCCGGATCATGGAGATCTTCCAGACGGAGAACCCGAACAGGGTGAAGCCGGGCATCGCTGAGGCCACTCGTGCCGTCCTGCGCCGCAAGCCCCTTCACGTACTGGTTTCCAGTGAAGCGGACCCGGATCTGCAGGCGCTGATCCACCTGTGCAAGGAGGGTGGCGTTGACTATTCCGTACGTCCGGATCTCACCGGCCCGTACCGAGCCGTTACCGTGATCTCCAAGGTTTGCTGATATGCACTCCGACGAACTGCATACCCGCGCCGTCGGCCTGGGCGCCACGCTCTACATGCCGGCAACAAATCCGCATGCGAAACGGGTCTTCGCAGGTGAAGACCTGAATGGCGCCGGATCCGTGGTCATCTGCCTGGAAGATGCGCTGCATGAAAACGATGTTGAGCGGGGGCTGAATGGCCTGCGCTCGCATTTGAAAACCCGATCCGAAAATGGCGCCCGCCACCAGAAAACGATGGTTTTTGTGCGCCCCCGCAATCTCGGCATGGCCCATCTGATCTCTGAAATGGAGGGCTTCTCCACGGTGAGCGGGATGATCGTGCCCAAGATGACTTTGAAAAGCGGGCCCGGGTGGTTCGAGCTGGCCAGGGATCATGAGACACTGATCATGCCGACCCTGGAGACCGCGGAGTATTTCGATCCGGGATACGTGTCTTCAGTGGCTGACATGTTCGCCAGCGAAGGCCTGGACCGGGTCATGGCTGTCAGGCTTGGCGGCAATGACCTTCTGAACTGTCTCGGCCTGCGCCGCACGCCCGGCATGACCTCCTACGAGGGACCGCTGTCATACGTCCTCTCCATGATGGGTTCCCAAATGATGGCGCGCGGCCTTCCGGTGGCGGCACCGGTCTTTGATATCATCCATGACACCAAGACATTGATCCGCGAGGTTGAGCAGGATGTGCTGCGGGGGTTCATCGGCAAGACCGCGATCCATCCGTCTCAGATCGGTATCATTCACGAGATGCTCAAGGTGAGCCGTGAGGATCTGCACATGGCCAAGGCCATTCTCGACGATGCATCCGCGGCGGTCTTTCAGATCCATGGCGTCATGTGCGAACCCGCCACCCATTCCCTCTGGGCCCGCCGGATTCTGTCCCGGGCAAAGACATGGGGTGTTTACGAGCAGCCGGAGCTCGAGGCGGTCACGTCCGGACACGGCCGCGAAGCTGTCGCTGTGTAATTTTTTCTTTTTTTCGCATTTTCGCTTGCAAGCACTTTGCGAAAAACAATATGTTCAGGGTGAACTTAACAGGAGACCATAATGACGATCTCTCTCTCGAAGGGTCAGGCGCTGTCCCTCTCCAAGGAAACCGGCCTGAGCAAGGTCTACATGGGCCTGGGCTGGGATGCCGCACGGCCGCAGAAGACCGGCTTCTTCAGCCGCGTGCTGGGCGCCGCCGCCGGCGGTGGCGACATTGACCTGGACGCTTCGGTCATCGTTTTCGACGCCAACGGCAATGAGCTGGACACGGTCTGGTACCGCCAGCTGAACGGCATGGGCGGCGCCATTCGCCATTCCGGCGATAACCGCACCGGTGATGGCGACGGCGACGACGAAGTGATCTCGGTTGACCTGGCCGCTCTGCCGGCGAATGCTGTGAGCCTGGTCTTCACCGTGAACAGCTTCACCGGTCAGACCTTCAACGAGGTCGAGAACGCCGAATGCCGTCTCGTCGACCAGAACGGCAACAAAGAGCTGTGCAAGTTCGTGCTGGCAGAAAAGGGCTCGCACACCGGCGTCGTCATGGCAGCGCTGTCGCGCAAGGGCGGCGAGTGGTCGATGACCGCGATCGGCGAAATCGCAAATGGCCGCACCGTCCGCGATCTCGCGGATGCCGCAGTGCGCTACGCGTAAGAGGGGGCTGTTATGCTGGGTTGGCTGAAAAACACCACCGAAAACGCGCGCTCCGCTCTGGTGGCCGAGATGTCGAAGTTCCGCAACCGTGAGTTCATGGAGGCCTGTGTGGCAGCCGGTGCTCTGATGGCGGCGGCGGACGGCGAAATCTCGAGCGATGAGAAGCGCAAGATGATCGGCGTCATCGAGAACACCGATGAGCTGAAGCACTTTGACATGGGCGATGTGATCGCTTTCTTCGAAAGCATCGTTAAAAAGTTCGAATTTGACGTCGAGATCGGCCGTGCAGAGGCGCTGAAGATCATCGGCCGGATCAAGGGCAAGGAAGAACAGTCCCGTATGCTGGTCCGTGTGGCCTGCATCATCGGCGGCGCTGATGGAAATTTCGACGATGATGAAAAGGCTGTTGGCCGCATGATCGCCGTCGACCTGGGGCTGAACCCGGGCGATTTCGAGCTGTAAAAGCCTCGCCCGAGGCATTCCCGCCTCGGGCACACTTTGCGAAAATGTAAGGAATTTTCACAAAATGCATAGCCTCGAAACCTACCAAATGGCCATGGTTGCGCTCGGCGCCATCGGTTTTGGCGTTTGGCTTCTGTGCAAGGGCGGGGACTGGACTGTCGATTCCGCCTCTGCCATTGCAGAACGGTCCGGCCTGTCCAAGCTTTTCATCGCGGCGACAATCGTGGCCTTCGGCACTTCCGCGCCGGAGCTCTTCACCTCCATCAATGCCAATCTGTCCGGATATCCTGGCATCTCCGTTGGCAATGTGATCGGTTCGAACATCGCGAATGTGCTGATGGTGTTGGGGCTCTCGGCGATTATTGCCCCGATCCTGATCGACCGCAAGGATGTGCGGGTTGATGCCATCGTCATGCTGCTGGCGACCGCGACGCTGGTCCCGGCAATGATCTACGGCATTCTGCCCCGCTGGGCGGGCGGCGCAATGGTTGCGACGATCGTGATCTACATCCTCTATCAATGGCGCGCTTCCAAAATCGAGGTTGAAGACGACGAGGATGGCGAGGATGAGGGTGCAAACCCCTATCTGATGGTCGTGGCCGGGATCACCACCTTGCTGATCGGCTCCGAGATCCTTGTACAGGGCGCGGTTGCGGGCGGCATGGCGCTGGGTGTTCCGGAATCCGTGATCGGCATGACAGTGATCGCTTTCGGCACCTCTTTGCCGGAGCTGACGGCCTGTATCGCCGCGGCACGCAAAGGCCACTCCGAAATGATCGTTGGCGGAATCGTCGGCTCCAACATCTTCAACATCTTCTCGGTCTTGGCTTTCAGCGCCATCGCGAAGCCTCTGGTGATGGATAGCGGCTTCCTGGGCTTCGATCTGCCCGTCGTGATCGCGGTGACCCTGATCTTCGCCTTCTTCCTCCTGGCCCGCGGCCGGATCAGCAAGCGGGCAGGCGCCGTGATGCTCGCCTCCTATCTGGCCTTCATTGGCTGGCAATACTTCACCCCGGCTGCAGGCACCCTGCTGGCAGCCATCTAATCTGCGAAAATACGAAAGGGCTTTCCCATGACAATCTCTCTCTCCAAGGGCAGCAATATCTCCCTGAGCAAGACCGACCCGTCGCTGACCCGCCTGCTGGTCGGCCTGGGCTGGGACCCGCGCGCCACTGATGGCCAGGAATTCGATCTGGACGCATCGCTGTTCATGGTGAACGGCACCGGCAAAGTCCGCGGCCCGGAAGACTTCATCTTCTACAAGCAGCTGACCTCCCCTTGCGGCTCCATCGAGCATACCGGCGACAACCGCACCGGCGAGGGTGAGGGCGATGATGAGGTGATCAACATCGACCTGTCGAAAGTCCCGGCTGACATCCAGCGCCTGATCGTCACCGTCACCATCCACGACGCCGAACAGCGCCGTCAGTCGTTCGGCCAGGTCGGCGGCGCCTTCATGCGGGTTGTCAACCGCGACTCCAATGCGGAGGTCGCCCGCTACGATCTTTCGGAGGACTACTCGACCGAAACCGCCATGATCTTTGGCGAGGTCTACCGCCACAACGGCGACTGGAAGTTCAAAGCAGTCGGCCAGGGCTTTGCCGGCGGCCTGCTGACCATGTGCCGCCAGTTCGGCATCGACGCCTCCGCATAAGCCTGCGCCCCGCCCGGGCGGACCGGGCGGGGTCAACCACGAAAACACCTGCAACACAACCGTTCTGAAAGGACATTCCCATGGCAGTATCGCTCTCCAAAGGCGGCAACGTTTCCCTGACCAAAGAAGCGCCCGGCCTGACCGCCATCCTCGTCGGCCTGGGCTGGGACGCCCGCGCAACCGATGGCAAAGACTTCGACCTGGACGCCTCCGTTTTCGCCGTCGGCGCTGATGGCAAGGTCCGCTCGGATGCGGACTTCATCTTCTACGGCAACAAAACCGGCCTGGATGGTGCCATCGAGCACCTCGGTGACAACCGCACCGGCGACGGCGACGGTGATGATGAGCAGGTCAAGGTCGACCTGTCGAAAGTCCCGGCCGATATCGAGAAGCTGGTCTTCGGCGTGACCATCCACGAGGCGGAACAGAACGGCCAGACCTTCGGCCAGGTGTCCAACGCCTTCATGCGCATCGAGAACCAGGACGGCGGTGCCGAGCTGGCCCGTTTCGATCTGAGCGAAGACGCTTCGATGGAAACCGCGATGATCTTCGGCGAGCTGTACCGCAAGGGCGACGAGTGGAAGTTCAAGGCCATCGAACAGGGCTTCGCAGGCGGCCTGGCGCCGCTGGCCACCGCACATGGCGTGAACATCGGCTAAGGCCAGAGCCGGGGCCCGCGCACACCGCGGGCCCTTTCCCGAAGCCGTGCATGTCCGCGGCTTCTGGAAAGGGAACCGGAACCCTTCAGGAGTCAGCATGAAACTCGTTCCAGGACAGAACATCACCCTGTCAGCACAAGCAACACTGATCCGGGTCAAGATCCCGCAGCAGGGCTATATCATCCACGCGATCGCGCTTGGATCCGATGGGAAGGCAGTTCCTGCGGCGGCTGCAGCCTATTATGGCCGGACCGGCCTGCCTGGCCTCACCCTCGCTAAACCTGCGAGCGCTGAGCCGGTGGTCCAGGTCCGCCCGGAGGACATCCCTCATGGCACCGAGCGAATGCTCCTGTGCCTTTCGGCCTGGTCCGGGTTCATTTCCGCTGCAGGCAAGGATGCGATCGAAATCGCAGATGATGAGAAATCCTACACTGCGGACATTCCCTTCACCGGCGAATACGAGCGCACCCTTATCCTCGGAGAGATCTACCGGCGCAAAGGCGAAATCCGGTTCAAGATCAGGATGGAAGGCTTCAAGCATGGCATCGAAAGCCTGAACCAAACCTATGGTCTGGGGCTCGAGACCACACCGCCGGTCCGTCTGCATTCGCCACAGCTGTGATGCCCCGAGCGGCCAATGCCCAGCCTGCGCACCGGCACTGCCGTCACCTCTGAACACATGATACATCGAAGGAAGGCCGACATGACCTCACTTTCCATGGGCGCTAATGCGCCATTCCCGGACACGCCGGCCGATCTGCGCATTGGCCTTCCCGCAAGCATCGACGTGACCGCCCTCATGACCTATTCCGGTGGCAAGGTGCGCGGGGATGGCGATATGCTGTTCTTCAATCAGCCCGACATCGCCAATGGCGCTCTGAAACTCCGGCAGGCCAGCGGCGAGGCCGTGATCCATGTCGATCCGGCGCGGATCCCGGCGGACGTCGAGAAGATTGTGATCACCGCAACCCTCGATCGCGCGGGAGCAACCTTCGCCCAGGTTCCCGCCTTCACCATCCAGGCAGGTGAAGGCATTGCCCTGCCGATCGACCCGGCCGGCAGGAGTGAAGCGGCCCTGATCCTCGCAGAGATCTACCGGCGGGGAGGCGGCTGGAAGATCCGCAATGTCAGCCAGGGCTTCAATGGCGGCCTGGCTGCCCTTGCCACGCACTTCGGGATCGAGGTGGCTCAGGAGGAAGCTCCTGCCGCAGCTGCCTCAGTTTCTCTGGAGAAGAAAATGGTCAGCCTGGAGAAGAAGGATCCAGGGCTGGTTTCCTTGGTCAAGCAGGTCGGCGTCTCGCTTGAGAAGAAGGGTGTCTCCAGGGACCGCGCCAAAGTCGCCCTGGTGCTTGATATTTCCGGCTCGATGAACTCCCTGTACCGCTCGGGCAAGATCGACACGCTTGTCCGGCGCGTGATGGCTCTTGGCTACAGGATGGATGACGATGGGGAAATCGACGTTTTCCTGTTCGGGCGCAAGGTTCATGACTTCGGCTCCGTGTGCATCGACACCTACCAAGGCACCGTTAGCCGCATCCGCGCTGAGTACCCGCTGGAAGGCGGAACCCGGTATGGCGACGCCATCGCGCGTGTCCGGGCGTTCTACGCCCAGAACAACCCTGAAGGCCTTCCCGTATACGTGATGTTCGTCACCGACGGCGGCACGGACGACAGAGCCAAGACCATCCGCGAAATCCGCGCGGCTTCGGCTGAGCCGCTCTTCTGGAAGTTCATGGCAATCCAGTCCGGCGGCGGCCTGTTCGACCGGAAGCGGTTCGAGTTCCTGACCAACCTCGATGATCTCGATGGACGGGTCGTGGACAATGCCGACGCCTTTTCCCTGCGGGATCCCGCGGCGCCGAGCGACGCGGAAATGTTCGACCTGATGATGGAGGAATATGCCGATTGGATCGCCGCGGCGGAAAGCCAGTCGATCCTTTGATTTCACGCCCGGCCCGCGTGGCCGGGCAGCTGCTCAAGAGGTCTATACCATGCAATCTTTGACGCCGGGGGCCAATGCCCCTCTCGGGGCGCTTGCTTCCCGGATCCAGTTCGAAACCGGCACGATTCCGGGAGCAGAGATCGATGTCTCCGCCTTCCTGATCGGGCAGGATGGAAAAGTACGCGGTGATGGGGATATGTGCTTTTATGGCCAGCCGCGCGTTGCCGACGGCGCCGTCGAATTTCTTCCCGAAAGCGGACGTGCAGGCCAGAGCGTCTTCTCATTCGATCTGCACCGGCTGCCGCGGGGCGTTGAAAAAATCATCTTTGCCGCGACCATCTATGAAAACCGGGCATCCTTCGGGCGCATCCCCGGCATTACCGTCTCTTGCGAAACCGGCCTCTCCGGGCAAATCCCCTGCACCGGAATGACCGAAACGGCACTCATGCTGGCTGAGCTGTACCAGCGCAACGGGCAGTGGAAGCTGCGCATGCTGGGGCAAGGTTTCAATGGCGGCCTCCCGGCGCTGGCAACGCATCTTGGCGTGGATGTGGCAGGCGCTCCATCCTCCCCGGCGCCTGCGGTAAAGCCCGCGCCGGTGCCAGCGCCTGCCGCTCCTACCGTTTCGCTCAGCAAAGTCTCCCTGACCAAGGAGAAGGCAACGGTTTCCCTCAAGAAGCCGGACGGCCGCTTCGGCACAATCCGCTGCAACCTCAACTGGCAGCAACGCCCTCCGGCGCGCGGTATCATGGGCGGCCTGTTTGGCAGCCAGCAAGTCGACCTCGACCTGGGCGCCCTCGTTGAGGACCGCTACGGGAACAAATTCTGCGTCCAGGCGCTTGGCAACTCCTTCGGGGATTTCACCTATGCGCCGTATGTCCGCCTCAAGGGCGACGACCGGACCGGTGCGGTTGCGGATGGTGAGTGGCTGGAGATCAACGGTCAGCAATGGCCGGAGTTCAATCGCATTCTTCTGTTCGCCTTCATTTATGACGGGGTGCCGGACTGGCGCCAGACGGACGGGGTCGTGCGGCTGTTCATCCCGGATCAGCCCGAAATCGAGGTGCGGATGAATGAATTTGGCTCGCAGGACGGAATGTGCGCCGTTGCGCTGCTGGAGAACCATGGCGGCCAGATCAAGGTGAAGCGGGAGGTGAAATTCTTCTCCTCCCACAGCTACATGGATGCGCACTATGGCTGGGGCATGAACTGGGTTGCCGGCCGGAAGTAACGCTGTACCCCGGGCCCGTGCAAGCGCGCGGGCCTCTTGAACAGAGCAGGTGATGCAGGTGGATATGATCGCGGGAGCTATAGGGCTGGCAGGCGCATCCGGGCTTCTGTGGTCTGCTCGGTCGCTGCTGAGATGGATCGAGAGCAATGCCGATCTGCGCCGCGAGAACCGGGAGCTGCGCACTCATATCCAGCATCTCGAGGCCAACATATGGGGCCTGTCGGAAGGCCTGGCCGCATGCCTGCGCCAAACCCCGGACGGGTCTGCTGACCTGGCCGATGATGAGGATCCGGTCCGGGTAAACCGGCCGAAATCCGAAATGCAGGCTTGCAGGGTGCTGAGCATCGATCCGTTGCGCCCGATATCCCGCGAAGTCCTGAGCGCGGCATACCGGAGAGCCATCAAACAGGCTCATCCGGACGCCGGAGGAAACCCGGAAACATTCCGGGACGTCCAGGAGGCATATGATCTCCTCACCAAAACATGCGAAAAATAGAAAGGAAAATGACATGAAGACCCTTTTTGCCGCGGCCGCCCTGGCGGCGCTGTCGGCATCGCCCCTGGCGGCCCAGTACAATGCGGCGACAATGCCGCTGGCGGGCGAGTTCATCCGCTCCTATCTGCTTGAGAACCCGGAAGTCGTGGTGGAAGCCCTCCAGGCGTATGAGCAGAACCGCAAGACCGACCAGCTGAACGAGATGACCGCTGCGGTCGGCGCGGCGCACGCCGAGCTGTTCAACGATCCGGACTCGCCGGTCATCGGCAATGCAGAGGGCGACGTGACTGTCGTCGAGTTTGCCGATTACCGCTGCGGTCATTGCCGCAATACGAATGCTGCACTGCGCTCTGTTCTGGCGGCCGACCCGGGCGTGAAAGTCATCATCAAGGAATGGCCCATTCTGGGTGCTGCCTCACAGACTGCGGCGCGCTACGCCCTGGCGGTAAATGCGCTTCACGGGGCGGAGGCCTACCATCAGGTCCACGATGCACTCTATGACGCTGCGGGTCAGTTTGATATCGCCTGGTTCCGCGACCACGCGGACGGGCAGGGGTATGATTTCGACGAGCTGTCCCTGGCAATGGACAGCGCCGAAGTCACGGCTGAGCTGGCGCAGACCATGCGCCTGGCGGAGCGCATCGGCATTACCGGAACGCCCTTCCTGGTGGTTGGGGATGAAGTCGTTCCCGGCGCCTTGGGCGCAGAGGATTTCACAACGCTGATCGCGCAGGCGCGCCAGGATTGATTGACGGCTTCGCCGGGGCCCGCTGTGCGGGCCGCGGTCCGGATTCCTGATCGGATCCGGACCTTCATTCTTTGAAGAAGAGAGGGTGGGGGAGTGGTCAAGGGAGGTTCTGCCGTTCGCTCCGTGCGCGGCAATACTGATCTTTTGGCCTCATTCCAGCGCACGCAGCTGCGATGGTCCGGGTTCTTCATGGCTTGGATGCAATGGCGCGGGGCGCGGAATGCCGGCGTACCCGGCGCTCGATGCAAAAAGGGGGCGCGAAATATCGCGCCCCTTGTTCCTGATTGGGTACCCCGTTGATTATTACGGAGCGTAGGGGGAGAGAGTGAAGCCACCGTTCGCCTGGAAGTCGCCATCGGTGCCGCCGACCAGACCGATAACCCCTGCGTCGTCACCCGAGCCGACAACGATGCCGTCGATGGTGCCGGTGTGGGTGCTCACAGAGGCGCCATCCTCGCGGTAGATCACGCTTGCCGCATTGTCGGAGAACTCACCGTTCACGAGGTTTGCGGTCGAGTAGTATTCCACCGAGTTGAAGTCGCCGGTCGCAACGGAGCGATCGGTTGCCATGCCACCGAAGTGCGCCTGGCCGGTCGCGGTATCGAGGGTCACAGATGCCTCACCCGAACCGATGTTCCAGGTCGAGCCGCCATCCACGGTGTAGGAGACCTCGAAAGCGCCGTTGAACTGGCCGTCCGGGACATCGGTCGACGCCACCAGACCATCGTCCAAGGTGTAGAGGGTCGCCTCGTCGCCTTTGACGTACTGGATCAGGCCATAGGTGCCGTCAGCCAGCCGGTCGACGGTCACGGTGTGGCGCTCGCCGTTGACGACCTCGGAGCGCTGGAGGCGGGTCATGTCGTTCTCGTTGGTGTGCTGGTTGTAAACCACCGCGCCGCCCTCAACGACGTAGTCCAGCAGGTCAGCCGAGGAGTTGGAAGCGGGTGCGGTCGCTGCCGGGGGCGGAGTGACAGGGGAGCCGCCAGTGCTGCCGCCCGAGCCGCCGCCGCAAGCCGCCAGAGAGATCAGGCCCAGAACTGCAACGCTTTTGATGGTGAAGGTGTTCATTTTTCGTGTCTCCGGTGGGTGTCGGCTCAGGGGCCATTCGTTGTTTCTGTCACTAACTTATTCGCAAAGTTTTTCCTAAGCAAGAGGTCAAAAGCAGATTTGCGAAAAAATTTTACACGACCCACCAGATTTGAGGGGGCGGCTGAGAGTTCAAAATATAATCGCGTCATACCAGACAGATAGATCATGCCCGCACGCCGCGCGAGCGGCTGCAGATATTCCTGCCTGCAGGTTTGCGAAAAACTCGGCTTAGGTAATAGTTTTTCCGTTGACTGTTTTTCGCATAACTGCCAAATTGACCCCAGAAAGACTTTTCACATACAGCGTCACAAGGTTCTGATCATGATGAAGCGCGCCTCTGCAGTTCTTGCTCTTCTTTCCTCTCTGGCCGCGACACCCGCCGCTGCGCAGGTGCGGCTTGGCGAGCAGCTGGACGCAATCCGCCTTGCAGGCTCAGAGCGGATGATGGTTCACGTCCTGTCTTACAAGGGCCTACCGGCCCAGGCGCGTGCGGCACGCGAGAAGGTACTGACCCGCATGGGGCTGCGCGGCCAGCCCGGCAGTGTCAGCGGTGCCAGCTTCCAGTTCTCACCGATCATGACCCATGACAGCAACATCAATGGCGGCTTTGCCAGCGACAGCTTCACCGTAGCGGGTATCCCGTTCACCATCGGGGAAGACTACCGGGCTGTCGGCGGTCTGGTTCTTGGTGTCAGCGGCTCCGGCCGGGCACGGGTTGCGCTTGGCAACTCCACCGCCCTGGACCTGCGTGCCGGCGGCTCCATCGGCTACGCACCGGAGCATGACATGGTCAAAACGTCTCTGGGCGGCACCGCCTGCATCGAGCACATGGTCAGCTACTCGACCTATGCCAACGCATGCGTTGATGCCAGCTACCACGGGTATGAGCTTGGTGAGAGCAAGCGGATCGGCGCACGCGTGGGCATGAGCCACATCGTGTCTTCCAGCGTCGGCGTTCACGAGATCTCGGCTTCTGTCCTTCTCAATCGCCACCTGAATACCACGATCTACAACCAGAAAATCGGCAGCCTGTCCGTCTCCTCCGCGATCCCGGGCCCCTTTGCCGTGAACCTGGGCGTTCAGGTTGGCGAGAGCGTCTCCGGCGTTAAGGCCATGCGCTACCGCGCCTATGCCGGCCTGGGCTTTCTCGCCTTTGACCGTCCCAGCTCCGTCTCTGTGAGCCTGCAGGAAAACGAAGGCGGCATATGGATGGGCCGGGAGCTTTCGGAGACCATCACCAGCCTGGGCGTCCGCCATCAGATCAGCAAAAAGCTGACCGTTTCGGCAAGCGTTTCCATGATCGACAGCTCTGACAGCTTCTTCGATGACACCCAATACGGCGTGAATTTCGCCTGGCGCTTCTAACCGGGCGCCCCCCCCCTCCAAACCTCTCTCACTTCAAAGAATAGATGGCCCGGATCCGAACAGGATCCGGGCCATTTCCCGCTTGCGGGCCCTTGCGGAGCACCACGTCCACCAGGACGGCAGTAATTTAACATAACGGTTCTTACAGGGCATCCGGTGCAGGGATGGTGGATTCACAAACGAAGTGCAAATTCTGTACGGATACAGAAGCTTGCACGGAGGATGATGAATGGGACGCCACTACTCTCACCTGAGACTGGACGAACGCCGGAGGATTGCCAAGTGGCTTGAAGCCAAAATGCCAATTACAGAGATGGCTGATCGGTTAGGCCGCTCCGCTTCGACACTCTATCGGGACATTAAGCGGAACCGGTACACTGATACAGAACTGCCGGAGTTGAACGGATATCACGCTGTTGCGGCTCAAGATATGTACGAGAAACGGCGCGCGGTTCATCGCAAGATGATCGTACACGCCGAGCTGAAAGCCGCTATCGAAGACCGGCTCAAGGCCGGATGGTCGCCGGAACAGATCGCAGGTCGGATGCGGCTGGAGCGCCACCCGATCCGGGTCAGCCATGAAACGATTTACCGTTTCGCCTATTCCAAGGATGGCCGCGCCGAAGCGTTTTATCGGCACCTGCCCGAGCATCGCAAACGCCGTCGGCCGCGCGGGTACCGGCGGCATCATCGTACCCGGATCTTCGACAGCCAATGCCTTTCACGCAGGCCTGAGCGTATCTCGGAGCGCACTGAATTCGGCCATTGGGAGTGTGATCTGATGATGTTCCGCAAAGAGCACGGGAAGGTCAATGTAACGTCTTTGGTCGAGCGCGTCAGCCGTTACACTGTCGTCATGCGCAACGAAGATCGTCATTCGAAGCCGATCATGGAAGCTCTGATCAACGGTTTGGCTCCCCTGCCCGCCGACGCACGCCAGTCGATCACTTTCGACCGCGGCACCGAGTTCTCAGCTTGGCAGCGCCTGAAGGATGGCATCGGAGCCGAAAGTTGGTTCTGCGACCCCCAGGCTCCCTGGCAGAAAGGCACGGTCGAAAACACCAACAACAGGCTGCGAAAATACCTTCCAAGATCAACCGAACCGACGGCGCTGACAAATCGATATTTGAAGTCGATTTGCCACCGCCTCAATTCCACGCCCCGCAAGTGTCTTGGCTATCGGACACCCGCCGAGGTCTTCGAAAGCAAGCTTGTAGAAATTCAGAACCGATTGGAATAAAACGACATATCTGAAATTGCGCTTCAGCGTGAGTTCACAGATGCGCGTCAGCTCAAAACGGGATCTCCGGATCCAGGTCCCGGTCCGGCTCCGGCCGTGGCTGCTCGACTTCCGCCTGCACCAGCTGCGGAGCGATCTCCACCTCTTCACCGGCGGCGATACGCAGCCGGGTATCCATTTCGATGCGGACGTGATGCAGCGTATCCTTGAGCTGGGCTTTAATGTGCTCCGCGTCTGTGAACCCTTCCGACCACTTCCCTTGCTGGAAAGTTTGCTCCATGGCAATCTGCTCATCCATCCGGGCAATCCTGCGCTCAATGAAAGACGCCAGGTTTTGGAGATGGCGATCATCTATGTCGCCAAGCCGGACTATCTGGCCCCGGGCAGTCACCCAGCACCAGTCTTTGGCAGCGCGGCGCTGCTTGCCATCATACGGCGGATTCATCATAGCCAGGCCTCCATTTCATCGGCAAGGATAGCTCCTGGCCGCGAAAAAGGCGCGACCGGTCATGGGACGCCCTTCGCGCCGGGCTGAGTTTCTCCGGAAAGATCCCATTTACAAACAGTGCGTTAAAGGGTTTCTTGCCCACAATGGAGGTAGCTTATCATGCATGAACAAGTAAGGGGCCTGTCAACCTACAGCCATGGCTACTCTGGAGCGCAACTTGCAGACTACAAGCGCCAGAAACCATTTGCCGATAAGATGGACAAACTCCTCAAGGATCTCGGCTACAAAGAAGCGATCATCGCCAGAGATCATGATCGTTTGCTGGAAATCTCGAAGACTTACATCGACCAATGGCTGGAATTCGACCCGGCCTTTCCCGGTCTGCATAATTTCTTCCAGGCGCCCTACTGGCTCAATCGGCTGACCGGCGGGCTTGTCCGGCACAAGCGCTTTGAGGAGGCAAAGTCCTACCTCGACATCTACTTCGGCAGAGAGTGGGATCGGCTGTTCTTCCCGAACAAAGGCTCTCTCAACAAGACCTTGCGCAAGCGCCATGAACGTATGGAAAAACTCGTTTCTGAAGCCAGGGATCCACAGCAGGCTGCGCCTTCCCCATGAGCCGGCCGCACGTTTGCGGCCAGCTCATGGGGTCATAACTCTCTGGCGGCAGCCTTAGACCGCCACCGGAGCCTTGATCGCCGGATGAGGGTCATACCCCTCGAATTCAAAGTCTTCGAAGCGGAAGTCGAAAATTGAGCTCACCTGCCGTTTGATCTTCAGCCGCGGCGCCGGGCGCGGCTCGCGGCTCAGCTGCAGCTTCACCTGCTCGATGTGGTTCGAATAGATGTGGGCATCGCCGATCGTGTGAATGAAGTCGCCCGGCTCATAGCCGGTCACATGTGCAAGCATATGCGTCAATAGCGCATAACTTGCTGAATTAAAAGGGATTCCGAGCAGCATGTCACCGCTGCGCTGATACAACTGCAGGTGGAGCTTGCCCGCAGCAATCCGGACCTGCCAGAGAGTATGGCACGGCGGAAGGGCCATCCGGCCGATGTCTGCCGGGTTCCAAGCGGTGACGATCAGCCGACGGCTGTCAGGGGTATTTCTGATGTCGTCCACCAGCTTTTCGATCTGATCGATCGTGCCGCGCTCACCACCCGGCCATTGGCGCCACTGCGCCCCGTAGACCGGTCCCAGATCGCCATTCTCATCCGCCCATTCATCCCAGATCGAGACGCCGTTCTCTTTGAGGTAGCCAATATTGGTGTTCCCGGAGAGAAACCACAGCAGCTCATGAATAATGGACCTCAGGTGGAGCTTCTTGGTGGTCACCAGCGGGAATCCGTCTGCCAGGCGGTAGCGGGATTGCATGCCGAACAGCGAAATTGTTCCTGTGCCGGTGCGGTCTGTGGACGGCGTGCCGGTCTCAAGGATCTCGCTCAGAGCATTGAGGTATTGCTTCATAATCTGGTTCCTGAAATTCGATCAGCCCGCTTCGGGCCTATTCGTAAACATACCAGGCCATGCCCGGCGTGGAGATTTCCAATGCTAGCAGTCCGACCGCCACCAAAACGGCGACCGCAAACACGGACAGCGCAATCTTGGCATAGAAGCGCGCGCGTTCGGCCAGGCCTCCAGGCCGGGCGTTCTGCTGCTTTTTCGCCTTCGCGAGGTAGTTTGTGCTCATGGCCGCTCCAAATTTTCTGTGCAGATCCGATAATATGTTTGCGAAAAACGATAGACAACATTAAATTTTACCGCGCATACTGCACAGAGCGGCGACAAGACCGCATTCTCGGGAAAACGAGCCATCTGCCTGGCAATCGGAAACACAAACTAAGAAGTGATGACATCAATGACCGCCAGCAAGAATGCCGCAATAGTGGATTGCGTTAGCGCCAATCCCACGGCTGATCAGGACTACCGCGTGCAGGCCCGCGGCCGCCCGGAGCGTGACCCCGTAGAAACTGCCCGGCGTATTCTGCGGCGCAAGCATTTTGGCAACCGCATGCGTGAACTGCGCAACGGCGCCTCGCTGACACTGGCACAGGCCGCAAACCTTGCCGGGGTGACCTCGCCGCGCAAACTGTCCCAGTATGAAACCACATGCTACCCGCCTGGCGAAGTCATCGTCGGCCTGGCGCCGCACTATGGTGTCAGCGAGAAGGATCTTGCCGGTCTCGTCCTGGCGCATTCGGATCCCGACCTGTTCAAAGCTCTCACCGGCAACGCCGGATACGAGCCCAGCCGGGCGGATATTGCCGCCTTCATCAACGCCAACGCCGACGGCAGCGCCTAACAGGAGCACATATCGTGATTGCGAAATTCAAACTCGGGGCGCGCGGCGCCCTCCTCTCTGCGACCGTCATTGCGGCATCGGCCAGCGCTGTGCATGCCCAGCAGGCGGCCAGCGCGCTGGATTTCCAGCTCAAGGGTTCTGTTGAAGGAATGACGGCCTATGAGGTTTCCGGTTCCGACGGTGTCTGGCTGATGTCCCCGGATGGCAAAACCTTCATCAACGGCATGGTCTACGACCTCAGCGGCGACGCGCCCGTCATCAATTTCAAAGAGGTCAGCGAGGATCATTTGCCGGAGTTTCTGCGCCAGCCGAAGCCACGATCCCAATCGACGCCGGTTCCGATTGCGCAAAAGCCTGCTGTCCAGGAAGGCAACATCATTGCTGATGTCATGAATGGCGCCGGCGCGGCTCTGGTCAATGTCGATGATGCGAAAAAACATGAGCTTGTGGCCGACCTGGTTGCCCGCATGGACCGCGCGCAAAGCCCGGAGGAATTCAAGCTGCTGATCTTGGAGTGGCAAGCTGAAATCGAAGGCAATGCGGACGCGGTGGCCGCGGCGGGCAAAGCCTTGAAGGAGCTCTCCACCGAAGCGCCCGCGGAACCGCCCCGCCCTGCCCTCCAGAACAGCTCCGCCACCGGCGGCAGCGCAGCCGTGCAGGTGACCCTCGCGCCCTCCCCGGTCGCAGCCATTGCGCATGAGGAAGTGCCAGCACCTGTCGAGGCGTCGGCCTCCCCCCAAACCGATGGTGAAATGCTTCTGCAGACCATGCGCGAAGATGGCTTCTGGTTTGCGATTGGCGAAACCTCTGCGCCGGTGGCCTACGTCTTCATCGATCCGATGTGCCCCTACTGCGCGAAAGCAATCCACAACCTGAAACCCAAGCTCGACGACGGCTCGCTGCAGCTGCGCGTCCTTCTGGCGCCGGTACTGTCGCGCGCGTCCTACGGCAAGATCGCCTCCATTCTCACCTCGCAAGACCCGGTTGGCACCTTCCTGGAGCACGAGCTCGAATACGCCCAACGCGGCGCTTCCGGGCTGCCAAGGGCCAACGAGGATGACATTCCGGCGGAACTGGCGGAAGGCGTCCGGGCCAACTATGGCATGATCTTTGACAACGGCCTGCCAGGCGTTCCCTTCTTCGCCTACGAGACCAGCGATGGGCCGAAATTCCTGTCAGGTGTGCCCCAGCCGGATCACTTCTCCGACGCTTTGCCGGATGCCTACAGCGGCACCGTACCCCGTAAGTGATTGTGGAAAGGACGACGACATGAAGCACTTTCACCCCCTCATTGGTCTCAAGACTGCGGCGATTATGGTCACCGCGCTCGGCGCGGGGCTTTTGATCTTCACACCGCCGCATACCGCAGTCGCCGTCGAAAGCGAGGTGACGGCACCGGATGCCTTTGATGGCATCCCGGGCCTCACCCCGACAGATCCGGTTGCCGGGATGAATGCCTGGAAGGCCGAAGGCTCCACCATGATGTATCTGCAGGATCCCGAAACCGGTGATCTTGTCGCCGGCTTTGCCTTTGATGCGGAAGGCAAGGCCCTGCATCCTGATCTCAAGGAGGTCGAGAACTCCGGCATTCGCCGGATGATCGAAGAGCTCCACGGCCCCTCCATTTCCATTCCCGAGGCGCATGCGCCAACGGTGGAGGAAAAGCTGTCAGCGCTGCCGGAAGCGGAGCGCAAAATTGCCATTGGACAGCTGATTGATGTCCTGCGCGGCGTTGAGGACGAAGCCGACTTCAACACCGCCATCGAAGAATGGATCGAAGGCATTGATGCCGCAGGGCCTGAAGAGGTTTCACTGCTGGACGCGGCCCGCGGAAGCTTTTGGATGCAGGTCGGCAATCCAGATGCGCCGGTTGCCTATGTATTCACGGATCCGGCCTGCGAACCTTGCCGCGCATCCACAGACCTGCTGCGCGAGAAGGTGGAGGCAGGTGAGTTGCAGCTGCGCGTGATGATGCTGCCAATGGTCGATGAAAATTCCCCCGCCACAATCGCCGGCATTATTGGCTCGGAAGACCCTGCGGGAGCATTTCTGGCCATGAGCTTGGAAAGCGAGGCCCCCCTTCCGTCGGCAGAGCCCGATGATCTGCCGGACGTCATCCAGGCTGGCTTGGAGCGCAACCTTCAGCTCGCAGAGGCGGCCGCCATCCCGCAGCTTCCGTTCTACATCTTCGATACAGAAGAGGGCCCGCGCTACATCTCGGGCGTTCCAAGCGTGGAGCAGCTGAAGAACGCATTGCCGCCCACTGTCCGGCTTCAGCCCGCCGCCGCGGCAGCGCCTGAGGATGGGCCGGGCGAGGGCAAGGCAGAGGAATAGAGGAAAGGGCCCCGGGTTTCCGGGGCCTTTTTCTTAGCCATGACCCTAATGGCTGAAGCGGCAATCGGTGTCCAGCTGCCTGAGCCGGGTCAGCTCGCCATGCAGAAGATTGTAACCGGAAAGATGCGCCGCACGACCGCCTGGCGAATATGCGGGGCTGTCCAGGCTCCATGTGGGGAGCGACCCGTCCATGAGGAAGCGTTCCTTCACCAGGTGTGATCCGACCCCCCTGCGGCGCCAGGCATCGCAAACGCCAAGCTGGCATCCGGTGTAGAGGCCGGCAATCGTCTCTTCCCCGGGGCGAAGGTCAATCGCGGCGACCCCGATGACGAAGCCGCTGCTGTCCGCGGCCTCGCAGATTGCAAAGCCGTAAACGGCCATGAGGCTTTGCAGACCTGGCCGCTTTTGCAGTGTCTCAATCGCCCAGTCTCTCAGAAGCCCTTTATCAGGGATCCCGAGGTCGGTCATAGCGTCCTGGAGAACATCCCCCCAAGGCTTTTCAAAAACAGGGTCGATGTCCAAATCCTGCTCCGAAAAGCCGGGCCCGGTCAGAAAATCCGTTTCATTCAGGCCGCCAAAGGTCTCTTCAAGAAAAACGAGCAGATCGGCGTCGCTCATCGGTGAGGTCATAGGGCCATCACTGGCTCGGGCTCTTCTAGCTCGAAAATCTCTTGCAGCAGCGCATCAAACTCCGCCCTCATCGTGGCGAGATCAGCGCTGCAGTTATCAAAAACGTGGTCAGTGCCGACCGCGGAAACGAACTTGTCCGTTTCCATCCCGGCCGGGCGCTCAACCCCCTCGATCTCGCGCTGCACTTTGATGATCTTGCCGCCAAGCGCGCGCAGTTCAGGAGCTTCATAGACGATGGATTCCACAACCAGCCGTTTCTGCTCGCCGGGATCCTTTCCAAGATGCCGCCGCAGCTCCATGCCGATCGTGAATTCAGGCCCCATTTCAATGCCCATGCACTTGCCGAATTTTTCCATGAAAAACCGCGGCATGTAATGGTCACCCAGTTCGCACTTGCCGGGGATCACGTGCTCGGGGTTCGTGATGATCGGCAGCAATGGGGATGGGACATCCTTCAGATCGCCATCCGTCATCCGCCAGGCTTCCTCCTCGGTGGCGCCGATATGCATGAAATAGGCGCGCGAGGCCGCTTTGCCGCCATCAAAAGGGTGAACCCGGCTGAAACCGTGGTTCTTTACCAAGTGATCAGCGACCTTAGATTTTCCGACGCCGCGCCCGCCCTTGAGGCCAATGATGATATCTTTCATGGTTCAGCTTCCGTCAATTGAGGGTCATCGCGCTTTCGGTATTCGCGCTTTTCATTTTCGCAGATATTGCGGGATGCACACGCAGATCACCGCGCGGGTTCACGCTGAGGATCAATCCGCCCTCGATGGCATGGATCGGCCGGCGCGCAGACCTCAGCGACGTCTGGATCAACTCCTGCGTCTCAGGAGCGTCTGAGTTTGCCATGGACTTCATGACACCTTCCCGCAGGCGCTTATTGAACTCGCGGGACACCCAGATCACCTGGGAACTGTTGGCCAGCTCCATGTCTTCCGACAGCTCCGGGGCCTCCGGCTCTGCAGTGCCCGGGCCTGCAGCAAACGCTGCACGGCCGCAATTGCGCACAGCCTCTTCGCTGATCGCCCCGCTGGTGATTTTTTGCGACAGCTGCTCGATTGCCGCACCAGCATCCTCGGCGTTGCTGACGGCGATGTTGACATGCACGTTGGTCACCGGTGCCGGAGGGCTGGAATCTGCCGCTTCTTTCTTGCCCAGAAGCTTTTGCGCGGCCCAGCCATAGGCCTCTTTCAGCCCCATGAAGACACCAAAGGCTTCCGTTGCCATGACCAGCGCCTTCCCGGCATTTTCGACCGCACCGACCGGGTCCTCGGTAATGGCATTGCGGATTGTCGCGTGCCAGTGCGAGGCCGCCTCCGCCCCCTTGGAGGACATAACCGAGAAAGCGTTTTTCGCGACTTCTGCCTTGTCGCCGAGATAGGTCCGCATGGTTTGCAGGATCTGTGAGCAGCGGTGGCCGATGTCACCTCCGACACTCTGCAGCCAGTCACCAATACTGGTGCCCGTGGCGCTCAGCCACGTCAGGCCGCCATCAAAATAGGCATTGATGGCCTCGACGGACGGGGCCAGCGGTGTATGGGAAATCGCATAGGCCAAGCCATCCTGCGCCATCATGATGACTTCGGGGAGCGGGGCGCCGAAGTAAGTCGACGCAACCACGCTTCCGGCCATGAACAATGCCTGCCGTTCAGGGTGGCGGCCGAACAGAGTATCGATCCGCCCATTTATCATCTCATGTTTCACTGCGCACCTCGTAGATTTCCAGAGCAGTCTACCGGCAAGCAATGAAAAAAACTGCGCCAATCAGGCAGGTTTTGTCATGTTCTTGTGGAGCGCGATCCACGCAATATCCCGGGCAACCCCCTCGACTCCGGCGGACGCCTTTTTGGCGCGCGCCACAACCAGATCATGAAGGTCCTCCTCCGGCGGCTGGCTCATCTCGTTCTCGAGGCCTTCCAGCATCTCGTCAAACTGGTCGAGCACATTATCCACCGAAAGCGCTGCCATGGCGACAAGTGCGCCCGGAATGTTTTCCAGACTGCGCTGGCAATGACGCAAGGCGTTGAGGCTGCCGCTGCTGTCCTCAACCAGCCGCGCAAGCACCCTGCCCCGGCTGATGGGGTCAGACGCCATCAAGCCTGCGCTGTTGGCAATCCGGATGACTTCCGCGCTCGGGTAGGAGATCGAAGCATATACCTCCCGCCTGCGGGTGCAGGCGAGCCCCTCCTCCTCCGGGTTGAGGCGGTTGTCGATGATGTTGATCGTCACGTTTCCGCCATCCCCGCTGAATTGGAAGCTGCCCCGGCCCATGCTCTGCATACCCGGCGGGACCAGATCATCGGCCGCGGCCGGGCTGACCATGCGCAGCAGAATGACCCCTTCGCCTGAAACCAGGGTGAAGCGCTCACTGCATTCCAGCATTCCGATCGCTTCCAGGGTCCGCAATGCCGCCAGAGCCTCAGGCATCGTGTCGTAGACCAGGATCCGATAGTCCCCGGCCGGGATCAAGCGGGTGTTGTCAGCGGACAGCGCCGGGCCAGACTTGCGGAATGTGATCCGCAAAGCGTCTTTCCTGCGCCGCTTCATATCAAGGTGCAGCGGAAGGAAGACGGTGTCTTCAATCCGGGGCAGATCGCCCAGATGTCCCGGCCGTTTACGGGCTAAGGCGGGGCAGACTTTCAGCATAAAATCTTCGACCTGCCTGACCGTAACCTGCTTCTCCTCACAATTGTTCATTTTTGTTCTCCTCCGATAGAAGTGACTTGCATTTAGATACAAGGCGATCCGGGAAAGGTTTCACGCTCAGTCATTTTTTTTGACCATCTGGATAAAACCTTGGTGTGCGGCATGGGCGGCCCCTTCACCCGCGCCGCATGGTCAGGCCGAGCTTTCGCGCCAAGCCGTTCACATCCGTCAGCGCCAGGAGCGTCATTTCGGCCAGTCGCACCGGAAGCGCGGGGGCGGCCTTGATGATCATGGTCTCCGCATCCGCAGCATGCCGGAAGAACTCTGCGATCTTCCCTGTCGACTGCCGGACGGATCCGGCAATCCGCTTGGGGCTCTGTTCCGCAAGAAGGCCGCCGAACTCTTCGATATAGAGGCCGGACGGCACCCCTGTCAGGTCAATCACATACCGCTCCAGCCCCCTGTCCTTGTAGGTCAGGGCCGCATCCTTCAGGGAAAGCTCCGGTAGCAGGTGAGCGCCGAGGTCCTTGCCCGCATTGGCCGCAAGGAGCTTTGTGCGCGAATATGGCGCAAGATCCGCCGATGCTGTCAGCCCCAGGTCAACAAGCCCATTCAGAGATGCGCTGGCTTTCAGCAGGAGATCCCCTTTTGAGGCCAGAATGCGAAGACCGGAGGAGCCGGTGACCGTCGAGAGCCCGACCCTGCTGAAATTGGTGACCGCTTCCGGCGGCACGACACCGGCCGAGAAAATCCGAGTGGTCGAGGATGAAGCCTGCAGGTCCATTTCCAGCAGCGTGAGCGCATTGACCATCTGCATAAGGTTGAGGTCGGGATTGACCTTTCCGCCGCTGAGCGGGCTGCTGTGCAAGACATGCAGCAGCCCCTGGAGGCTGGCCGCCTTCATCTCCGCAGCCAGGTCAACCCCGGAGAACCCGTATGTCGGCGTCCGGCCTGCTTTGCGCAATTCGATTTCCGCTATCTTGGTCCGGAGCGAAGCGGCGGTCCCCTGGGACCTGGCCGCACTCACCCGGTTCCCGGGCATGCCGATTTCCGATCGCATCTGCGACACCTGCACAGATGCGCCTTCTGCGCGCCGCACATCCGCCCTGCCGACAGCCAGCAAGCCGCTAATCCAGCAGTTCTCCGGCACGCGCCTGGCTTCAAACCCCAGATCCTCAATACGCATGGACCCGATCCCCGCGGGTTCCGCGGGGAAAGTCATCTCCGCGGCAGAGATGTTCGCCTTGCTGACCACATTCATCCAGTTGCAGAACATGTCGCCGCCCTGGGCCGGCCAATCCTCCATCTGCAGGCTGATCCCGCTGATCGAGATTGCCGGGGACAGCTCGTCCCGCGGCTTCATCGTCAAGGCGCCGATGTGGACAGAAATATCCCCGTCCGGAGCCGGACGGAACGTGATCTGGTCAATTCCGATTGCGGAGACGTCAGAACGCAGCGTGATGCCGGAATAGGTCCTGACGCCCTCAGCGTAGACATCCTGACGGACCTTCGAGCTGTACATGTCGGGCGGGAAGAGTTTCTGCAGCGGCTCCAGGGCCTCTGCAGCTGGGGCTTGAGCTGCGATCAGCGCCCCGACAGCCGCAGCAGCGGCGGAAAGCATTCGGTTCATCATTTCTGCTCCGTGGAAATGGCCTTCTCCAGCATGTCGACCGCTTCGCTTACGAAGGCCGGGTCCTGCATGGAATTGAGGGGCACCGGCTTCACACTTCCGGACCGCCGCAGGATCTCCAGGCCGAGTTCCCCGTCGACATCCTCTTCCGCGAAGATTTTCGCAAACCGGGAGCTGTTCTCCGCCACGAAACTGAAGAATTCCCCCATAGACCGGCGGTTCTCGCGCTCTTCATCAAGCCGCTCTGCCTCCTCGTCCCGCAGCTTCTCCGCGATCTCCCTGTTGGTTTGAGCCTTTTCTTTTGCCCGCTCCTGGGCAATGAGAAGGTCGATCATGCCTCCGTGCCGCTCTTGCGGCGTGCGCCCGCGCGCAGCGCGGTGCAGACCGGACACCACGTCCCCGACCTCTTCGTCATCCTCCTCCAGATCAATCCCGTCGATTTCCATCTCCGCCATCCGTCGGCGCATGTTCCGCTGATCCACAGCTTCAGGATCAAGCTCATCGAAATCACCCCGGATCCCGAGCTCGTCCATCAGGTCCACATCAAGCTCGTCTTCCCAGTTGCCGCCGCGGTCGACTGCCTCATCCTCATACTCGGGCACTTCGGCAGCTTCACCGGCCAGCAGGCCGCCAAGCCACGCATTGTGAATGTTGCGCGGATACGCGGCATGTTTCCCTGCCTTCCAGAGCAGCCCCTGCGCGATCCGGGCAACATCGGTCACCGTGTCGGACAGCGGATCGAGGTTTTCTGCACTCTCCGGGCTGCGCGCAAAGCCGAGGATCTTCTCTGACGTATCCATCATGGATCCGATGAAGTTGATTTCGACGGTCTGGTCGAGGCCCGGCACCCGGTCAGTCGGGCCGCGCACCTTCAGGAACTTGTTCACTGAGAACGATCCAGCGAAGTCCCCGCCGATGTAGAACGTGGACGCCCGCACGATGGTACCGTTGAAGAGGAAATAGAACTCCCCTTCCATCATGTGCTGCAGCTCGTCCAGCCGTACCTTCTCGACCTCCTGGAAGGAGGCATCCATCCGGTCAACCCACTTCGTTCCGAGCATTCCGGATTGCGCAGAATACCCTGATGTCACGGAAACCTGCGTCCGGCCGAACAATTTTTGAATGAACCCGGCCGTCTTGTCCGCATCCATCGTCTTGCCGGCAGCAACGATCGATGCGTTTGCTGATGCGGTTTCGGCGATCTGCGGGGAGATCGCCTGCATTGCCGCCATATCCTGACCGGCAACGATGATCATAAAGCCGAGCGAGCGGGCCTGCGCCATCATCACGTCAATGCCCTTGACCATGTAATAGCCCGCCTCGTCGAGCACGACGATGTAGGGGGATGGGGCGCGTGTCTGCTTGGAATCCACGATCTCCTGCTTCGAGCCATGAAGCGCCGAGCCGGAGGCGTTACCCATCATGATCTTCACGAGGTTGACCACGATCTTCCCGCACATCTGCATTTCCTCGGGCGCCTTCTGCAACGCAGGGAGGAGTACAATCAGGATGCGGCGGTTCAGAACCACGTCGTCAATATCGACCTCGCCAAGAGGGGTTCGGAAGATGTGACCGTAGTCATCTGCCAATGATCCCAATGGCTTAGTCAATTGCATACTAAGGAAGCCGTACTGCTCTGAGGCCTTCCCGTCCTGCGGATCACCCTTCAGAGCCTTGCTCATATTGAAGCCAGGAAGTGTATCAAAGAACGCCTTTAAGGCGAGTCGGGAGGAGTTCGAAAAATCCCCCTTCATAGCCCTCAGGTACAGCTCGATCATCCCGCCCCGCGTGCGCAATTCGTGCCACGCCTCTTCCGGAACATCCTCGATGGTGCGGATCGGCTTGCCCTTCAGAAGCTCTTTCTTGAACCCTTCGCCGAGCGGGAGGAAGTCCCGGATTGCCTGCACATCCAGCAGGATGTCACCGGCGTCTCGCATCTGTACAAGCGCCTTCATGGCCGCGGTAACCAGTGACATGGCGCGGCTCTTCCACATGTCGTTGCCCTGGCCTGCATCCCCCATCAGGCCCACGATGAGGTTCATGAGCTGGTCGGCGCCGCCTTTGGAGAACGGGTTCAGGGTGTTGGACTGAACATCGGGCCCGCCCGCCGGAGCATCCGGGTCGCCGCCCGCGTCCGTGAAGTTCAGAACGCGGACATCATCCTCGCGGCCGAAGCGTTTCGCGAGCGTCCAGGCGCGCGCATAGAATTCGGTTGTCCCCTTGCCGTCGATGAAGAGAAAGCCTGATGACCACATCAGCGTCTGTGACACGATGCCAAGCAGAAGTTCGGTGTTGTGGGTGACCACGTGGTTTTCCATCACGTAGAGCCCGTCTTCCCGGTCCGTCTTGATGCAGGACATCTCCACATCATCATGGAGCCGCTCAACCTCGGTGATCTCCAGCCCCTCGCCAGGGAACTTGCAGCCGGATGCCTGGGGCCACAGATCTCCGATGCCCTCAAACATCACAACAAGATCCACTCCCCGATCGCGCTTCTTGGTGCTGCCGCGGACATAGACGGTCGCAACACCGCCCAGGGACCAGACAAGCTGCTTCAGGATCTTGGCATCCGGCGTGCGCAGACCGGTCAGCCTGACGCCGTGCTTTTCAATCGCGACACCGATGTCAGCGTTGCGGGACCAGGCCTTGAGGAAGGCGATCCGCTGGGCCGGCGTGCCAAACAGCGACGGCATGTAATCCAGGTGATGGAGGCCCGCCGCCGCGCCCCGCTGCGCATGCTCCTCCGACAGGATGCCGGAGCCCTCCGGAATACTCATGCCCTGATGCGGGACAGCCAGGGGGATTTCGATGTGCAGCTTGTCCCCGTGCATGCCGTGCAGGATGCCGATGTCGCCAGCGGTCATATTTTTCCCGCTGTCACCGAAACCCAGCCCTTCCGCCAGCCCCAGCTTGCGATCTACATTGACCCTGGGCCGGGCGCGCACATGCCAGAGGTGGTCGAGCGAGCAATCTGCATGGCGGCCGTCAGAGAACCACATCCGCACCGCCGGGATCACGCCCTGAGGGTGGATCGAGTCAATCCGGGAAGTCCCGCCCAGAGGGTGGCAAACTTCATCGCCCGGCCGGAGATCCCCGTTCAGCACCCATCCCCGCGGCGTAAGTACCGGGGTATCAAGCGGCAGCGCCTTGCCTGAGCCGGTGGTTCCCAGGAAGAACCCGTGCCGGCGCGCATCACCGTTCTCGATCCAAAGCTCCTCCTGGCTTTGCTGGTCGCGCCCGAAGTAGAGGATCCCAGACGCCTTGGCGTAACCGCTGCCGCCCGGCTTGGGGGCGCCAAAGTCTGTCCCGCCCCAGCTTTGGGGAACCTTGAAGGGCAAACGGTATTTCTTCGATGACGCCCACATGTAGTAGCCGAGGGAAGCAGGCAGAACACCGATCCAGCTCGGAGAATACAGCGCCATAACCGAAACCGAGATCGACAAGGTCATCATGACCGTGCTCTTGGCGCTCATCGTATCCCTGAAGGATTGCATCGGGGACTTGATAGGGCGCCGGACCATTCCGGGATCAACCTGATCCTTCACGGACGGCAGGGATTGTGACTTCTGTATATGCTCGGCCATGCTTCAAGCTTTCATTTTTTCGCATTCCAGCACCACCGCACTTACGCGGATGCATGAATTGCCCTTTTATATCACCAATCGATGCAGCCGCCGTCGCCTGAGAGGCGGTTATCAACATGAAAATGCACCCGACCGGCCGCGCAAATGAGAAAGGGCCAGGGCAATGCCCCGGCCCTCTGACCTTGGAACCGTCCGGTTGCGGCTCAGCCGCCGTTGTTCAGGATCGACAGGATCTGGGTCTCAACGATTGCCCGCCGGGTATCCAGTTCGAGCTGCATATAGTTCATGCGGGCGTTGATCGACATGACATCGAGGATCTCCTGCAGAAGCTGCTTTTCGGACCAGGCGGCGCGCTCCTGGAACACCTCAGGTTTCGGCGCGTAATGGCGCAGCGTGCGGATGTCGATCGCCTGCATTTCCGAAACCTCATCCCCAAGCGGGCGGTTGTAGTTGGAAATGTCCTCGACATAGGGCCGCCACGGATCGGCCGGGCCGACCTCGGTGCGCATGTTCATCACCATGGAAACCGTTTCCGCGCTGGCGTTGTTCCGGGTTTCCTGGATTGCCCTCTGCTCCGCGCGCGCCACGCCGGCGGGTGTCTGCAGTTCCGCCGCGGTCACCGGCCGTGGCGGGTTCGGGTCGGTCAGGTTGCGCACCAGCCGCTCGGCGGCACGGCGGTCTTCTTCGCTCTCGATCGACAAGGTCGGGTTCTGGAGAATGGCAGCAGGATCCACGGTCGGATCCGCAAAGCCACCCATCGTCCCCTGGAGCTCGGCGCGTTCGTCGATCATCGACTTGGCACGGGCGGTGCCGCCCTGGCGCACCGCAGGGTCAGCGCCGTTGTTCAGCTGGCGTGCCCCTGCAACGGTTGTTGAGCCGCGCGGGTTTGGCGCCGTTGCACCGCTATCGCGGAACAGGCCAGCCAGCAGACAGATGTCCGGGCTCGGATCGAACTCGCCGCTTTCCGCACGCGCGCGGAATTCCTGGCGCATACGTTCGGTGGCATTCAGCTCCGCGGCATCCGTGATCCGCCGTGTTGCCTCGATCTGCTTGTCCTGATAGGCGGATTGTTCGCCGGAATGACTGCGCAGCGCCGCGATGATCCGGTCAGCAGCCTCCTCCATCGAGCTTTCAACCTGCTTCTCCAAGTCTTTCACATTTTCGCCGGTGCGGACCTGGTTGTCATTCAGCGAGCTCAACTGCCGAATGATGGTGTTCGCCTGAGGCGCCGTTGCCCATCCGCCTGCAAGCGCCATCTGCGGCAGCACCGTAGCCAGGGTCAGGCAGGTTCCCAAAAGGATCTTCTTCATGTTCTACTCCTTGCCCGGTCTTACTTGTCCAGCATGTCCCAGATGGTTGCGGGTCCGTTTTGAGGTACGGTGGATGAATTCTGAGCAGCCGCCGGAGCGCTGCGGTCCTGCCCGCCCTCCCGGTCGACATCCTCATTCCGGGCGGCGCCGCCCGATGAGTTCGAGCTGGGCGCGACTTCGATGGTAGTGCCGTCATCACTGCTCAATGTCGCGGGCCATGCGCCCGGGTTGAATGTGCAGCTGGAAATATGGCCGGGCACATTCCAGGTGCCTGACCCGTAGTAGGTCCCAGTGACCTGCGTGCCATCAAGCTGCCCGCCAACGCGGCAACCGATATACTGGCCAAGAGCCATCATCAGACGCTGGTTGTAGAGGTTCCAGGCGTCCGAGTTATTGTTCACCACGGTGCTTGCAACCGTGTAGGTGACCTCCTCAACGTCGCTCGTGGAGGGCGAAACATCCGGCAGGGTGTAGTCCGAGATCGTGCCGCTATAGCCGGAGCTGTCGCTGCTCGAGACGATGCCCGAATAGCCGCCATAGCCGGAGGCCGTTGAGGTGGTGTTTCCCGAACTGTCCCAGCCGCTTTCGGTGATTTCAGAAAAGGCCGAGTTCAGCTGACCATTGATGCGATCGTCGGCGCTGGCTGCAAGTGAGGCGAAACCGGACATGGACTTGTCCATCTCGCTCAGCGGCTGCGTCAGCGTTGCGAATTTCTTTGCAGCAAAACCGCAAATCATGCCCGACACATCGATATCAAGGTTGAGCGGCATGGACGCAATATCGCCAAGGCCGGACTGAAGGCTGCCCAGCAGTCCTCCGACATTGGAGAAGATGTCCAGCGGAGCGGTCATCAGATCATTGAGGCAGCCAAGATCCCCGACAGGGGTCGGAGCCTGAATGGACATCTCTGCCCGGCGCACAGATGCCTCGATCGCGTTTCGGACATTGCCTGTAATGCCTGCGATATCTTCCGGCGCGCAGCGTGAATCCTGGATAGAATCCAGCCAGTCTTCTGCAGACGCACCGACAGGCGCCGCGACGCCGGCCCCAAGGGCGATGACACCGGCAATGGCAGAACGGCTGAGAAGCAGTGTTTTCCAGTGGCTCATATTGCCAAACTCCGTTTTTCTCACTCTTGGAGATGAATTCCCCTGAGCGGGGTTTCTGATAGTCTACTCAACATTTGCGAAAATTCAACATCATGCGACGGATCACCCAGCCCTGGCCGGGCTATTGCTGTTGATAACCTGACGCTCGAAGTCCTCGTAGAGACCCCGGAAGTTGCCCGCTTTGATCTTCGAGCGGATGAGGTGATTGTCGACGCCATGGATTTTGGCCTGCTTCATCAGCACCCGCCCGCTCACCATCTCCTGATGGAAAACATGCTGCAAAGCTGCGGAGATCATGTCCTTCGCCATATCTTCAGACATCGCCGACGATGCGAAGCGAAAGAGCGACACGATGGCCTGCACAGGGTCGGACGCATGGATCGTGCAGATCGCCAGCGGCCCAGAGATTGCCATATGCAGCAGCTCGCTCGCAACGTCGCCCGTCCTGACCTCCCCGAGAAAGACGTATCGCGGGGACCAGCGGCGGGCGTGTTTGATAGCATCACGGACCGAGCGGTCCATGAGATCGATCTGATAGATCACACCCCTGTCCTCAGTCACGCGCGCCAGCGGGATTTCCGGCGGATCCTCCAATGTGATGCCAACGTCCCGGCTTTCCGCGACCCAGTGATCCACGATCGATGAGGCAAGCGTCGTCTTGCCTGACGCAAACGGGCCGGAACAGATCACCAGCCCCCTGCGGATGATCAGGTCCTGGATGTTCTGCCGGGTTTCTGCGGACAGACCCTGTTCTTCAAAACTGGGCGCGGCACCACTCACCTGCCGGATACACCATCGCACCTCGTTTTCCCGCAATGGCTCCAGCCCCTCTGTAAACCGGAAATCCGGCGGAGCGATCAGAGCGCAGCGGTATGACCGCTCATCGTGAACGACTGTGAACTCCCGCTTGTAGTCGGAATGCTTCCATTTGCGGTCGATCACCTCGTAGAGCCGTGTCGCGTCATCGTAGAGCACCTCAGGGAGCCGCACGAGCCCCTTGCCGAAAGCGCTCAGACCGATGGTTGCTGCCCTCAGTCCGCGAGCCATGATCGGCGCCAGGGGATCGTTTGATATGTAGAGGTCAATGAAGTTGTAGGCAGACAGGATTTTGGCGAGGTCGCCTTCCGGCATCAATTGCGGGGCCAGCCCCTGGGGCGGCCTGGCGGCCGCACCTGCAGGGGGTTGCGGCGCCGCGGGCGGCGCCGGTGGTCGGGATGCGGCCTGCGGCATTGCCGCTGATGGAGCCGGGCGCGGTTTGCTGGATGAACGTCCGAACATCAGTAGCACCGGGTTTGAGCAACAGCTGCACCGAAATCACCTTCCAGCTCCCAGACGTCCGCACTGCCGTCACCCCGGTAGGTATCCACAACATTACCGGTGTAGGTCGTGCAGTTTCCGCCGATCGGTGAACCGTTCGCCCGGAAGGATGTGGAGCTGACCATCATGGGGCTGGAGGGATCGTTCGTGCAGAAATCCTGCCCCACGAAGATCATCATCCGCACCCGCCAGTCTGTGCCGAGATCTTCCGCGAAGGCCCGCACACCCACAACGGGGCGTCCGCGCGGATCCGAATAGGCGGCCGGCGTCACATAGATACGCGGCTCCATGGGGTTTGCACCGTCAATCGTGGTGGCTGGGCAGGACGGCTTGGCGATGGTGTCCCGGGCCCGGACAACGCGGCTTGAGGTGACAGCTTCAGAGAAGTCCTGGCCGCCATTGACACCCGCAAGGGTGAGGCGATCGGCATTCAGAATGTTTTCGTCAGTGCCGTTGATGTTCTGCCGTTTCAGAACATCGTCCCCATCGAAGCCGATGCCATCCGCGCGGACCGTCATTTTGCCGATGTCAGCATTGTCGCCCAGAGAAACAAAGTCACCAGTCAGGCGGGTGGTCGCACAGTCCACGGTGAACTCATTCAGATTGCCCGAGCCGGAACCGTCCGCACAGTCCAGCATGGTGACATTGCGAAGCGCGGGAAGCACGTCAGCGGTACCGTCATTGTCGCTGTCAAAGGGCCGAAGAACGATGTCGGTGTAGACCTCGTTTGAGCTGATGCAGTCTGCGTAATCGTCCGAGGCGATGTTCACCCCGTCACAGCGCAGGAACGGGTCGATGGCGGGCTCCGTGCCGCTTTCAGAGCCCAGAACCCCGTAGCTGGACAGCGACACAACGCTGGCAAAACGGCCGCGGGACGGGTACTCGGGCAGAGCATTGAACCCGGAGATGTTCATCGTGAAGTTCTCATAGGCGCCGCTGGCCACATCGTTGTCCGCAACGAAGCCCCCAAAAGACGCCTTCATCTGGCCGATGACATCACCTGCAGCACCGATCGGAATGCTGTCTCCCCCGTGAGAGACCAGGATGGATTCGATCTCCAGCTCACCGTTGGAAGGATCTCCATCCGTCAGAGCCACATCGATTTCGCCGGATGCCAGCGGATCCATATCCGCGTATCCCATCGTTGCCTGCGGCTGGGCGCCGTCGCTGCGGTCAACTGCGCGGGCGAGAAGCGCATAGTCCTGCCCATAGGCCGTCTTCAGAATGCCGCCCGAATAGGACGCAGGCAGGAAGCCGGCATCAGCCAGATCGCTCAGGCTGTAGGTCATGACCCCCTGCCCGCCCGTATCAGCAGCATCGAACAGATCCATCACCACATCGTGGTAGCGCTGCTGCAGAAAGCTGCGGGCCGCGGTGACGATGACATCGTGTTCCGATGCGACCATCACGCGTTTCTGTTTCTCAAGCTCCTGCTGGTTGGCCTGGGCGACATAGCCGACCAGACCGAGAAGCACCGAGATCGAGAGGGCTGCTTCCAGCAGCATGCTGCCCCGCTGCCGCTGGATGTTGATTTTGAAATCCGCATTTTCTTTTTCGTGCTTCATTTTTTGTCTCCCGGCATCCTCGAAGAACGCCTTTTTACCTGCATGCTCGTCATGACCCGCCATTCAGCCTTGTTTCTCAAGCGCCGGGACCACTGGGGCCGGTGTAATCCTGATTTATCACCGTGATAATTGCCGGCCCGTTTGCCGGGATCGGCAGATCCATATCTGAGAAATCCCCGCGCCCAATCGTGCCTCCGGTCCCGGTTTCGGAATACTTGTAGTTCCCCGCATAACTCTCGGGCAGCTTGCGCAAGCTGAGAGGTGTCACCTCTGAAAATGCCTTTAAGGCACTTTGCTCGGCGCCCTGGATGCCATCCGGAAGATAAGTGACGACAACGGTCCGGTGCCCGGATGAAACCACCCGGGTTGTCCAGTCGCCCATCTGCCGGAAAGGACCGCCCAGTGCGCTTGTGATGTAACCCGATGTCCGGCCATCCTCCATTGCCTGGGCAACGGATTGCTTGTGATGAAGGGTCAGGTTCGACCCCATCACCGTGCCACGATCGTCCACTGTCCTCTCTCCGAATGAAGCGAAGGCAATAGTGATTGTGAATGTAACGACCAGCATGGCTGGTATCATAGACATCATGGCATCATCCTCACCAAAAATAGATCAGCAGCGCGGCCCAGACTACCGGAAGGCACACGGAGAGGAAGGGGATGCTTTTTCGCATATCCGCGATATCCACATCCATGTCCCGGGCGACATTCTCGCCGTTCCCTGGCTTCTCAAACACGGCGTGGACCCAGTCAAAGCTGCGACAAAGCACCAAGAGCACAGCAGTCCCGAACATGATTCCGATCGAGTAGGGTGTGGCTCCGAAAAGGATGAACGGGATGGCTATGCCAAGGATATCTCCCGGCGGCAGGATCCAAATCCAGCCGGTCAAGCGCACGACAGCCATCCAGAGGAGATTGACAGCCAGCAAGCCGCCTGCGCCCGCCGCGGCGGCGCTCATGAGGCTCAGATCCCATCCGTGTAAGCGGGACGCCAGGACCACTGCGCCGGCGGCCAGGATAGCCATCAGAATATCCGGCGCCCAAGAAGTCTCACGGTCCACAAATGCCGCGAGGCAGAGGGTGGCTGCGAAGGACACTGAAATGAGGAAGCCGGGCAGGTTTGTGATGCCGGCGCCGCAGTCCTTTATGAGCAGTGCTGCAGCGCTCATCCCGCCTGCCAGGGCGAAGAAGCAGGCGGGCCAGAAACGGACCGTCTCCTCCCCTGCCGAGGACATCCGCACGCCGATCCGCCCCAGAAGGGTTACAAGCATGCATACGGCAAACGCGCAGTAATAGAGATCAACTGGCATCATTCGTCTTCCTCAACGTCCAAATGCTCTTCAGCCTGGTCAGGCGCATCCCCGAACATGATCTGATCGCGCAGCATGTTGAGCTGGTCTCCCGGGGAGCGCTGGCGCAATGCCTTGTCCCGGCGGCTTTCGATCCGTTCGGGGGTCATGTCGAGATAATCTTCGAGCAGCGCCCGTGCCGCCTGATACACAGCCGGGCGGAACAAGGGCTTGGAGATCTGAGTTTCAGCGCGCGAGTGGGCGATCGCCCCGGCGGCCTCGACCATCACAGCATCATTGCCCACATTATTCAGGATGTACCAGAGCAACCGGTCTTCAACCTTCAGCCACAGGAACGCGGCCGGCGGCAGCACGCCGCGGTCCTTGCGTGCCACTGCCATGAGCGTTGGGAAGGCGCTTTCCACCCATGCATGGTGCTGCGCGCATTTTGCCAGCATCTTGCCCTGACGGCCCAATGCAATCTTGTCGACCTTCGCCATCATTCCAGCCTCATACTGGATCGCGAAGTCCATGCCGCCGCGCCTGACGCCGGTGCCGTCTGCAAGCAATGCAAGCTCATTGAGGAGCTTGTTGCCGCCGTCGATATCATAGTCGTAGAAAAGGGCCATGACAGCATATACGGCCCGCAGCGAAGGGCGCAGCTGCTCAGGTCCTTTCCAGGGGGAGCGGAGCTGTACGGACAGCACTTCGGAGATCTCTTCAAGATCCAGCTGCTCCCAGCTTCCCTTGAACTCGAAATCCGTAACCTTGGCGTTGCGCTCCGGATCGGACAGCTCCTTGAAGCGGTCGGGATCAAAAGCCAGCCCATTGCTGATCAGCCATTCCTCAGGCCGCAGCGCCCGGTTCCAAGTGCCGGGCTGCATCATGATGACCCGCTTGGGCAGCAGATTGCCCGGCATTGCCGTATCGGCATTGGCACGCCCTGAGACAGCCTCCGCGATGCGGCGGGCATCGATTTCCTTGCCCTTGAGAGGGTTTACATGCCGCGCAATGCGCGAGGTTACCCAATCCTCGGACTGGACCCGTATCATGGATTCCAGGGTGTGCAGAGTGCGATACTTCTGGTCGACGCGGAAGTCTTTGCCGCGAACGGCAATCCACGACAGGACGGCACCGTAAATGACCGTTGCGCTGCGCCCGCCCGCCGCGAGGATGGCGGTGCGCTGAGGGGGCTCCATGACGGCATAGCCGCCCCGCTCCAGAAATGTCATCGCCTGCATGGCGGGGCCAAAGAGCCAATTCCCAAGGAAGGGGATGTCAGCGAGGAAGGGAACGTATTTGCCTGCCAGGGCAAATGGGAGGATATGGACCCAGGTTACAGCACCAATGACCGCATTGAGCCGATACTCCTGGGTTGCAAGCACCCCCCAAAGAATGATCACGCATATGAGCAGGCAGATGCCCAGCTTGATGAATTCCTGGTCCTCGCCGCCCGGCTGTTGTTGCTGCTGGGACATGCATCAGCCCTCCTGATGGGCGAGGTCAGGGACGATGGAACGCTCACGCGCATGTTCCGCAACCCGCGCAACAAGGCTCATGTCAACATCGATCCGCCCAAAGTGCCGTTCCAGCCGGCGCACATGGCGCTCCAGCTCATCGATCACCACTATCGGCTCACCCTCGCCGGGCACCGTCGGCGCGACAGTGATCGCATAGTGCAGCCCTACGCCGAGCAGGGATTCCGGAATCTTGGCGAATGAAACAGGAATACTGCCCGCTTCATCCTGAAGGCCGGCCATGGACTGGATGTTCATCGAAAACAGTCCCAGCTTCAGAAGGTCCCGAACCAGAACCTGGCTTTGGAAAGCAACGGCGGCCGGGAGCGTGCGCCCGTTCCGCGAGAACTGGTGAGGCATGCTGGAGCCGACATCCAGGATCACATGCGCACGCAGATCGGTGTCCTGGTGAAGATGCACGCTCGCGGCTTCTTGGTTTACGTCCATTTCAATCTCCGGGCTGAAGGGCTGCGAAGGGCCCCGTGCCGTTATTTCGCTGGCTCAGCATAGTTTCCAATACGCGAAAAACCAAAGTTGAAACATTGAGCTGAACTATTTCCTGAAGTGAGAAATCCGTGTTCTTGAGGTGTTTTCCACATTTATCGGACAGAGCCCCTCTGCCGGAAATTGAACGGCTCAAGGATCTGTGAAAAAACATTCTTGCGAATAATTTTTGGCGGCAACATGAATTCCGAAAATCAGAACACCAATGGCGCTCTTCCGGAAACCGTGGTCACCGCGCTGATCAGCGCTTCCGATGAGCTGACACAGCGTGAGACCTGGGCTGCACCGCGGCGCGGCGGTGCGGCGGCAGCTGTGCCGCGTATGATTTCCGTCATCATGTCCGCCCAAAGGATGATCCGCCGCGGCAGCTCCGCCCGAACCTTCGTGAGGCAAAACAGCCTGCGCGTCATGGCGTATCTTCCAGCGGATATGCGCCTGAGTGCGCTCATCGAAATGGCCAGCCGCAATCCGGAAGCGCTCGACGACATTTTCTCCGGTCAGATTTCGCCTGAATTCGAAGTCTACCGCTACAACGTGATTTCGTCCCTGGGCGTTTTTGCCCGCCATGGTCTTGTCGAGGAGGTCTTCACCCGCGACCGGATCGAGGCAGTCGGGGCTTCGGTGCGCAATGTGCGCCGGCGGACATCCGCGGACCAGAAGGACGGGTGAGTCAATGAAGCGCGAGTTCAAGTTTTCCGGCATCGTTTTTGCAGCCCTGCTGAGCGGGACGTCCCTTTCGGCAGCTGAGCCTCAAATAATTCTCCCGGATGAGGACGCTCTGACCAGCGATGAAAGTATGCACGCCCCTGTGAGGGAGGCCGTTCCAGCCGTTGTGCTTCCTGAGGAGGATTTACCGCAGGAAGCCTCAGGGTCTGCTCAAAAGCCTAATGCGGCTGTGCTGGATCTCTTGCGCGCCGAGATCACGAACCGCTACCTGAACGACGCCGCGCCCGGTATCGACCAGCAGCGCATCGCAGCCCTGCTCAGCGGCGAGTACATCGCCGATTACGAGTACGGCGAGCGCGAACCGGTTCAATTTCACAATGGCGTCTTCCTGCCGCAGCAGAAGAAGGAAGCCGAAAGCGCTGTTCCAGACCGCAAGCCTGTTTCCGTTGAAGGCCAGCCCGGCGGCTTCAGGCTGACCCCGGAAGCGATCCGCGCCATGTCGGCGATGTCCCCGGATCAAATCGAGGCCATTGCGCTGATGATGCAGCTGGCAAACGATCCCTCTTCTGCCATCATGCCGTCGCAATCGGTCCTGCAGGGCATCCCAAGCCTCAGCGATGACGGTATCGGATCCGCTTCTCCGGAAGAACTTCTCTCAATGGCCAGGCAGGCGGGCGCGGCTGCGCCGCGCGTGGTGGATGTCGGCAATGGCAAGGATATGTCCCTGCAGGGCTGGGAAGTGATAGCGAACCCCGATGGCACCATCTCCCTGAGCAACGCAAAAATTCCGGGATCCAGGTTCAATGTCGAGCCCGGCATGGTTGTCGGCCGCTATGGCCGCGTAGTGGATATTTCCACTGAACCCGGCGACCTGCATGTCACGTTCGAAACCGGTGACCGGGTCGAGGGGAAGTCTGTGTCGCTGAAGCATGGCATCCCCGCCATCGAAGCTGCAGGCGATGATCCGGCCCCCGGCGGCGGTGAGATCCTTGTATCCGCCGCTGTGCCGGTGCCTCCAGCGCCGCAGCGCTCTTCTGCCGAAGCCGGTATCGAAGAAGAGACCCCCGAGAATGCGAAAAACAATGATGGCCGGTCCTCTCCGACCGTCTCTCTCCGCCCGAAGCCCAAGCCAAGTCGCCTCTGACGGCGACCATTAAGAGGATGATCGAAATGAAAACGTCGTCAGACAAAAATGCACTCATGCGCCTGGCGTTTGCCGCAGGGCTCGCGCTGTTCGCCTGCACCCATGCTGCACCGCTTGCAGCGGGCGGCGGTGCCCCCGGCGATGCGCCTGCGGCGTCAGCGCAGAACAAATGGGTTGTCATGGCCGGCACGTCTTTGAAGGACACGCTGGACGGCTGGACCCGGGTGTCGGGATGGACGCTTATCTGGGACAGCCCGGATGATTACCGGCTGCGCGCCTCGGCGACCTTTGCTGGCGGTTTTGAGGAAAGCGCGTCGAGCCTGATCGACTCCATTTACCTGGGCAACCCCGAGCTTTCCGCAACATTCCACCGCGGCAACCGCGTGCTGCACATCCAGCACCAGCCGCTGAGCAGCAACTGAGCGCCACCCCGGAAGGATTGAAAAATGAATAAACTGTTGTCTTTTGGCGCTGTGTCGCTGATCGCGCTCACCGCTTGCTCGACGGGCGAGGATGAGAAAATCAGCCGTTATGAGACGGGCGTGAAAATGGGTCTCGAGCGCCTTGGCGGACGTACCGCCAAACGTGCAGGCGGTTCGCAGTTCTCAGATGGCATCTTTGTCGGCGCCTCCCCCGAGCGCCACAATGCTTCGGCCTTGCTGCCGTCCCACCTGGAAGCGCCGGGTGCGATCAAGCTGCAGAGCCGCGACCCCATGGGTCTGAACGAGATCATTCAGCGTATGGCGGACATCACCGGCATCCCGCACATTCTGGCCCTGGGCCCGACCGGAAAATTGTCCTCTGCGAATGACAACAGCGTCATTTCCGCGGACGAAGCCACGTCGAGCACCGACAGCACCGGCCGCCCTGCGCCGCGCAATGCGGTTGCCGGCGGCCGGTCATCACGCGCATCTGAAGAGCCTGGCATCACCATGCGGCCTGACCTGCGCGGCTCTCTCTCCGACGTTCTGAACCGGATTGCTTCGACCTTCGAGGTTGAGTGGTCCTATTCGGACGGGAGGGTGATCTTCCGCGATTACGTGACGCGGAAGTACCAGATCACAGCGCTGCCTTCGACCTCAGGCCAGACCTCCTCGATCGGCTCCAACAACATCACGTCGACCTCCTCGATCAACTCTGATGTCTGGTCGGAGGTACAGGCCGCAATGAGCGGGCTGGTGGGAGAAGGCGCACAGGTCTCGATTGGTTCGACCACCGGCCTGGTGACCGTCACTGCCAAAGTGGCCGACCAGAACCGGGTGCAGGAGTATATCGAGCAGCTGAATGGCACCATCAGCCAGCAGATCAGCTTCGACGTGCAGGTCATGACCGTTTCCCTCAACGATGAGAACAAGTTCGGCCTGGATCTGGGCGCGGCCATTGCCAACACGACCGACGGTGCAGTGAAATTCGGCTCCAGTGTGTTTTCGGGCGGCGCCCTTGGCGATTACAACATCGGCATCCTGTCCGGTGATGTCTCCGTTGGCGCGGTTGTGAATGCGTTGTCCACGCAGGGGCGCGTATCCGTCAAAAGACGCGCCGGCGCCACGACGTCGAACAACCGCGCAGCGCCGATCGAGGTGGTCACCGAGACCCCGTACCTCAAGGAGATCACGATCGAAGAGGATGAAGACGGCGATGACCGCATCATCCGCACCCCGGATATCGTGACCACCGGCTTCCAGATGCAGCTGTTCCCGCGCATCATGAACAACCGCGATATCATGGTGCAGTACACGGTTCGCCTGTCGGAGCTCGACGACATGCGCACCTTCGGCGAAGGCAATGATGCGATCCAGCAGCCGGTCGTCTCCAAGACGTCATTTGAACAGCAGACCGTGGTTGAGAATGGCCAGACGCTGATCCTGGCGGGCTTCGAGCGCGAACGCATCACCACCGAGAAGAAGAAAAACGCCAACGGCCTGTCTGCCTGGGGCGGTCACTCGGAGAAGACGAACGAACGCGTTGCAACGGTCATGATGATCACGCCGCGCATTATCGACCGGTCCAAAGCCGCACACTAAGGGGGCGGCCGGGTTCGCCCGGCCCCGCTCAGCCGGACCGGCTGCGATACGAGGATGCAACGATGAATTTCGACAATGAAGAAACCCAGAACATTGACCAGAAGGCTGACGGCGCGGCGCCGTCCGGGCTTTCTGCGCTCTTGCGGAAGTTCAAATGGCGGCGCTCCGCAGCTTCCGAAACGGAAGAGAGCCCTGAAAGTGCTCCCGGCGAAAGTCTCTATGAAGATCCGCCCGCAGAAGACGTCTCCAAAGGCGCCGCTTCAGGCAGGCTCGCATGGCTCCAGCGTCTCAAGCCGCAGGCTGGCCGCAGCAGTGAGCAGGTATCGGATGACATCTTCCTTGAAGATGCGGGCGTCCTTTCCTTCGGAACCAAGAAAGCCGCGATCGGATTGACCTGGACCTCGATCGAAGAGGATACGGCCATCAAGGATAAGATCGAGGAGATGAACGATCTGACCCGGGGCGACCCGACCCAGGCCACTGTCGATTTCAAACTCTACACCGACACCCTGGACAACGGTTTCATCGGCTTGGGCAGCCCTGATCAGGGCCAGGTGCCTGGGATGCGTGCGCTTGTCACGATGCTGCCCCCCGAAGTGACCGGCCCCCGATGGATCGGTGTGTTCCAGCTCAGTGAGGCCAGCGACATCTGGTGGGTCGGCTCGATCCGGGACGGCAAGGTTTTCGATGACCAGATCCTGCGCTCCCGGGAAGCAGCGGAGCAGATTTTCCTTGCAGACCTGGAAGCCCCTGACTGGACCGCCGTCTACGCGCCTTTGGAGTGGGGAATTCCGCAGACACGCCGTGAGAAGCTGCACGAGCTCGTCGACCTGCGTTCCGGCAGCAAGCTGAAATCCTGCACCCCGATCAAAGACAATCTGCCGCGGATCCTGCTGGGCAGCGTTCTCTTGGCCGCCGCCGCCGGCGGGTACTTCTTCATCGATCATCAAAGGGCTGAACAGGAACGGGAGCTGAGGGAGTTGCGCCGCCGGGCGGAGCAGGGAATGATCTTCTCCCCTCAAGATGTGCCTTGGCACAAATCGGTTGAGATTGGCGGGTTTATCGAAGTCTGCATGAGGGAGATGGCCAAGTCCGCCATTCTCATCCCCGGCTGGGAGGCCCAGCCCATCTCCTGCTCGTTTGACAAAGGCAAAGGGACGATCAGCACCGGCTGGAGCCGCTCGGGCGGAAGCTTCAGCTGGCTTCGCTCAGCCATCCCCCCGGACGAACCAGCACCGCGCCTGTCCGCCAACGGTAAAACCGCGTCCTGGGGACGGACCTTTGAATTCGGCGTGAATGAGACCTCCTTCCAGGAAAAACCCTGGTCGGGCGTCCTGATCGAGGAGCGGCTGCGTGAGCGCTTCCAGGTCCTGGGTGCTCCACTGGCCATTCGCCCGAATGACAAAAACCAGAAAGCGGCACGCACGCATCCGGTTTTCAACTCGCACGACATCCGTATTTCGGCCCCATACAGGCTGACGAATTTTGGGGATATCCTGGAGGATGTACCGGCGCTCGTCCCGCAGGCTCTGCTATACAATATGCAGACCGGGATCTGGGATTTGGCGATCAAAGCCTACCATCCGCCTATGCTGCCTCCGCCTCCGCGTTAAGCGGACCGGGGAATAACACCATCACGAATTGACCGAGGCCGTCATGAAGAATGCGAAAATGAAATACCTCAATCCGATTGGCATCTCTGCGCTGGCCCTGCTGGCGTTCCAGCTGCCCGTAAACGCGCAGGCGCCGTCCTCAGAAAATCCGCCCTCCGGACCGGAGATCGTGATCGATGGCAGTGTTCGAGACACTGCCGCAGCCGAAACGGAAGGCGCGTCGGCACCCGCCGAACGCGATTTTCAGGCCACCGTGGATGAGGTGGCCAAGGCCGACACCCTGCGGCTGGACCGTTACGGCATCGTCAGCAAGCAGGCCGACATCATGGAGCAAAGGCTGATCCTGGAAGGGCAGATCAGCCACGCCAAATCTGTCGAACAGCTGGTGGAGCTGCTGGGCGTTGACGCCTTCCGCCTGATGTATCCGGAGCTGGCAAAGCAGCTGGAAGGCAGCCCGATCCTGCTTGATGCCGATCTCAAGAAGGCCCAGATCAAGCGTGAAATCCAGGAAGCCCTGGAGGGTCCATCGGATAGCGTCGCCGAGGCCCCAAAGGCCCGTGATGACGGCTCGAGCTTCTTCGATCCCACCTATGTCGCGCCGCCGTCAGCAAACGCCAGGCAGACGGCTGCCGCCTCGGATGCGCCCTCCCAGTCCGAAATTGTCGAGCTGATCCGCAAAGAGCTGTCCTCCATGCAAGGCGCCTCTACCCTGGATGCCGGCGGCGCCCAGACGGCGGCCCCTCTGGCCCCGATCGACATCCCGGTGTCGCTTCGGGAGGTTTACGGGCTGGCCGGAAACTTCTCGGCGGTGATCGTGCATGGCGAGGAGCGGATCCGTGTCCGGGAGGGCGATCTGCTGCCCAACGATACGATCGTCCAGCAGATCGATGAGACTTCGATCACCATTCTGCGACACGGCAAGCCGATCAAGATCCAGATCCGCGGGTAAGCCCGCCTATCAGCCCCGTGGCGGAAGCCATGGGGCGATTTGCGAAAATTGACTGTAGTTTTTCGATTGGATGAACCATGAGCGCCGACATACTCAAGCAAAGCATTTCGAGTGCTGAACTGCTAACGCGGCCAAACGGGCCTGTACAGATTGCGGACTCCCAGCGCAGGCAGGTTGCGCTGTTCTCAAACGGGGTTGCCATCATCACGACCGGCGACCGCTGGTCCGCTGACGTAAAGATGGCCCTCTCCACGGCAACACGCCGCGGGTATGAGATCACTGAGTTCCATGAGGTCGAGCCCACCGTCCTCATGGACCTCTATGCTGATGAGACCGGGGGCGCCACTGAGGCGATCGCATTGGAGCTGGACCGGCAGGTCGACCTTTCGGAGATCCTGGCAAAAGCGGCAGCGGAACGCGCGTCCGACGTCCATATCCGCGTTCTCAAGCGGTATGCAGAGATCAGGATCCGTGTGTTCGGCCGGGCCAAGGACCTTGGCTTCCGGGAGCCCGATGAGGGGATGGCGCTGATCAAAGCCGCCTTTGCCGTTGCCTCTGACCAAAGCGGAGCGACCTCTGACCTGAGCTTCCAGCAGGGCGCGCTGACCTCGAAATCAAACCTTCTGCCCAACAAGGTGGAGATGGTCCGCCTGCAGTATTCGCCAACATCAGATGGCCGCGGCGCCCTTGTCATGCGCCTCAAATATGAAGCGCCGGCGAATGAGATCGAAATCGACCATCTGGGCTATAATGCCCAGCAGATTTCCGACATTGCCACGATGCGGCGCCGGACAAACGGGATGTATATCCTGGCCGGGAAAGTGTCCTCGGGAAAATCGACGACACTGCAGCGCGTACTGAACAAGATGTTCATCGACAAGCTGCGCGAAATCACGATGTACACCATCGAAGAACCGGTCGAACTGGATCTGCCCGGCGCCATTCAGGTGCCGGTACGCTCAGGGCAGAACGGGGTCGATGGCTTCACTGAGGCGATGAAAGCCTCTTTGCGCTCCGACCCGAACGTCATTGTCATGGGTGAGACGCGTTCATCTGAAACGAGCAACCTGGCCATTCAGGCGGTGATGACCGGCCACGCCCTTTGGACAACGGTCCATGCAGGCTCCGCGCTTGGCATTCTTGACCGCATGATCGACCTTGGTGTGCCCGCGTGGAAGCTGCAGGATCCGCAAGTTATCCGCGGCCTGGTCTATCAGCGTTTGGCCGGTGTCATGTGCGAGCACTGCCGCATCACTTTCAGGGAAGCGGTTGCCAAAGGCCAGTTGGACAAAGAGCTTGCGAAAAAGCTTATCAATATTTTCAAAAAGGGAGCCGATGATCTCTATGTCCGCGGCCCTGGCTGCGACCACTGCAAACTTGGCCTCTCCGGCCGGACAGTGGTTGCGGAGACGGTTCTCACCGACCCGAAGCTGCTTGAGCTCTTCGCCCGCGGCGAACGCATCCAGATGCGGGAATACTGGATGAGGCCTGTCGACGAGGGTGGACTGGGCGGCCTGCCGGTATTGCACCACGCCCTCTCCAAAGTCGGTGCGGGTCTCTGCGACATCAACGAGGTCGAAGAGGAGGTGGATCTGTTTTCGGCCTACGAGCGCGACTTCATGTTCCTGCAGGAACGCCTGCGCTCCGATGTCGCCGTTCTGGAACAGGAACAGGAAATGAAAAAGAGGCTGGAAAAGTGACCGAGCTGCATTTGGCGTTCCTGCCAAGCCAGGAGGCCGCGATAAAAGAGCTGATCCAGCGCTCATCCGGTATCGCGCTTGTCTCTGGTGCGGATGCGGACGCGCGCACGTTTGCGTTGGAGGCTGTGGTGCGTAGCATGCGCTCCCATGACCACATGCGGTTCTCCGTCGTTGCTCCCCCGGGGGCCTTCCGGGCTCCGCCCGAGAGCATCGTGCCCATGCAGCAGGGCGGCGACCGTATGGTCTCAGCTGTCCGCTACGCTATGCATTCTGATCCCGATGCATTGATCGTTGACCCGATCGATGCGGAAGGGGAGCCGCTCCTTGCCCGCACAGGAGCAGAAGCCGCTCGCTGGGGCATCGGCGTGTGGGCAAGCATTGAAGGAAGTGCTGCAGATAAGGCGCTCGAGCGCCTGGCTGGTTTTTTCTCTGAAGAGTTTGATCCTTGGGTGTCAGACCTGTTCTCCGGTATCTTCCATGTCACAAAGCTGCCCCGGCTTTGCGCTGTTTGCTCGTTCCCGGCTTCGGGAAAGATGTCAGGGGAGTTCTCAAAACTCTTTGAAGGGCGCGGCAGCTGGCGCGAAAGGGGCGCAGGCTGCGATTCATGCTGTGATGGCATCAGAGGTGCCGAAGTTATCGGCGAGATTGTCATTCGGCCTGGATCCGGTAAGCACGCCGCCCCGGGGCCCTCCTATCCATCACCAGGCTTGAGCGCTCTTGCTCATGCCCTCGTAAGAGCTGCGGAAGGGGTCTGCGAGGCTAAAGCAGCGCTGGACGCCTTCGGCCCCTTTCCAGCCAATCCACTTCAGTTATCAGAGCTGATGGAAACTCTACGCAACAACACCACCTCACCTGCCGGAAAGTCTTCGCCATGAAGCCTCACAAGCCCTCAAAGATTGAAAAGAAGCTGGCGAAACTTCTCTTCAGTTACCAACAGCGCACGGGTTTTTATGATCAATTGATCGCACTGATCGAAACGGGCATGAACCAGACCGACGCGATCCAGATGGCGTGGAAGACAGCCAGCGAGGAAGGCAAAAAGCCAAAAGAGACCCTGGCGATCATCCTGCATGACATCATCCAAAGCAAAAAGAATGGGTCCACTCTTGGCCAAGCGATGAAGCCTTGGGCCCCTCAGGAAGATGTTATGGTGTTGGAGGCGATCGAAAACTCAACCGATTTCGCAGGCAACCTGCGAAGTTACCTTGAGATGCTGGAGAAAAAGAGAAAAATCAAATCAACCATTATCTTGGGGTCTCTATATCCGATCGTTCTGATTTCAGTTCTCTTCGGCATCATGACGTATTTCGGCAAGGAAGTGGTTCCCACCATCGCTGAGATGCACCCCATCGAAAAGTGGTACGGACCTGCCGCCTTCCTGCGTTTCATCAACGCCTTCGCGATGAACTACATCACCCCGACGGTCTTGTTCCTGGTGACGACCCTGTCGCTGATCGTTTTCTCCTTTCCGCGCTGGGTTGGGGGCGGCCGCATCATCGCGGACAAGTTTCCGCTCTATTCAATCTACCGGATGTACACCGGCATCTCCTTCCTGATGTCTATGTCAATGCTGATCCAAGGTGGCATGCCCGCATCACAGGCACTGGACCGATTGCGGCCATCAGCGTCGCCTTATGTGGCCTACAGGATACTCAAGATCCGAAACCAACTACTCAACGGCAACAACTTCGGCGGTGCCCTTCATCGGGCTGGAACCGGTTGGCCGGACCGTAAGATGAATTTGAGCATCAAGATCTACGCTGAATCTCAGGATCTCTCTGCCCAACTCACCAAGCTGTCAAAGCGCTGGATCAATCAATCCCAGGAAAACATCACATCAGCCATGGGGACGGTCCGGAGCCTGGCCATGCTGGCTGTTGCCGGAACCCTGCTGGGCATTGTCGCGGGCGTTTTTGCGCTGCAAGGGCAGATCACGACATCGTTGCGCTAACTTTCCCGCCAGTCACTGCTGTGTCTCAGGTTAGGCCCCCGGAAACGGGGCCCTTTCACCGGAGGGGGAACACCCCGTTGCTGGACGTGGAGGCTTCGGCACTGGCCGCCTGCGAAGCGTCAACTCGACTCAAACGGCAGCGGCATCGAGCTGCTGCCGTTTGATAGGAAATCCCCGTCCTTCAGGGCGGGGAAGATGTTAATACATGCGAAGCGCTGTTCTGCGGATTATTCAACGCTGGAAATACATTGCGACAAGCGAGCGGAGATCGCCAAGACTCCTGCAGGGAGAGTTATCCGTCTTTTTAGGTAAACAGTGAGCCTGAAGGGCGAGTTTATCCACATTTGGGGCCATTCACTAGCAGAATGTAGTTTGCGAAAATACATCCAACGGAAGGATAATAATCATGCGGCTGCGCTTCCAGCGCCGCTTGTTCGAACCACCAGGTGCCATCGCGTGCCACCACGCTCCTAAGGATTAAAACGGGAACACGACCATGAAGAAACTGAACACCCTGCGCAAACGCGGCTATGACCTTTTCCAGATCTCACTCGGCGTGATCATCGTCCTGGGCGGCCTGGCCGGCGTGATGTACATGTACTTCCAGGTGACCAACTCCACCACCGTAGCCGACAACACCCGCACCGCCATCGCCATCTCCAGCGAAATCCACTCCCAGTACCGCCTGGATCCCGATTTCTCCTCGCTGACCGCGGATGCAGACAACAGCGGAACCATCGTCGGCTCGCAGTTCCAGATCGCTTCCGGCATGCCCGATCGCATGTTTGACGACATTACCGTGACCGGCTCTGGCCAGACCTTCACCATCACCATGTCCAACCTGAACCGCTCCGTCTGTGAGCGCATGAAGCTGGAAGACTTCGGTCCGCGCAGCAATGCCGGTGTGGACGGCTCGGGTACCGCGTCCGATTGCTCCACCGGCGTGCTGGACATCACCTTCACCCGCTAAGCGGACGTGATGCGAAAAAGAAACCCCGCTTCGGCGGGGTTTTTTGTTTTTGCAGGGGCCTTGTCCACAAAATTACTGCCCTGCCCGACTGGGAGCGGGACATAGCTATCGGTTCTTTCCCGCCTCGCAATTACAATTTTCGCAGATGTCCATCCGGAGAATCCGGAATTATCGGCGCGAAACGTCCGGAAGATGAGGTCCAATACCATGATACCAACCAAGGGGAGTCCCGCCCTCATGCCGGGATGGAAACATGTGCTAGGCATGCTGGGGCTTTCGAGCCTTATCATGCTGGTGCTGGCACAGGGCGCCGCGGCGGCTGATACGCCCAGCGTTCTGGAGACGGCCGCGCTGTTTGGCACCCAGCACGGCGATGCCTATACCTCGATCTTTCTGAACCAGCTCTTCGGCCCGCTGTTTCCCGCGGCAAACGGCTCGACGACCAAGACGGTGTTCTCCGAGATCATCGGATACTTCAACATCATCATGCTGGTTGTCGGCGGCATTCTGTTCTTCTGGAATGTCACGATCGGGATCATGCAGTCAGCCCACGAGGGTTCGGTGCTTGGCCAGAGGTGGTCCTCGCTTTGGGCCCCCCTGCGCGTAATCTTTGCCGTCGGCCTCATGGTCCCGACCTTGAACGGCTATAACCTGGCTCAGAACGGTGTCGCCTATATCGTCCGCGGATCCACCAATATCGCTTCCGCCATCTGGGGCGCTTCGGCAGAACTGGTGATCAGCGGGGAAGCACCGATCACCACGGATCCGCCGCAGATCGATCCGAAGATCGTAGCAACCCTGTTCAACAACGCGGCCTGCCAGGCGATCGTCAATCAGCAGTTTGCCACCGCAACGGGCGGCGCCGCCGGTGTGGGCATTACCACCCGCGTTATCCCAAGCCCGGACGGCACCCGCACGACCAGAATGTCTGCGGTGCAGGCGGCTGATGGCTCTCTTTCCCACATGGGTCTTTGCGGTTCATCGTCGACGCCCGAACTGCCCCGCTACATCACCAGCATTTCGGATGGCGCATCAATCAACGGCATTCCGGAAAGTGCGCGCGCTGGCATCCAGTCGCGGTTCATTGCCGCTCACCAGGGCTCCATGCAAATGCTGGAGACTGATCTGGCGAACATTGCCAACAGCATCCTTCCCGCGGCAATGGACAATGGCGCGCCCATCCCGGACATCTCCAGCGGGATCATTTCGGCCTGGCAGCGTGCCAATGCCAATCTGGAAAACGAGATCGATGCTCTGACCACATTGGCCGTCGGCACCGACCGCCAGGGCCAGGCGTCCCGGGATGCGCTCCTCAACCGGATCAAAGGTACCTGCTCGGAGAACGCTCCGGCAGACATCTCCAATCCATCCGTCGATAACGACAGTGTCAAATGCTACGGCGAAGGCTGGATCGGCGCCGGCTCCTGGTACATGATGCTGGCCCAGCTCAACAATGAGCTGGCATCGCTCACCTATGCAAAAGCCACGGCAAGCGAGGGCAATTACATCCGTATCGTCGGTGACGGCGCGCGGGATCTGTACATCGCCTCCGGCGGCGAGACCGGGTGGTTCATCGATGAGACCGACCGCGCATATGCGGCGGGTTTTGCCACCGAGGAAGAAGCTTCCCTGTGGATGGCGCGGATGATGGAATCCTATTCCAACTCCACCGCGGGCCTTGCTGCCCTGGGCTTCCCGATGTCGACCGATCATCTGGGCGAATTGAACAAGAATGTCGATGGTGGAAACTTCCTTTCCAAGATCCCCGGCTACTCGTATTGGCGCACCTGGGTGATGGAAACCATTCTTGAAATGACTTCGCCTGGCCAATGGGCTGCGGATCCGATGATCGGCCTGACGAAGCTTGGCAATGCGCTGATCAACCTGTCTGCGGTTCTGATCGGCGTGGCTTTCATCGGCGGTCTGTTCACCGGCGGTTCGGTGGCAACGGTGATGACACCCTTCATCGGGATCCTGCTGGCCGCGGGTGCGACCCTGTCGTTCATTCTCCCCATCATGCCCTTCTTCTTCTGGGTTCTGGCGGTGAGCGGTTACTTCCTCCTGATCATCGAGGCTGTGATTGCCGTCAACCTCTGGGCTCTGGGCCACATGAGAATGGACGGGGAAGGTGTTTCCGGCGAAGCCGGACGGATGGGCTGGCTGATGCTTCTCTCCCTCCTGATGACCCCGGTCCTGATGGTCTTTGGCTTCCTGATCGGCATGTCTATCTTCCGGATCACCTCGGCTCTGATCGATCTCGGCATCAACCAGGCCATCTCCGGGATCATGGGCAGCGGGCCGTTCGTCGAGTTCGGCGCAATCCTCTGCTTCGGCGTCCTGATCACGGTCCTCTACATGACCCTGCTGGAACGCAGCTTCTCGCTGGTTTCCGAATTCCCCGGACGCGTGCTGCGCTGGATGGGTGCGGATGCAAATATCACCAGCGGTGAAGAGAAGCAGGTCCGGATGGCTGCGGCTGGCGCGGCTGGTGCCATGTATAAGGCAGGTGCAACCCCTGCAAACGCAGCGCACCGCCTTGGCGCCAAATACGGCTTCTCTGCCAAGGGGACCGGCGAGCGGGATGCATCTGGCGGCTATGCCAAACCGGGCTTCGTGCGCGGGTTCTACGACACCTTCAAGACGTCCATCAGGGGCCCAGGCCGTCCTGGGGACTCTGGCTAAGACGATAAAGAGGGGCGCCTGCGGGCGCCCTTCTTCTTTGTGTACCAGGAACAATGGAGGTCCAGCAGGCCAACTCACAAGTTCCGTCCTCCCCTCAAATTTGGGGGGATGCGAAAAATTATCAGAACCTCGTTGACATAAAGTTTTTCGCAACCTACATTTAGTGCATCAGCAACGGAGAACCACAATGTCCTTCATCTACAGCCTCCTGTATATCGCCTTCATATCGGCCACGGCTGTCGGCTTCATATCGTCGACGGCAGATGGGGGCGACTTCCTCAACATCGGCCTGACCCCGCTCACCTGGGGCTTTGCGACCGCTGTCACTGCCGCTCTTGCGGTGGTTGCCCACGTCAAGATGTTCGCAAGCCTCAGCGATCGCAGCTCCGGCCTGATGATCTTCCTGACCGGCGCCCTGTATGCGGCTCACGGCCTGACGCTCCTGGCGTCTCTCGTGCCGGCCGCGCTGGTGGCGATGGCGGTTCTCGCGGGTGGCGGTCATGTCGGCCATATCGCGGCTCTGGTCGCGGTTGTGATCCTGGCCATACCCTACACTCCGATGTGCTGGTCGCTCATACGTGAAATGAACGCTCATACCTGAGCTGAGCGCCTGACCATCATGGTTCTCTGAGCAAGGCCCGCCGTTCCGGCGGGCCTTTTTCGTGTCTGACGCATTTCATTCATGTGGATATCAACAGGTAACTTTTTCGCATTTCCATTTCGCAGGATAGGTTAGCAGGAGACAAAACTGACAACCTGGAGCCATACGGTGCCCCTTCATATTGCAAATATCAATCCATCAGCCTCACAGGCGGTGCGCTGATGCGGATTACCACCTTCGACCCCGGCCGTGAGGCAAGCTGGGCGCGGTTTGATACCGCTACGCCCTGGACCGTTGAAATCGGCACGGTTACGACGCTGGGATCCGGCCGCCTCCTTCGCCCCTGCCCCATGCATATTGCCGAGGTGATCGCGGACAGCGACCAGGTGATCGTGGAGGAGGTTGGCGCCAGAACCAACCAAGGGGTGAGTTCGATGTTCACCTTCGGACTGTGCGTGGGCTCGATCCTCGGAACCGTGTCTGCCCATCACAAGCCGCTCATCATGGTCACCCCTCCGGAATGGAAATCTGCATCCCGCCTCGGCGGTCTTTCTGATGACAAGGTGAAGGAGGCTTCCCGGGCCTACGCGCGCGAGCTCTGGCCTGAGCATGAAAAAATTCTGCGGGTCAAGAAGAACCACGGTATGGCAGAGGCCGCGCTCATGGCGCGCTGGTTCTTCCTCAAGGGGCCCGGCCGTGACATCGCTATGGACGACGGTCCGATGCGCGCGCCTTGTCCGCCTGCAGCGGCCTGACCGGTATGCGGCCCCTGAGGCCGCATGACCCGTTCCTACCTTTCAGGTTGCATTTTAGAATAATCCGGGTTATGAGGTCATTGTGCTGCACATGGCCGTTCCGGTCCGGGATTTTCCTAAGAAGAACATGTGCATCCTAACGTTCATGATATCCTTCTATCCAAAGGTCTTCGTGGCGGTAATGGACCGAACCCCAGATGCGATAAGATCCTCAAAGGTAGAATCATGAATGCACTGAATGCCGGTTTCCCGGCCTCCTCCGACGTTGCCAAAGCCCAGGCAAAGCGCCTGCGCACCGCACTTGCACCGTCCTACATCGTATCCCACAGCCAGAGCCTGGAGATTATCGCCAAGATCCATGGCGAGCAGAGCTGGGGCCGCATGAGCCACTTGCTCTCCTCGATGGCCCGGAATGCTCAGCCGGCCCCTGCGCCCGCACCGGCCCCTGCGCCTGTACCGGCTGCCCCGCAGGCCGTATCCGGCGACCATATCGAACAGCGGGCACTTCAGGAAATCTGGAAGGGTCTGAACAATCTCAAGCCCCGCCCCGTCACCATAAAGGCGAAGGCCAGAGCGAAGATCCTGTCCGGACAGCGCCTGATCAGCACCCAGGAATTCGAGGCCTGGCTGGACAAGCTGAGCATGGATCTTGGCAGCATGGTATTCGGGATGGGCGTAAACAATCTCCTCGCAATGGCCAAGGTGCGCTCCGTCAGCCATTTCCATAAGCCGGGGCCGGACGAGGCTCAGGTCGCAAGCTTCTCGCGCGCCGTCACCCTGCCCGGTTTCGCCGCGGTGCTGATCTACCTCGAAAGGCTCGGGTTCGATACGCATCCCGAACTCTTCGTGGAACCGGTTCTGCAGCAAATCGAGAACGCCGAGATCATTGATGAGCATGAACTGACTTGCCTCTGGTACAGCAAGGAAAAGGGATCTTTCAGGTTTCAGCAGAAGATGGTCGATGCAAGCCTCAAGCTCGATAACACGGTATCCAGGACCTTAAAGCTGCCCAACGGGCTGACCGTTTCAGCAGAACTCGGCGGCGAACTCGAGCACTTGGTCCAGGAGCTTACCCTCCTGCGCGAACCCTAAAAACGGAAAAGGCCCGCCATCGGCGGGCCTGCTTCATTGTGCGGGGCTGAACCACGATCAGAACCCAAAGGCGCCCTGCGGCTCCTGCGTGACGCTTTTTTGAGCGACCACATCGATCGCGGTGCGCACCTCGGCGGTGCGGAACACCTCCTTGGTCACCGGGCGCCGCGCCGAGTAGCGTTCCCTTCCGGAAATCCGGAAGGCCGGCAGGGACGCGTCGCGCTGGTAGATCTTTTCCCTCAAAAAGTCAGCCTCTTCCGCCAGGACCTCCGGATCATCCGGGAGGATCTTGTACCAGGACTTCTCGTGTCCCGCGGCATCCTGGCCATCAGGCGACCAGCGGTATCCGTTTTCCTTGAGGTGATCCTTCACAGCAAACGTGCTGTTTTCCGCAATCAGCAGGATGGAAGACGCATTGCTGTTCGCATACAACTCTGACCACGGCGTGCCCAGCTCAGGATGGTCCTGGTTCAGGATATAGGGCATCACGTTGATATCGTTCAGCGCGTTGTGTGATCCGTAGACATAACCGGCCTGCAGCGCGATCTGCTCAAGCGAGCGGCCGTTGCAGCCGCGGGACAGCCAATCGACCTGCGCAAAGGTGCAATCGAAGTCGATCTTGTCGAAGCCAGCGTCCGGGAAGTTGCGCTCCACCATCTTCCGGTCGAACCCTGCGTTATGGCAGATTACCTTTTTCGCATCCCCGAGGAAGGCCCGGACTTCGCCGTCGTCAATCGTGTGCCCCTTCACATCCTCATCCGTAATCCGGGTGATCCGGGTCACCTCGGCCGGGATCGGCATCCCAGGATCGCGGAACCGGTCAAAGACCTCGCCAACGCTCAGAATGCCCTGGCTGTCGTATTTCACCTTCCGCATAGCCAGCTGGATGACCTTGTCCTTCGAGGTGTCGACCCCTGTGGTTTCCGTATCCATCAGGACGCCCTCTTCGGCATTGGCCAGGCGCACTGGATCAGTGACTTCCGGGAAGGTCATTGCTTCGACCTGCTGGAGCGTGCTGATCCCGCCGGAATGCAGGGTGTCGCGAATGAGGCTGAGGCCGTCCGAGGTCGACATCAGAGTTTTCAGAAGGGTGACGATTTTCTGATTGCGGTCTTCATTCGCCATTGAGGAGTTCCTTGCGCGGTTTGGTGTTGCCCGTATCATCCGGCGAATTTGCGAAAATCTCAATTCCGGGATTGCCTTCGCGGATCAGAATGAGCTCCCGAACCGGGGTTGCGCCTTGGATCGGGAACTCGCAAAGCTCGATCTGATCCGCACGCAAGAAGTCCTCCTGCACCTCTGCGGGAAGATCCAGCGAGATCATCTTGCCCTCGCCATAGATCTCCACCGCGGCCGGGGTTTTGATGCGGTACCCTTCAGCTGCGAAGGGGAACAGAGGCCGCACCACAATGGATGGGCCGTCCTCCCCGCTGAGCATTTCGACAGTCTTTTCGAAACCGGACGTCATTTTTGTGGCACACGGTATGTCTGGGAGTGGATCTTGACTGCCGGGTGTACACGGCCGGGCCCGGCCTTGCTGTATTTGCCGGTCTTGCAGCCCCGGGCCGTATAGGGCGGGTGACCCTCCAGGGTCTCGGCGCTAGGTGACGCGTTTTCCCAGTCGATATGGGGCTCGACCAGGGGGTCGCTGAGCGTGGTGTCCGCATCTGCGCAGTAATCCCCCGCGTAAGGCTGCAGGCCCTCGAGGTAGAAGCCTGCAGCTGCGGGTGTTGCGCTGATCAGCCCGGCCGCGGCAAAACCCAAAGCGGTTGCGATGATCCGTGTCATGATGTTCTCCAGAATTTACAATCAGGCGTCGCTGATCTCGTGAAGGATATGCGGCCGGATACCTATGGATCCGGACAGAAGTCCGTGAAGCCACTGCGGGGCTGCCAGGACGATGGCTGAGAAGCGGGCACCGGACCCGACAGTCTGCGAGAGGATATCGTCCAGTCCGGCGCTCATCTGGCGGCCCGCCTCCTTCACAAAGGAAGCCGTATCAACCATCCGGCCGTAGATCCGGGTCCGGCCGCTCAGGGCCAGGGTGATCGTTTCCTGTTCATCCAGGGTGATAATGCGGTCACCCAGGTTAACCGGAACGCCGAACAGAAAACTCCAGCCGAAGATCGCGGTCCAGCTCTTCGCACACTCCCCCTCGTCATCCAGAATGGTCACACGGGTTTCCCCGGGGCCAATTGTGACGAAGACCCGCTCTTCGCGCATTCCTGGATAGTCATCCGTAAGGCGCGGCTCGGGAGAGCGGAAAACGCGGATGCGTGCTGCTGTTTCTGCGGGTTCTGTGACAAGCGCGTTCATTTCCGCCCCTTCCCCTTCTTCGACTTTCCTTTTTCCGCTGCCTGACTGCGATGCTCGATCATCTGCCGGGCCCGCTGGACGTGGGCTTCGGTTTCAAATCCGAAATCCACAGCTGAGCGCTCGCGATGCAGACCGCGGGCGCTGCGCTTGCGGCCAACGAGGCGTGCCCGGAGGAAGCGCAGGATGCTATCCGCGCTGACACCTTTGCGCTCGAAGAACCACAGCACCAGGATGGTCACGATCGACAGGATAATCGTCCACATCCGGATATGCATGATGGTCAGAAAGAGCACTGCAACCAGGCGGCTGTCGAACAGCAGAAACCTCGGCTGCTTGTGGCTCTCACGCCAGTAGAGGGGCGTTCCGAAATACATCAGCCATGCCCTTCTACTGCATACCGTCCGCCCAAGTGCAGCGCGTCACGGCGGGTAATCTTTCCTTCCGCATAGAGCTTGGAGCACACTGACTGCAAAGACGCGTGCTGCATCTCCGGGTCCTGGCCGGCCAGCGCACCCTGCACCGCCTGATCAACAATCGTCGACCAGTCCTGCATCGGGGACGTCAGCAGGCGCTCACGCATGGCTTCCGTGAACTGAAGGTATTCCCGGACCGGCACCCGGCCGCTGCCATCAGGGGTCGGCACCAGATGCTGAACCATCAGGAAACGCAGCGCGTTGACCAGGTCGTAGCCGCGGCTCTCCCGCTCATTGCCGGGGAAAATCGTCAGCAGTCGCCGGATCGCAACAGCAACCGAACCGGCATGCGTGGTGGTGTAGACCAGGTGCCCCGTCAATGAAGCCTCGAGCGATGCAGCGATGGTTTCGAAGTCACGCGCCTCGCCAACGTTGATGATGTGGGGCTTGCGGCGCAGCGCCGAATGCACGCCTTCCGCAAAGGACCGCACGTGACGGCCGACTTCGGACTGCCCGATCGTCGAAGAGGATCCGCCCAGGCTGCTCATGACATCCCGGAAGGTGTATTCGATCGGCGCTTGGATATCGACGATCTTCACCGGCCGCGGGCTTTCCTCCAGGTGGTACCGCGTCAGCGCCGCCATGGTTGTCGACTTACCCGACCCGGTCGCCCCTGCGATCACAACGATACCGTCCCGGGGGGCCAGTGCCGCAACCTCATCCGCGCCCAGCTTGACCAATTCCAGATCCGGCGTCCGCCGCGGTAGGGCCCGGAAGGTCAGCTCCACGCCCGCGCCATCGCGGCCGTAAATGCCGGTGGCATTCACGCGGAAACGCTGACGGTCCCCGTCCGGCAAGTTCAGCTCATAGGAGAAATCGAGGACATTCATTGCATTGATTTCGGTAGGACCGTTCGACCCGCCGTAAGCCTCGACCAGAATAAGGTTCAGCTCCGTCGGCGACAGCGGGCGCGTCATCCCCCGGTAGAGAATGCCGTGAATTTCCGGCCGCGGCTGCTGGTCGGACTGAAAGGTGATATCTGAGGCGCCGGACATCACCGCCGTCATCAGCATCTGGCGGAAATCCTGCACGCTGATCCTTTGCGGCTCGTCAGGCAGCAAGCGGATTGTCCGGGCATCGGTATCCGGCTGGACTTTGACAGCCTTCTCGACGCCCGGCGACATTTTCCGAGACATGGGCGTACGCGGCTGGCTGGAGGGGCTCATTTCATTCATGGGGTCAATCCAGATTGGACAGCGACGGGATCTCTCCGGTCTCGACGATGAGCGCATGGCGTTCGGACACCGAGCGGACTTTCCAGCGTGTCGGGTCGGACTGGAACGATGCGTCGGATACGATCCGGACGGTCGAGGAGCCGATCCGCATCTGGCCGTTGTCTTCGGTCACGCCGAAGTCGGCGTCGGCAAGCACCATCCGGTCCATCATGCCCATTGCCACCAGGCGCCGGTATTGCAGCATCCCCTGATAGTCCTGCTTCAGCCGGGCAATGCGCTGCTCGAACTCAGCATCGGCCAGCTCAATTCCAGCATCAAAGCCATCCTCGAACCACCCCTTGAACATCTTCAGCTCCTGCGAACCTGACGGCATCAGGCTGCGGGCAGGTTCCTCCGGGGAGGGCGCGGCGAAGATCAGATAGTCACGCCAGGTCGGGGCATGCGCCGAAATCCTGCCAGGGCGAACGATGGTCAGATATTCATCAGCCACACTGGCCTCCCGCCCATCCGCATCGGTGGTGAAGGCATCGAATGAGCGCGAAACGACCGGCGGCAGAATGACACCCGCTTTCACCGGAGCGGAAGACACCACACGGTTGAAGTCGAACACCTGGCTCAGGTCGCGGGAGCGTGCCTCCAGGCGGCCGAGGATCTCCCAGGAGCGCCGGGCATAACCCATCTGCGATCCATAGCTCTGCGCGGCCTCCTTGAGGGCTTCCGAGCGCAGCTTGGTGATCTCGGACTTTGAATCGTCCGGATCATAGATGGCAATCCGGATATCAGACGCGGACGCGGGAGGCTCCGCGCCAATCCGCAGGTTGTCTGTTTCGGCACCGATCGCCGGAGGCACCAGATCGGAGCTCTTGCCGCGCTCAATGGCCGGCAAGGTGCAGGCCGAGAGCGCGAGGCCGGCGAGGGCCATGATTGCGGGGGCGCGGCTCGTCATGCGATCAGCCTCCGTAACGGATTTCGATGGTCTTGGCGGAGGGGTTGAAGCCGATGTCGGCATAACCGTGCGCCATGGCGCCCGCGCGGCGGACCACCCCGAAGAGGGGCTCTTCATTCGCGGTGATCGAGATCATCATGGGATTGGCCGGGGTGTCTCCAGTCACACTGAAGGCATAACCGGCACGCACGGCCATCTCTGAGAGGAACGGCTCGATCGCGCCTTGCCAGTCCACGGTGACCGGCTGCACGGCCTCTGGCGGCAGAACGACACCTGGCGGGACGCTCTGGCCCGGGCCTGCGCGCACCGGTGCGGCGGTTGCCACTTCAACCTGCGCGATGGCCTCGTTTGCCTTCGAGGAGGTCTCGACCGCTTCAGCGATCTGCTCGTCGATCTCAGGGATGGGATCGACCTTGGGGGTCCCGATCGTCATGGAGCCACAGGCCGAGATGAGCGTGACAAGGACGAGCGAGGGGGCTGCCAAATGTTTCATGAATTTCTACCTGTGTTCTCCTGGTGAAAACCTGACCCAGGCTAGCATTTGGCGAATGTGCGAAAAAAGGTCTGATGCAGGTCTTTCCCGATCGACCGGCTTGATTATTGTGGAAAACCCCGACGCGCCGCGGCTTGCTCCGCGCCCCGGGACGCTCGCATCATCATCTCTATAAAGTGCTGCCTGGAGGCTCCACGGCCGCAACCCCAGCCTGTCGGCGGACCTGCCAGCAAAAGCGCTGCGCTCTTTATGCTCAGGGTGAATGACTCCCAAATTTTCGCCGATGGCCAGAATATTCACGGCTGGAGTAAACCATGTGAGCCATGCAGGGGTGCAATCTGCCGCCGCAAGGTCGTGCAATAGTTTTTCCGATCTTCAGCCGGCTTCTTACGAGATCTTCGAGGAAGCACCCCGGCGGCGCTGGTCATCCACAGAGTTTTGCGAAAATGAATGCTCCAAGGCTACCTTCTTTCGAAAAGGCGCCCTATAAATGTGAAAGCGGGCCTGGTGACTCTCACTCGGTCACAGCGCGGCCTGGCGGCCTGCGCGGCAGGCTCGAAAACAGAACCCGGAATTTACCCGGTCCGATAATATGCGATGCCCCTCCCCTCCGGGGTTTATCGTGGCAAGATGGGAAAACCATGGAACAATACGTGAATGTCATCAACCGCCTGATCGATTGCACCGAACGCCGTTGCGAGGCCCTCTCACGCCCTGCGCGGCTCATCGATCTGGTGACGCAATTGTCGATCCGTTCCCGCGCGCTCTCCGTGGCCACCGTGAATGTCGAGATCGCAGCTGTGCGAAAAATCTTCTCAGAGGTGGAGCGCGCCGATGGAACCTGCTCCTGGCCCACGGGGGTCACCGTGCGCAGCTGGATGGAGGCGCCCGGCAGTGACGATTTTGAGGCCGCCATGCAATCCGTGCAGCGCCCCTACCGGACCATCATGGAAGACGGCGAAGAGATCCTGTCCGGCGAAATGGAAACCCTGCGCCTGAACGGGCATGACCTCGTTGAGGAGGAGCTCGTCGAGCTGCTGACCGGTAAGAAGGGGGACACCAAGGCGCGCACCGATCAGAAGTCGCAGCGGTTCCTCAATGCCCGGGATCTGACGGCCATCGAATTGGAACTGAGCCTCCATGACCCCATCGACAGCCTGAACTCGCTGAGCACCGGCAAGGCCCGCCTGGAGGGAACCCTGAGGCTCTTCGTGAACGTCATGTGGTTCACCGGAATGCGCCCGATCGAGGTCTGGAACTGCGCCCTTATGGTGCCGCGGATCGACCTCGCCTTCACGCCCGAGATGGTCCGCATGGTCAGCGAGAACCCCTCGATGGCGCTCCACCAGGAACTCATGATGACCGTCTAACAGGCGTCGCGCGACACCGGCGACAACCTGGGCGTTGCCGCCCGGAACGCCATGACGCGCAGCGGCGCCCCCAGCATCCTGATGATCAAATCGGCCAAAACGACAAACCAGAAAGCGGAACTGAAATCCGAATACCGCTTGCAGGTGCTCAAGAAAATCCCGACCCGGCAGCTCAACCTGATCGCACTCGCCACCCAGTGCCGCAAGCTGCGCCTCTCACCTGAGCGCAAGGACAGCATCCGCGCCTCGATGACCCGCATCCTCAAACAGATTGCCAAACAGGAACCGCGCTTCGAGGGCATGAACCTGAACCTCTACGCCTTCCGGCACTCCTTCGCGACACGGGCCAAGCTGGCCATGGAGCCACATGAGGCCGCGGCGCTGACCGGCCACACCGCTAAGAGCACGTTGCATGTCTATGGCGAGCGCAATCTGCGCAGCGGCACCGGGGGGGGGGGGCGAATCAACCAAGACTGGCTCCCCTCCCCCAACCCGATCTCTGCCGAAATGATCCGGCATACACGGAAAGCACGCCCCACCGCGGCAACGGCTCTCGAAA